>NZ_CALUYG010000006.1 GCF_944324935.1 uncultured Desulfovibrio sp. | reverse complement strand
CAAGCCCTCTGTTAACTTTCAATTTACAATCTGCCGGCCTTTGAAAAGGTCCCCCTCCCCCGCGCCCCCTCCCCCCGAAACTTTTCTTCTGGTCAGCTTCCCGCCGTCGTATCCCGCAGGCCGCCCCCTGCCTGCTCCGTCCCCGGCGGCATGGGGAGTACCCAGCTCATAATATCGCCGCCCCGCCCCAGTTCCTCCGTCCCCCGGCGGCATGGGGAGTACGCCGGGGGACGGGACAGGGAAGCGATCACTTACGGGAAACGATGTCCTTCACCCCTCCCGGTAAAGCGCGCCGGGGAGGGGTTGGGGGGGCGGGGGAAGGGGAACCCCGCCCGCGCGAGGCGGGGGGGTCCCCTTCCCCCGCAAAAAACATCCCCCGCATCACCTCCCGGCCAGCAGACAACGCAGGGCGGTACCGGGCTGGCCGTCCTTCATAAGGGCTGTGCCCACGAGGGCGGCGTCATAGCCGGCCTCGGCGGCGGCGCGGAGATGTTCCGGGGCGTCCATGCCGCTGGCGGCGATCCAGCATTCGCCGTCCTGGGGGGGGAAGCGGCGGGCGATATCGAGGCAGGCGGTGCGGTCCACGTGCAGGGTCGCCAGATCACGGGCGTTGACCTGGATGATGCGGGCCCCGCTGGCGCGGGCGAGGGACAGCTCGTCCGCGTCGAAGACTTCGACTACGGCCTGTATGCCGTGGGCCTCGGCCTGCTCGCGCAGTTGACGCAGCAGGGCCACGTCGGGCGTCAGGCCCACGATGAGCAACAGGGCCGCCGCCGGTGTGGCGGCCGTGGCCGTTATCTGGAGCGGATCGAAGAGGAAGTCCTTACGTAGCAGGGGCACGGGACAACCGGCGTCCCTGAGGGCGGTGCGGGCTTCGGCGAGGTAGTCCAGCCGCCCCTGGAAGAAGCGCTCTTCCGTGAGGACGGAGAGGGCTCCGGCTCCGGCCTGCGCGTACTGCCGGGCGACCTCGGCGGCCGTCAGGTCGCGGCAGATGACGCCGCGGGAGGGCGAGGCCCGCTTGTATTCGGCAATGACGGCCAGCGGGGCCTGACCGGAGGGACGGCGCAGGGCTGCGAGGAAGTTGTCGCGCGGCCCGGTGAAGGGGGCGGGCAGCCCCCCTTCCCGTTCCTGACGGCGCAGGGCAGCCACTTCGCTTGCCTTGGCCCAGAGGAAGCGCTCAAGCCGCATGGAGCACTCTCCTTCCCAGGCCGGATTCCACGGCTTCGCGGGCGCGGGCCATACAGAGCTCCAGCGTGGGCGCGTCTTCGAGCAGATAGAGGGCCAGGCCCACATTGAGCGTCACCATGTCCCGCATGGCGCGGCTGCCGCGCCCGGCCAGCAGCTCGCGCAGCACGGCCACGGCTTCGTCCTTGCTGTTGACGGCCAGATCTTCCGGAGTGCATGGCTGGATGCCGAAGTCCGCGGGGTCAAGGGGCAGAGGCGAGATCTTGCCGTGTTGCAGCAGCAGCACGTCCGCCGGGCCTATGGGGGTCAGTTCGTCATAGCCGCCCGCGCCCCAGACCACGGCCGCCCGTTCCAGCGGCGACTGGGCCAGCGTCTCGGCCACGAGGCGCAGCAGCTCGGGACGGGCAACGCCCATGAGCAGATGGCTGGGGCGGGCGGGATTGATCATGGGGCCGAGGAGGTTGAACAGCGTGCGTACGCCCAACTCTTTGCGCAGCGGGCCGATATTCTTGAAGGCCGGATGGAAGTGCGGCGCGTAGAGGAAGGCGAAGTTGCGTTCCCGCACCATGTCGGCCACGGCGGCGGCATCGGTCTTGAGGTCGATGCCCAGGGCTTCCACCGCATCGGCGCTGCCGCAGGTGGAGGACACCGCCCGGTTGCCGTGTTTGACCACCTTGTGGCCCATACCGGCCAGCACCAGCGAGGTGGCGGTGGAGCAATTGAAGGAGTGGCGGCCGTCGCCGCCTGTCCCCACCACGTCGATGGCGCTCCCCACGCCGTCCACGCGCACGGCGCGGGCCAGCGCGGCGCGCGTGGCATGGGCCAGCTCCAGCGCGCATTCCCCCTTCATGCGCAGGGCCAGCAGGAAGGCTCCGGCCTGCGCGGCGGTGAGCTTGCCGTCCATAAGGGCCGCAAAGGCGGCGGCCGCCATGTCCGGGGTGAGGTCTTCGCGCCGGGCCAGACGCTCGAGGATGCGGTCCATGTGCAGGGCATTGGCCTCGGCGGGCAAGATAGCCTGGGGGAAGTTGCCCAGCAGGCGCAGCCCTTCCGGGGTCAGGATGGATTCGGGATGGAACTGCACGCCCACCCACGGCCGGTCATCATAGCGCAGGGCCATGACTTCGCCTTCCGGGGCGCGGGCCGTCACGGTGAAGGGGATGGAGACGGGGCCGTCATCGCGCACCACCAGCGAGTGGTAGCGCGCCACCCGCAGGGGATTGGGCAGGCCGTCGAAGAGACCGCTGCCGTCGTGCACGATCTCCGACTGTTTGCCGTGCATGATGCAGGGCCCCACCTCCACCCGCGCCCCGGCGTGCAGGCCGAGCAGCTGATGCCCGAGGCAGACGCCGAGTACCGGGATGTGCGTGGGCAGCAGCTCCAGGAAGCGCGGGCAGAGGCCGGCGTTCTCCGGCCGTCCCGGCCCGGGCGAAATGCAGACCTGCCGCAGCTCGGGGTCACGGGCCAGCTCGAGGATGCGCGGGTCGTCATTGGTCAGCACCAGCGGCTTCTGTCCCAGCGCATAAAAGGCCTGCACCAGATTGTAGGTAAAGGAATCGTAATTATCGATGAGCAGAAACATGGCATTTTTCCTCGTTACGCAGGGCAAGGCGCATGATGGCCGACTTGTTGCAGACTTCCTTCCATTCCAGTTCCGGGTCCGAATCGTGGACGATGCCGCCCCCGGCCTGCCAGCACAGTTCGCCGTCCCTGAGCCACATGCTGCGGATGGTGATGCCGGTGTCCAGATGCACGGCATCCTTGTCCAGCCCCAGCCAGCCGATGCAGCCCGCGTAGGGGCCGCGTCCCCGTCCTTCCATCTCACGGATGATCTGCATGGCCCGCACCTTGGGCGCGCCGCTCACCGTACCCGCCGGGAAGGTGGCCGCCAGCACGTCCAGCGCATCCTTGCCCTCGTCCAGATGGGCCGTGACGCGGCTGGTCAGATGCATGACGTGGGAGAATCGCTCCACTTCCATGCGGCGCTCCAGGGTGACGCTGCCGGGCCGGGCCACGCGCCCCAGATCGTTACGGCCCAGATCCACCAGCATGACGTGTTCGGCGCGCTCCTTGGGATCGTCCCGCAATTCCTGGGCCAGACGGGCATCTTCCGCATCGTCGTGGCCACGCCGCCGCGTGCCGGCAATGGGCGACAGCTGCAATTTGCCGCGCGTGCAGCGCACCATGACTTCCGGGGAAGAGCCGAAAAGCGTCATGTCCCCGATCTTCATATAGAACATGTAGGGGGAGGCGTTGTAGCGGCGCATGCGGCGGTAGAGCGTGAAGGCATCCCCCGAAAACGGAGTGGAAAAGCGCACCGACGGCACGACCTGTATGGCCTCGCCCGCGTGCAGCATGGCACGGATGCGCTCCACCACGGCCTTGTAGCCCGCTTCATCCGGGCTGGCGGTCACTTCGCCCGCATCCGACGATGCCTCGTCGGCCGTCTGCCGGCCGCTGTGCACCTCCCGGTGTTCGCCGAGGCTGATCTGGCACAGCCGGTTGTACAGATGGTCAAAGAGGAGCACCGTGCCCGGCAGCACCAGCATGGCCTCGGCTTCGGCCTCCGGCATGACCCCGGCCAGCGTGGGGTGGAACAGTCTGGCCATGCCGAAGCCCAGCCAGCCGTACAGCGCCCGCGTGATGGGGGGCACGTCCATGCCCTCGGGGGCCGTTATCCGCACATGCCGCATGAGGGCGCGCAAGCCTTCCACATACGGCTGGCCGTCATGCACGGCCAGCGGGGCAAGGCGCTCGTCCCGGATGTCCACGGCAAGATGCCCTTCCCGGCAGGTCAGCACAAGGGCCATGTCGCAGGCCAGCACGCTGTAACGCCCCCAGCGGCCGTCCACCTCGGCGCTTTCCAGCAGGATGCCGTCGCCGTGGCCCGCCATGCCCAGAAAAAGGCTGATGGGCGTATCCATATCCGCCGGGAGCCAGCGCGCCTGCTGCCGCAGGACGCATGGCGGCTGCGCCGTCGGTTCCGCTGCTTTTTCCGCGTGTGAGGTGCTGATGGGTTCGTGCATGTTCTGTCCTCGTGTTGTCCGGGTTTCGGCGCGGCGGGTCTCCAGAGTTTTCTTCAGCGGCAAAACGCTCTGGCGGAGAAAGGCCGGGCCATGAAACAAAAAAAGACGCCGTCCCGGGGGACGGCGTCTTATCAGCCAGTGGCAAAACAGATAACGCTATGCGGCGGGCAAGGCCCGCACGTCCCCCCTGCATACGTCAGAACGCCACCACCACGCGGCAAAGCTGAACTGAGTGCGGAAGGAAAGGGACATAGTTTTTACCTGTTGTCGTTATTTTTTGGGAGGATAGGCCGAAGGCCCGGCATTGTCAAGCGTGAGCCGATGAGAGACGTTCTTTCGCCAGCGGACAGCGGTCGTCCGGCGGCGGGCTACCCCTGCAACAATTGCAGCAACATGTGCGGAAAGGCGTTGGCCTGTGCCAGCATGGACGTGGCCGACTGGGTCAGCACCTGATTGCGGACGAAGGTCGTCATCTCCGTCGCCACGTCCACGTCGGAGATGCGGGACTCGGCGGCCTGCAAACTCTCGGCCTGCACATTGAGATTGGTCACCGTATTTTCCAGACGGTTCTGCGTCGCGCCAAGATGGGCCCGGATCTCATCCTTGCGGACGATGGCATTGTCCAGACGGCTCAAGGCCTGCTGGGCGAGCTCTTGCGTCTTGATGGAAATGATGTCGCCACCAACAGCCATCTCCCCACCAGGAGTGGCGGGCTGTCCCCCACCGCCATCGCGTGTATAGTACTTGAACTCAGCACCCGCTATGCCGGGCAGCCAGATGACGAGATCCTCCGTCACGACATCGATGGTCAAAATCTCATAGCTTGGGAAGGGCGTAAAGGCAGGCGTATAATCTCTTGAAAAACCTATATTCATACCGTTATACGAAGTAAACGACAGCGTTTCTCCATTATCATACACCACGGGGCCGGTATTCACATACGTAGCATCATACTCATCTATAGTGAATCCTATTTTATCGCAAACTTTTTCCAGCCTGACATCCTGACCAGCCATAAATCTATAATATTCAGGGATGGGAAACGTCCCAGCCAGATGTTTTCCATCTCTGGTAAAAAGCTGGATATCGTTGTCGGCTGTAGTCGCATATGCTGCGCCGATTTGATTGAATACAAAATTTTTTGTGCCGGCAGGAATCAACAGCAGAGCATTTTCATATCCCTGACCATTTGCACATCCGACATACCATTTTCCTTCTTTCGCTTTGAAAATGGAAGTCGGCATCGTTCCGACTTCCAAGCGTTCTTCCTGGAAATCTGCAAAGTCGTTGAGTTCGCTGAAATCAGGACCAAAACCAATATCTGCATATTTGTGTTCCCCTGTCAGCTGTTGCAGGGGAGCCACCGCTGCATCCGCATTACGTGCAACAGGCTCGGCTGCGCCTTCCCGTAGCCCCAGCCCTGCCAGCGTGCAATTGCCGATCTCCACATAGTAATAGTCCTCCGCGCTGTCGTTGGCCGTGCCGAAATGCACCTTGAGCGCGCCCGTTGAGGACAGGCCGTCCTTGCTGCCTGCGCCGGATCCGTCATGCCGGCCGGAAAGGGAGCCGTCCAGCAGTTTCACGCCGTTGAATTCCGTGGCCTTGGCAATACGGTCTATCTCCGAGGCCATTTGCTGGAATTCGCTGTCGATCATGAGACGCTGCGTGGAGTCATACGTGCCGGTGGCCGCCTGCTCGGCCAGCTCCTTCATGCGGATGAGCTTCTCGTCGATGATCTGCAAGGCCCCGTCCGCCGTCTGGATCATGGAGATGGCGTCATTGGCGTTGCGTACGCCCTGCCCCAGCGCCTTGATATCCGCCCGCATGAGCTCGCGAATGGCCAGCCCGGCCGCATCGTCCGCCGCCCGCTCCACACGCAGCCCAGTAGAGAGACGACGCACGGAATCGGCCAGCGAGTCGTAATGCGCCGACAGCTGACGGGACACGTCCCAGGCCATGAGATTGTGATTGACGGACAAAGGGCTCATGCGGCAGCCCTCCCCTGTTCGTGTGCGATGATGCACGCCAGCGGGAAGGACGGCGCATGCCGGCAAAAGACGCTAGCATGACGGCGCGACGGTAGCCCTGTGGTGGTGTTTATATCAGCAAGAGAGAGAGAGAGAGAGAGAGAGAGAGAGAGAGAGAGACGTGGGGAAACTTTGACATCGCTGACGACTCCATGCACAGAATTTTTTTTTTGTAAAAATATTCCCCTGTTTCGTCAAGCTACTTGCTCGGCCGGAATAGGCGCATAGCCCATTTCGCGGCTGATCACACGCATGCTTTCCCCGTTAGAGCAATTCCACAGTGAAAATGTGGAGTGTGAGGGCAGCGCCAGCAGGGAGATTAGACACGATTTCCCTGCGAATCCGCTCTAGGACATATGACCGCACCGTCCTTGCCGCGCCAGATAGGCCGCTCCCCAGGATTGCATGGCTTCCAGCACGGGGTGAAGGCTCTTTCCAAGATCGGTAAGGGCGTATTCCACCTTCGGGGGCACGACGGGGTAAACCGTGCGGCTGATCAGGCCGTCGGCCTCCAGCTCGCGCAGCTGCTGGGTGAGCATCTTGGGCGTGGCGCAGGGGACCGCCCGCCGCAATGCGGAAAATCGGCGTGCCCCGTCCATGAGATTCCAGAGGATCAGCCCCTTGTACTTGCCGCCGATGAGCTGGAGCGTGGCCGCCACCGGGCAATGCGTTTCCAGTGCCGGCACGGCTGGCCGCTCATCTTGCCCGGCATCGTC
Organism: uncultured Desulfovibrio sp.; assembly: GCF_944324935.1. Classification (GTDB taxonomy): domain Bacteria; phylum Desulfobacterota; class Desulfovibrionia; order Desulfovibrionales; family Desulfovibrionaceae; genus Desulfovibrio. Next base: position 76,618 of record NZ_CALUYG010000006.1, on the reverse strand, counting down.
GTCCTGTCGTCTCATCACAGTATCCTCCGGGGTACTGGCTATGGAAAAAGTGCCTTCTTGCCATCTGTCCCGCCCATGCTACCATGAAGGGAACGGCCTCCGCCACCCCCGCCGTGCGGGCGGGCGACGTCCTCACGCCGCCCTTGCGCGTGCGCGGATGCCGCAACGTCCTTCAGCAGAGGTGCTTCATGCAGTTCCAGCAGATCCGCGGCGCAACGAGCATCGTCACTTTCGGCGGCTCGCGCTTCCTTGTCGATCCCTTTTTCGCCCCGCGCGGCTCCTGTCCGCCCGTCCCTTCTCCCTACAACGATCTGGCCAATCCGCTGGTGGAGCTGCCGCTCCCCGTGGAAGCCATCATTGCCGTGGATGCGGTCATCGTCACCCACATGCATCATTTCGATCATTTCGACGCCCACGCGTCGCAGGCCCTGCCCAGGACGATGCCGGTCTTCGTGCAGTCCGAAAAGGAGGCCGGCGACATGCGGGCGCTTGGCTTTTGCCACGTCACGACGCTTGCCGCGGAGGGCGTCCGCTTCGGAGAGGTGGAGCTGTACAGGACGGAGGCCCTGCACGGCGACGGCGTGACCGCCGCCTACTATTACCGGAAATTCGCTCTGCCTGCCGAGGCCTGCGGTTTCGTGCTGCGCGCCCCGGATGAGAAGGTCTTTTACGCCGCGGGCGACACGCTCTGGTTTGGCGGCGTGCAACGCGCCATCACGACCCACGGGCCGCAGGTCATCGCGCTCAATGCGGCCAATGCCCAGATGTACGACGGAACCCCCATCCTCATGGGCGTCGACGGCGTGCGGGAAGTGGCGCAGGCCGCGCCCGACGCCACGCTCATCGCCACGCATATGGACGCGGTCAACCACGCCTGCCTCGACCGCGCCGGCCTGCGGGCCTTCGCCGCGGCCGAAGGGCTGGAGCGACGTCTCCTCATTCCGGCGGACGGGGAGATCCTCTGCCTGTGACGAAAACGGGCCGATACCTTCGCGGTACCGGCCCGTCTTTGCATGCGGGAAAGAGGAGACGCCTCCGGCGGTCCGAGCGGCGGCTTTCGCCGCTTCCGTCTACTTGCCGAAAAGGATCTCCTGATAACTGGGCAGATCCCAGAGATCATCGGCCACGCGGGTCTCCAGCAGGTCGGCGTAGCGGCGCACCTCGCCCATGAGAGGCAGCACCTCTTCGCAGTAGAGGCGGGCGCGGGTCAGCAGGTCGCTCTGTCCGTCCACGCCGCCCAGCGCGGTCTCCAGCCGCACCACGGCATCCTGCATGCCGCGGAGCTGCTCGGTCACGTCGCGCAGCATGTCCACGCGGATGTCCATGCCCACGGCCTTCATGCGGGCGGCCGTCTCGGCCAGCTCGCCCTGATAGCGCATGCCCGCCGGGAAGATGATGGTACGGGCCATGCGGATGACGAGGGTCGCCTCGGTGCGGAGGGTCTTGCAATACTGTTCCAGATAGATGTCGTGCCGGGCCTTGAGCTCGGCGCGGTTGAGGATGCCGTTGCCCTCATAGAGAGCCACCACTTCCGGGCGGATGAGTTCCGGCAGGGCTTCGGGCGTATTGCGCAGATTGGGCAGACCGCGCCGCGCGGCCTCCTTGTGCCAGATCTCCGAGTAGCCGTCGCCGTTGAAGATGATGGCGCTGTGCTCCTCGATGACGTGCTCCACATAGGACTGGATGGCGGCGTTGACGTCCTTGCCGGCGCTGATCTCCTTTTCCAGATAGTCGGCGGCATGGTTGAGGGAATCGCTCATCATGGCATTGAGCGCCGTGATGGAGCCGGCGGCGGACTGGCTGGAGCCCAGCGCGCGGAATTCGAAGCGGTTACCCGTGAAGGCCACCGGGCTCGTGCGGTTGCGGTCGCCGGGATCGGTGGGCAGGGGCGGCAGGGTGTCCACGCCCACGTTCATCATGCGGGCGGGCTTGCCGTTGGCGGCGTTCTCCACCCGGCCGGCGCGGAAGGCTTCAAAGACCTCCGTCAGCTGATCGCCCAGGAAGATGGACATAATGGCCGGCGGGGCCTCATGCGCGCCCAGGCGATGGTCGTTGCTGGCGCTGGCCACCGTGGCCCGCAGCAGGCCGCCGTACTTGTGGACGGCGCGGATCATGGCCGAGCAGAAGACAAGGAACTTGGCGTTGGCATGCGGGGTCGCGCCGGGATCGAAAAGGCTGCCCAGCTCGCGGTTGCCGATGGAGTAGTTCACATGCTTGCCCGAGCCGTTGACCCCGTGGAAGGGCTTCTCATGCAGCAGGCACTTGAGGCCGTAGCGCTTGGCCACGTTGCGCAGGGTGGACATGATGATATGGTTGTGGTCCACCGCCAGATTGCTCACCTCGTAAAGGGGCGCGATCTCGTACTGGCTGGGCGCGGCCTCATTGTGCCGGGTGCGTACGGGCACGCCGAGCTTGTAGAGCTCGTACTCCACTTCCATCATGTAGGAAAGCACGCGCTGCGGGATGACGCCGAAATACTGATCGCTGAATTCCTGCCCCTTGGCCGGACGCGCGCCGAAGAGCGAGCGCCCCGCCACCTGCAGATCGGGACGGGCAAAATTGTAGTTGTGGTCGATGCAGAAGTATTCCTGCTCCAGCCCGGCAAAGGAGACGATGGGCAGTTCCGGTTCAATGCCGAAGATCTTGAGCACGCGCCGGGCCGCCCGGTTGAGCGCCTGACCGGAGCGCAGCAGCGGGGTCTTCTTGTCCAGCGCGACGCCCGTCCACGAGAGAAACATGGTCGGGATGCAGAGGAAGGTCCCGTTGGGGTTCTCCATGATGTAGGCGGGGCTCGTCACGTCCCAGGCGGTATAGCCGCGCGCCTCGAAGGTGGAGCGCAGTCCGCCGGACGGGAAGGAGGAGGCGTCCGGCTCGCCGCGGATGAGCATATTGCCGGAAAATTCGGCGATGACGCCGCCGTAACCGTCGGGCATGAGGAAGCTGTCGTGCTTCTCCGCCGTCTGGCCGGTGAGGGGATAGAAAATGTGGGCAAAATGCGTGGCGCCCTTTTCGATGGCCCAGTCCTTCATAACCGCGGCCACGGTGTCGGCGATGGAGGGGTCCATGCGCTCGCCGAGCGTAATGGCCTTGTGCAGGGACTTGTACACGTCCTTGGGCAGACGGGCGCGCATGGCCTTGTCGTCAAAGACGTTGCAGCCGTAGAAATCCACGGGGCGGTTTCTGGCGTAGTCGATATTGGCCTCGTCCTTGTAGGACGTGATGGCCTGGATGGCGTTCTGTCGTGCGGAGTTGCTCATATATCCTCCCTGTCGGGGCCTGCGCGCGGGAGCGTTGAGGACCTGTTGACGCTCTGCACAGCTTTTTTGGGGGAGGAAGGGAAACCCCTCCGCCGGCGAGGGAGGGTTTTCCCTTCCTCCCACGCCCCCCATCCCTTCCCCAGCGCGCTTTTACCTGGGGAACTGCGGGGCATGCGGCTGGCGAGCATCAACGGACATAAGCTCATGCGCAGATCATATGCTTTACCTGTTTGGAGTGCTCTTTGCTCATGCGTCAACAGGTCTAGGCCACGCTGACGATCTCGATCTCAAAGGTCAGTTCCTTGCCCGCCAGCGGATGATTGGCGTCCAGGGTGACTTCCGTCTCCGTCACCTCGCTGATGACCACATCCATCTGGCCCTGCTCGCTGGAGAGCTGGAGGGGCGTGCCCACCTTCAGCGGGATATTGTCCGGCATCTGGGCGCGGTCCACGGTGAACACGAGGTCCGGGTCCGCCTCGCCGTAGGCGTCGGCCGGCGCGATGGTGACCGTGACGGTGCCGCCGGCTTCGCGTCCCTGTACGGCCTGCTCGAAGCCGGGGATGATCATGCCGCCGCCCAGCACGAATTCAAGGGGCTCGCGCCCGCGTGAGGAGTCAAAGACCGTTCCGTCGGCCAGCGTGCCCGTATAGTGCACACGCACGGTGTCGCCAGTTGTGATGGGCATAGAAATTTTTTCTCCCGATGCCTTGTAAGTTGCGGAAAAACAGGGGCTGCCGCCACGGTTCGCCGCCTGCGGCCTGACGTTCCCTGACCCGTCACCAAAGCATGATTGCCCCTGCCTGTCAATCGTCCCGCCGCCCGCGCCGCCTGCCGCGGCGTACGTTATTGCGAGCCATTCTTGCTTGACAAGCCTCCCCCGCCGGACGCATATTTTTTTGCTTTTGAAATTCAGGACGCCGCAGGCGTCCGCAGCCGCCATCGAGGTATGCCATGTCCGACATCCGTTCCCGCTACAGCGACGAGATCTCCTTCTTCGGCGACAACACGCCGGCCCAGCTGCTGGAAAAATGGGGCTCCCCCCTCTATGTCTACAATGAAAACATGCTGCGCCGCCGCTGCCGCGAACTGATGGCCCTGTCCGCCCATGCCGGCTTCGGGGTCAACTATTCGGTCAAGGCCAACGCCAACCCCGTGCTGCTGCGCATCATCCGCGAGGAAGGCCTCGTGGTGGACGCCATGAGCCCCGGCGAGCTCTATCTGGACAAGCTGGCCGGCTTCACCCCGGATCAGATCCTCTACATCGCCAACAACATTTCCGCCGACGAGATGCGTCACGCGCTGGACCAGGGCGTGCTCGTCAGCGTGGATTCCCTCTCCCAGCTGGAGACCCTCGGCCGCCTCAACCGCGGCGGGCGCGTCATGGTGCGCTTCAATCCCGGCATCGGCGCCGGCCATCATCAGAAAGTGATCACCGCCGGCAAGGAGACCAAGTTCGGCGTCACCCCCGACCTGCTGGACGAGGTGCTGGCCATCCTCAAGCGCCACGACATGCGCCTGGCCGGCATCAACCATCACATCGGCTCCCTCTTCATGGAAGCCGACGGCTACATCGCGGCGGCCTCCGTGCTGCTGGAGCTGGCCGAACGCCTGCCCGCCGACGTGCTGCGCGGTCTGGAGATCATCGATTTCGGCGGCGGTTTCGGCATCCCCTACCATAAATATGAAGGACAGCCCCGCCTGGACATGGCCGATCTGGCCGAGAAGCTCCACGCCCTCATCAGCGGCTGGAGCGCCAAAACGGGATATGCCGGCCGTTTCCTCGTGGAGCCGGGCCGCTATGTGGCCGCCGAATGCGGCATGATCCTCACCGGCGTCAACAATGTGAAGTACAACGGCGAGACCTGCTATGTGGGCACGGACGTGGGCTTCAACGTGCTGGCCCGCCCGGCCATGTACGACTCCTTCCACGATCTGGAGATCTACGCCGGCCCCGCCGGCACGGCCGACCGCGCCGAAAAGGAACAGACCATCGTGGGCAACATCTGCGAAAGCGGGGACATCCTCGCCAAAAAACGCCTGCTGCCCGCCCTGCACGAGGGGGACATCCTCGGCATCCTTGACGCCGGGGCCTACGGCTTCTCCATGTCCTCCTCCTATACCCAGCGCTGCCGCTGCGCCGAGGTGCTCATCGACGCCGAAGGCAAGGCCCGCCTCATCCGCCGCCGCGAAACGCCGGAGGACCTCGCCCGCTGCTATGCTGTGGACTAGGTGCTGATGCCATTCGCTGTTTGTCTGGGGGGAGGGGAACCCCCTCCCCTCGCGCGAGAGGGGGTAGCTCTGCTGTCGATGCCCGTAAGGCTCCTGCGTCGCCTGACGGGCACGGCCCTGCGGGCCGCCTTGCGGTCGCTCCCCCCAGGCCCCCCACCCTTCCCCCAGCGCGCTTTTACAAGGTGTTGTCTTTGAAAAAAGGCAACACGCAGGGCGACAGCAAATGCCGCCGGCCCAATGTGAGTGGGAACATCCGTTTTTTTCGCGGAGCGACAAGCCGTATGGTGCGAAACGTGAAGCGTTTCAAACGGAAAAGGCTTTATCGGGAAGATATGGTGGAGAGGGGCCACGCCTTCCGACAGCAGCCCCCGGCTTTCCTCTTTCCGCGGAACGTTTTTCACAACGGCGGCTCGTGCCGTCCGCCGTTCCGGGGAAGAAAAAAGGCCCTTCCCCTTTGCCGAAGCGTGCCTATCTTTGAATCGGCCGGGGAAGTCCCGCCACGGGGAGTCCCCCGTCTCGAACGTCAACCTACGTCCATCGCCATGTCACGTCCCGACCTCAGCACTTCCCCCCGCGCCATCTGGCAGCTGGCCTGGCCACAGATGCTTATGATGTACCTGGTCTTCATCATGGGCCTCATCACGGTCTGGGTGGCCGGGCAGATCAGCGCGGACGTACAGGCGGCCCTGGGCATGGTGACGCAATGCACCATGCTGCTCATGGTCATCGTCATGGCCATGAGCAGCGGCGCACTGGCCGCCGTCAGCCAGTCGCTGGGCGCACAACGGCTGGACCGGGCCCAGCGGTACGTCAGCATCACCGTGCTGGGCAGCTTCGGCCTCGGCTTCATCATGGCCGCGGCGGGCTGGCTGCTGGCCGACCCCATCCTGCTCCTGCTGCGCGTTCCGGAACGCATTCTCCCGCTGGCCCGGGACTTCTGGAATGTGGTCATGCTCACCCTGCCCGCCCAGTACGTCTACGCGGCTACGGGCGTCATGTTCCGCGCCACGCGGCAGGTCATCCCGCCGCTCTGGGTGGCGGCCCTGCTCTGCGCGCTGACGCTGACGGGCTGCCTGGGCTTCGGGCTGGGCTGGTTCGGTCTGCCGGCATACGGGGCGCACGGCATCCTCTGGACGAACTTCGCCGCCCAGCTGACAGGCGCGCTCTGCAACTGTCTGCTGTTGCGCCGCTCCGACTATCTCCACCGGCATGCCGTGCCGGACCGCCGCTGGCTGCGGGTGGGCCTGCCCTACCTGCTGCGGGTGGCCCTGCCCGCCGGGGCGGCACAGATCGTCTGGCAATCCGGCTATCTCATGCTCTTCGTGCTGGTGGCCTCGGTTCCCCTGGAGAGCATCGCCGCCCTGGCCGGCCTCACGGCCGGGCTGCGGGTGGAGGCCATCCTCTTCATGCCGGGCATGGCCTTCAACATGACCGCCGGGGTGCTGGTAGGCAACTGCCTCGGCGCGGGCGACCCGCAACGGGCCAGACGCATCGCCTGCAACCTCACGGCCATCGCGGCCGCGGCCATGAGCCTTGTGGCCCTCTGCCTCTGGCCCTTCCGGCAGGACATCGCCGCCCTTATGACGCAGGATACGGCCACCCAGGCCCAGATCGTCGCTTATCTGGAATTCAATCTGCTCTCCACGCCCTTTTCCATTGCCAGCACGGTCATGGGCGGCGTTATGAACGGCGCCGGGGCCACCCGCTACAATCTTATGATCTTCGGCGGCGGCCTCTGGCTCGTCCGTCTGCCGCTGGGCTGGCTGCTGGGGCATCAGCTCTGGGGCACGGCCTCCGGCATCTTTGCCGCCATGCTGATCTCGCAGATCGTGCAGGCCCTCTGCATGCTTCATGTGGTCCTGCACCGCAACTGGACACGCTTTGCCATGCACGCCCACAAATTCCCCACCGGGGCAGCCCACCCCGCCGCTCCCGCTGAACCAGCCGAAACAAAAGGATAAGCCGTATGAAGGATGCCGCCTATCGCCCCATACATCTCGACCAGCGGACGGACTACGCCGCTCTCTGGCGTCTGACGCCCTGTCGCTCCCTGGACTACAGCCTTGCCAACCTCTGGGGCTGGCAGGATCATTACGGTCTGGAGTGGTGCTTTGCCCACGATCTGTGCTGGATCCGCCAGACACGCCCCGCCCTCCAGTACTGGGCCCCCGTGGGCGACTGGGCCGCGGCGGACTGGGCCGCCCTGCTGCCCGGCCTGAAAGACGCCCCCATCATCCGCGTGCCGGACATGCTGGCCGCCCGCTGGAAGGAATGCCTGCCCGAACAGATGGACGTCATCGAGGATCGCGGCCAGTGGGAATATCTCTATGACCGCGACGCTCTGGCGACCCTGCCCGGCAACCGCTATCACAAAAAAAAGAATCATGTGAACAGCTTCATCAAGGCCTACGGCGAACCGGACTACCGGCCGCTGAACGACGAGATGGTGGAGGATGTGCTCGGCCTGCAGGATGACTGGTGTCAGTGGCACGAATGCGAAAACTCCCCCTCCCTGCGCGCCGAGAATGAAGCCATCAACCGCGTGCTCTCCCACTGGGATCTCTTCGACGGCCTGCAGGGAGGATCCCTCTATGTGGACGGACGCATGGTGGCCTTCAGCGTGGGAGAAAAGCTGGACGACACGACCCTGGGCGTCCACTTTGAAAAGGGGCTCAGCGGCTTTCGCGGCGTCTACCAGACCATCAACTGCTGCTTTGCCCGCCATGCGGGCGAGGGCTTCCGCTTCCTCAATCGTGCGCAGGACCTCGACGAAGAGGGCCTGCGTCAGGCAAAGATGACCTATCTCCCCGCGGATTTCGTCCGCAAGAGCCGCATACGCATCCAGTAGGAGGAGACGACGTCATGGCCCTGCCCCCCAGCTTTCGATCCGGCGCGCGTTGCTGTCTCACGCTCGCCCTGCTGCTCATCCTGGCCCTGCTGGCGGCCTGCGCCGCCAAACCCGTGCCCACGCGCGAAGGCGAAAGCCCGGCATGGATGGGCACTGTCCGCGATCTGCGCGCCATCCCCCAGGATCTGATGCCCTTTGCCCGTCAGGCGGGCGGCAATACGCCCCTGCTCTCCGCCGCGGATCAGGCCGAACAGGACGCCCGCTTCAACCGCATCTTCTTCGGCCCCTGGCAAATGAAAAAAGCCACGGTCAAGCGCCGCAACGCCGCTGCCATCTTCCGCAAGGCCCGCGGCTACAAGCATGACGACGTCCGCTGGACGCAGGCCGAATGGGACGGCATCGCCCGCAATGCCCGCATGAGCACCTATCCCAATGCCAAAGCCAGGGCCATCACCATCCGCAATACCGATCTGCGCGAGATGCCCACGCACACGCCGCGTTTCAGCGAACCCACGCCGGATCAGCGTGCCAACCCCTTCGATTATTTCCAGTATTCCCTTTTGCCCGTGGGCACGCCGCTCTTCATCACCCACACGAGCCGCGACGGACAGTGGCATTACATCGAATGCCCCGTGGCCGCCGGCTGGGTGGACGCCTCGGACGTGGCGCTGGTGGACGACGCCTTCATCCGCCGCTACCAGACCGGCAGCTACGCCGCCATCGTGCGCGACAAGGTCATGCTGCCCGGCAGCCAGTGCGGACAGGTCAACATCGGCACCGTCCTGCCGCTGGCCGATACCCCGACAGGCCAGCCGGGCATGGTCAACCTGCTCGTGCCGGTCAAAAAAGGCAGCTACGCCGCCACCGTCACCACCACCGTGCCCATTGCCGACGCCGTGCGTAAGCCCCTGCCGCTTACCCCCGACGCCGTGGCCCAGATCGGCAACGTGATGATGGGCCAGCGCTACGGCTGGGGCGGCATGTTCGGCGACCGGGACTGCTCGGCCCTCACCCGCGAACTCTTCACCCCCTTCGGCATCTGGCTGGGACGCAACTCCACCGGCCAGGGCCGCTCCGGCCTCGTCCAGCCGCTGGAAGGCCTCAGCACCACGGAAAAGGAAAAGATCATCCTGCGCCAGGGCGTGCCCTTCCTGAGCCTGCTCTGGATGCGCGGCCATATCATGCTCTATGTGGGCGAATGGAAAGGACGCCCCGCCATCTTCCACAACGTCTGGGGCGTGCGCGTCATCAACGGCGATGACGACAACGACCGCTTCGTCATCGGCCGCGCCGTGGTGACCTCCATCACCCCCGGCGCCGAACTGCGCAACCTCTACCGCAAAACCACCTTCGCCGACCGCCTGCGCTGCCTGACAACCCTCCCCCCCGGCAAACGGTAGGTGGCTGGCGGCTGAGGGTAAGATTTTCCTTACGGGGGGCGGGGAACCCCCTCGCCTCGCGCGGGAGGGGGTTCCCCGCCCCCGTACCCCCCACCCCTCCCCCAGCGCGCCTTATCAGAAAGATGCCGCGACGGCGTGCCGTGCAGGCCTTGCCTTTTTCGCGCCGCCGGGGAACCATCGGCCAAGGGATGAGCGGGGATGACCGGACGGGCGTCATCCTCCCCGACAGAGTTTTTTGAAGGATGGATGGGGGCACGGGGGGAAGGAAGGGGACTTTTTTGCAGAAGTAATATCATGATTTAAAAGTCTTTAAAAAGGCAGTTATGACAGCGAGTTATGGCTTTGGCTATAACTCGCTATTTTTTTATTAGGTCAAAAAAGTCACCCACTAGGTGGGTATGAAATTCAACACACCGATTTTAAAAATGAAAAAAAATTTTTTGATAGGAATTTAAATTTGTTACGTCTTTTTTGTCAAAAGTTATACTTTTGTAACATGTTAAAATTGTTGGTCAAAAAAAACAACAAAAAAATTTTGGCGAAACGCCTGCGGGCGTCGTCGGGGTGTGGTGGCCCCGGCCTGATGAGCCAGCCGCTCAACAATGACTCAACTCGCGAGGATTTGCGTTTGAGAAAAACATAGGCCCAAGAAAAAAGGCTTTCGTGTTTGCACCACGAAAGCCCGATCTGCGGGAGCGATCCGCAAATTTTGTGGATTTACTCTAGCCGAAAGGCTTAGCGGCGTCAAGCTCCGCAGCTCTCTTTTACGCTTTTTTTTGTGGCCTGTCTGGAGCGATCGGACATGGAAACTTTCATCCCTCGTGGCCGTCTACACGGCCCGATCCTTCCCCGTTTTGTGTTGGAGAGGAAGATGTCAGCAGGATCACGAATTTTGTATGCGCTCCTGTGCGAATATGCAGGCGAGCATGACCGCTGCTGGCCAACGCAGAAGACGTTGGCCGAGCGGCTGAGCTGCGGCATCACGTCCATCAAGCAATACATTCGCGAGCTGATGCGAGAACGGCTGGTGGCCGTCTCGCGGCAGGAACGCGGATGCGTATATATCCTGCTTAATCCTCGGCAGGGCGGCGCGGGCAACTCCTGTTTCCGCGCCAAGGGAGAGTCCGTCGTCAGCCCTCATGTGGCGGACTCTCCCTCTTCCGCAAATTTTCGCAGCGCTGGCGACTCCTCGCGTCGCGCTCGGATACAGCCGGATTCCGGCTATGAGTCGGAATCCGGCCATGTCACACGGTCGGAATCCGGCTCCCGTCAAAATAGAAATAATATATATAATAAAAATATATATAACACTACCCCCCCTTTCCCCCCCTCAACTGCGGAAGACCGCAATTCTTCCTCCTGGGTCTCCCGACAAGCCTTTCCAGAGAACCGCCCCTCGCGGGGCGGGGGTGGGGGGATTTTTTCTCTTGCCAATGCCGCTTTCGAGACGCTCTATGCCGCCTATCCGCGCAAGGAGGCCAAGGAGCTTGCCCGTGCCGTCTGGCATCGTCTCTGGCGGCGCGGCGTGCTGCCCCCGCTGGAGGTGCTGCTCCAGACGCTTGCCCACTTCAGGGAAAGCAAGAGCTGGCAGCGCGAGCGCGGCCGCTTCGTGCCGCAGCTTGTGAACTGGCTCAAGGGCTGGCGCTGGCAGGACGAGATGCCCGCTCCGTCCAGCCAGTCGCCCGTGCCCGGAGCGGATCCGCGTCAGGAAGAGATCCGGCGGCGTTTTGAGGAAGAGGAGCGGCGGCGGGAGGCGAGCGCAAGCGCGGATGCGACGCTTCCCGCCCCGGCGCGGGAGGCGTTCGAGGGATTCCTTGCCCGCTTTGCCGGTGGGGAGAAATTTCGCGGCCCGGCCTTTGGCCTGTGGATCCAGTTGCTCCGAAGAGGGAACGCTCCCGGAGCCGCCGATGTCGGGGAACGGGGGGCGGATGTCCTGACCTTCCTGCGGCAGTGGAAACTTCAACCAGGGGGAGTCTGATGTCCAAAATCCACTTTGTCCTTCAGGGCAAGGGCGGCGTCGGCAAGTCGATGTGCGCTTTTTTCCTTGTCCAGTTTCTCCGACGGCATGACCGGGAAGTGGCGGCCTTTGACGCCGATCCCGTCAACGCCACGCTGTACGCCTTTGCCAGCTCGGCGGGCTATCCCGTCGAGCGGGTGGAGCTGCTGGACGAGGCGGACATGCTGGAGCCGCGGCGTTTCGATCTGCTCATCGATCGGCTGTCCCGGCTGCCGGAGCGGACGCACGCCGTGGTGGACAACGGCTCGTCATCCTTTCTGGCGGCGATGGGCTATCTGCGCGAAAGCGGTGTCTTCGACCTGCTCCGCGAGAACGGACACACGGTGTACGCGCATACCGTCATCACGGGCGGGCAGGCCGCGCGGGATACGCTGAACGGCCTTGAACTGCTGGAAAGAGTCTTTCCCGGAACGCCGGTGATCGTCTGGCGCAATCCGTTCTTCGGGGAAGTGCCATCCGCCAAAGCGCCGTGCATCGAGCTGCCTGAAGATAATCGCTCGATGACCTTCCGGGATGTGGAACTCGTCCTTGCGGAAAAGCTCTCCTTCGAGGACGCCATGCGTCAGGCGGAATCGCTCATGGTGAGTAAGCGCCTGAAGGAATTCTGGGACAAGCTCTGCGCGGCCATTGAAACCACGGACATTCTGCGGGAGGACGATCCGCCCAGCGGGGGCTATGTGCCCACGGACGGCAATGGGGAGGAATCTTCCGCCGGAGAAGGAGACCACAATGGCGGCGAACAGCATGAGGGTGGGGGCAATGGCTAAATGCGTTTGTCTGCTGAGAATTTCCGGCGACACCAAAACGGACACGGTGAATGGGAAGATTTCTTTCACTCCTCCTGTGGGGGATCCCGATGACGTGCCTGTCGCGTATGAAGTCGGCCTGAGACTCATGCATGTCCTCTCTTTGCTGCCGAATGAACCGTTTGCCCGCATGCTGGAAGGGCTGCTTTCCCTCTATCCCGTTCCCGATCTCACCGTGAAGCATACGAAAAGATCATGAAGAAACAGAAACATTTTTTGACCATAGCGCTCATGGGGCTTCTCCTGCCCGGCTGCATGGCGGCCAAGCAGGAAACAGCCTCTTTTGACGCGCTGAGCGAGCGGTACGTTTCGGATGCCGAAGCGCTGGCCGTGTCGGCGGCGCGGGAGATCAGCGACCGTCACACCTCCTACGTGCCGATCTCGGTTGATGCGGCTCCGGGCGCGTTCGGCACTGCGCTGGAGCGCGAGCTGCGCAACAACGGCATGACGCTGGTTGATTCGGGTGGCGTCCGTCTGAGCTACAAGCTGAACGTGACGCAACAGGACGGCAAGCCGCTGGGCTATGCGGAGATTTCCAGTTCCGACGGCAAGCTGCTCTGCTTCACGCGCAATCTGGGCGAGATGCGCTATACGGCGGCCCCTTCCAACGGCGGGCCATCCTCTTCGCTGGAATCGCGCCCCTTGCCCAATCCGGCGGTTTCCACGGCGGAAGCAGGCAGGCTGTCCAGCAGCCCAATCGTCGGCGGTGGAACGCCTGTCGAGCCTGAAAAGGCAGAAAGAGACGCGCCCAGGGAACCGGTCGCCGTTGCTGCGGCGGAAAACTCCGCCAAGACCGTGACTGTGACCAAACCGGGCACAGCGGCCGCCGTCGCGCGGCGGTATGGCGTCCCCGTCAGGGACTTCTGCCGCTGGAACAATGTCGGGGCGGGGGCCATGCTCATCGAGGGCTATCAGGTCTACCTGTCGGAGCCTCCCGCCGGGACGATTCCTGTGGCCGCCGAAAATCCCGTGCCCGCCGGTGTGGCCGTCGGTGTGGCCGCCGGGACGCCGGAAGCCACGCTTCCCGCGCCCGTGCCCGCATCCACGACGCTGCCGGCGCACACATCCGCGAAGTTGAGTCTGCCCTCGGCGGCTCCCCAAAAGGCGGAAACCATTTCCTATACGCCGGTCGCCGCGCCTGTGACGCCTCCGGCTCCGCTCGCGCCCGTGGCCGAGAGCCGGGAGAGCGTGTCTCCCGTGTCTTCTCCTGCGCCCGCAAGCACGCCTTCAGGAGGCACAGCAGCCGCCGTTCCGGCGTCTCTGTCCGCCGATGCGGAAATCGTCCCAATCAGTAATCCCGTCGGCATGGGCGTGCGCTCCTGGGAGATCGTCAAGGGCGAAATGCTTAAAGCACAACTTGAAAGATGGGCGACGGATGCCGGGTACACCCTCATCTGGTCGGCGCACAATGACTACGAGATGCAAAGCAATTCCACGTTCAACGGCCCCTTCAAGGATGCCGTGAAGGCGTTCTTCGGGGCGCTCCAGAGCAATGGCCATGCCCTGCGTGTGACCATCTTCGAGGGCAACAACGTCATGGAAGTGTCGGAGCATTAGGGGCGCACCATGCGGGAATGGGGAAAGCGCAAAACGGAGACGCGAGGCGAAAAGGCTCTTCGTTTTCTGAAGTCACTTTGGGGAAGGATTTCCTTTTTCTTTGGAGAGACCGAATGTGGGAGTCACTTAGTTGCTTTCGGTCTGTTGTTTCTTATGGGATTTGGAATTTATTCGTGCACTAAGAGCTCTGAAATCTCCCTTGAGGAAAAGAAAGAACTCTATGATGCGATCTCTTCCCATCGTTCAGACCCGGAACTGCGAGCATGCGAGGAAAAGCTTGCGAAGACCCACGGCAAAATTACCTACGGTGATTTTCGGGAATACAAGAATTGCATTTCTGAAATCGAGAAAAGAAGAAAGGATGAGGAAGCACAGTGGGAACTCGACTCGCTGGGCATCTGGAAGCGGGAGCAAGGCGATGAATAACACACGCAACAGGCGGCCACTGACGCAACGGGACTTTGAGCTGCGGCTGGAACTGCTCCAGCGCTTCGACAGGATGTTCATGTCGATGTTGATCCCGGCGGCCATTTCCCTGGCCTCGCTCTTCTTCCTCCTTGGCTTTCTGTTCGGCAGAGCGATGGGGTGAAGCGGGCATGAAAGATTGGACGGGTCTTGTGCGGCAGATGGTGGCGTTATTCGTTGGACTATTCTTTTTAGCTTTTGTTCTGTTTTGTCTGTATACTCCAGATAAAGTGTCCCTTTCCGAGACGGAGGAATTGCTTTCTGACATCAGGAGAAACAGCAATGACAGGGAAATCATGGATTGCGCACGACTGCACCTCCAGGGGAAAGAAGAGATTTTCAAAGACGATGCACGGAGTTTTTACGTTTGCAAGAATCTTGTTTTGCAGGATCGACTGAAGCGGGCCATCCCCGCAAGCCCGGATGCGAAGAACTGATGCTGAGATTGACGATGGAAGCTTTGCACACGCCGCTTTGGGTTTTTGTTTCCTCATTCAGCACTTCCCTCCTCTTCATCTGGCTTGGACGCAGAAGAGTGGAACGGATCATGCGGGAAGTGCGGGAACTTGAAAAGAGAAATCGCCGTCTTGAACGATTCTCCAGTCTGGCGGTTCAAAAGATCCGCGACAAGAATCGAGAACTGCGCTGCGAAAAAGAGTATTTTGACAAATTCAGTGCGGAAAATGGGAAGTACATAGTTCTTGGAAGGATACTTTTTTTAGCATCCGAGAAATACTATTCGCGGAAAATGATTGCCTTTGCGATTGGCTATTCAGAATCAAAGCTCAATTACCTTTGCACAAAATATAATATAAAGACATTTGGGGTCATAAGAAGAGAAAATGCTTTTTGCAGGCGGAGCTTAGAATATTTTCAGAACGCTGAAAAAGATAGATCAGGAAAAATGACCAATGAACACGAATAGCCGGATTATGCGCCTTCTTTCCACCCTGCTGCTTGGCGTCATTCTTGTGGGCTGCGCCTACAAGGGCGCGCCCACGCACGAGGATGTTGAGGCGAAGGGCAAGGAGTTCACGACCCTTTCCCGTTCCAAGGCGGTGGAAGTGGTCGCGGAACCGTATGTCGGAGCCAGAGCCGTACCCATCCGCGCGGGCGCGCAAAGCGCCCCGGAGCTGGCAACGCACGTCACCCTGCGTATGCGGGGGACGCTGCCGCGCATCGCGGCGGGCATCTCCGACCTGACGCCGCTGACGGTGCAAGTCGGCGCGGATCCGGCTCCGCTCACGCCCGCCAAGACGCCCACGCCGGGCGCTCCCGCCGATCTGCCCGACTTGCTGGACGTGCCGTCCGGCGGCCTGGGGACAGTTCTCACCATCTCCTACGAGGGGACGCTGCGCGGCCTGCTCGACCATGTGTCCGTGGCCAGCGGCTACGGCTGGGAGTATGACGCCAGGGCAAAGACGGTCGTCTTCACGCGCCTGACGGTGAAGACCTTCACGCTGCTGTCCGCGCCGGGCAAGCAGGAATTTCAGGGCCAGATCACCAACAAGTCCAAGGAGACCTCCAATACCTCCATCGGTGGGGGCGGGGTCAACCAAACCGTGTCCACGGCGGACACATCGTCGCAGACGATGCAGTCCAACAAGTCGCACTACTCATACGACGTATGGGTGGACACGGAGAAGGCCGTCAAGGCGCTGCTCTCGCCGGAAGGGTCAGTCGTCGGCAATCAGGCCACAGGCACCATCACGGTGCGGGATCGCGCCGAAAACGTCCGCCAGGTCGCGGCATACATCGCGGACATCAATCAGCGCCTGTCTCGTCAGGTCGCGCTGACGGTCAACGTCTGGGCGCTGGAAGTCTCGGACGATGCGGAGGCGGGCATAGATCTCCAAGCCATCTTCGCCAACGGCGACGTGTCCGTCGTCGCGGGCAGCCTGTCTTCTCTGGGCGGGCCGTCCACTGCCTCGGCCACCATCGTGTCCGGGGATCTCAAAAACTCCACGGGCGTGCTCAAGGCGCTCAAGGAGTGGGGGAACGCTACGCAGGTCACGTCCGGGGGCGGTCTCGTGCTGTCCAACCAGCCCGTGCCCATCCAGTCCATCAAGCGCATCGCCTATCTGGCGGGCTCCTCGTCCACGCAGTCGGAGTACGGACAGACCTCGGAGATCACGCCCGGCGAAGTGACGACCGGCTTTGCCATGACCATCATCCCGCACATCCTGGATCGCAGGCGTGTGCTGCTCCAGTACAGCATCAACCTGTCCAGCCTGGACGAGCTGACGGAGTTCTCGACGCAGGATTTGACCGTGCAGCTCCCCAAGACGAGCACACGCGCGTTTAGCCAGCGGTCACAGATGCAGATGGGGCAGACGCTGGTGTTGGCGGGGTTCCAGGATCAGACGCAGCAGCTTTCGAACGCGTTGGGCCTGCTGAACTTCGGGCGCGGGCGGCAGTACGCCAAGACCTTGCTGGTCATCACCATTGAGCTTGAGGCCGCCGGTGGCGGCACGGAGGACTAGCCGTGGAGCGGGTACTGCTGAACGGAAAGCCCTTTGCCATCGGCCTTGTCTGGGCCATGCCGGTGAAGAAGTTCCTCTCGTCGAGGAAGAACTTGCGTGATCACGCCGATGCCGTGCGTGTGGGCTTCGGCGAAGATGCGCCGGACATGCGGGCTATGGCCAGACACAGGCTGCCCAAAGTGAGGCGGCGCGTCTGGCAGACTTTCACGGGCCAGGAAGGCTTCGGTGACTTCGCGGACGACTGGCGGCCCTGGGCGGCGGCACGCAGCCTCGCGGCCTGCCTGGATGCGCCGCAGTCTTTCCTCGGTCTCTTCCCTCTGGAGCTTGCGGCCTCGAAGGACGGCGAAGGCCGGCCCGCCTGGTGGCTGCACTGCCGCATGAACGGCGTCATCCCGGAGATGGGGGATCAGGTCTTTTTCACGCGCGAAGAGGCCGAAGAGGCGCTGACCTTCTTTCAGAACTTGACCGGCATCGCGCCGGAAGATTGCATGCGCCCTGAAACGGTCTCGGAAAGCATGGACTGGCTCGCGGATCGCTGCCGGCTGTCTTCGGCGGATGTCTGGGCGCGGGACAAGGGACGCCTGCTCAATCTGAATCGCAGCCTTTCCCGCACCGGGGCGCTGCGCCTTGCCGTGGGGCTGGGCCTTGCTGCCATCCTCGCGGGCGGGGCCTTCGCCGCGCACTACCACGTCAAGCGAGCGGAATACGAAGCCGCCCGGCAGGCGCAGATCGCTCGTGCGCAGCGCCAGAAAGACCTGAAAGAGAATCCGCACAAGTTTTTTGGGATGGATTGGCAGAAAGCGCCGCTGGCCACGGATGTGGCGCGGCAGTGCCTGCCGTCCCTGATGGAGCTGCCCCTGTCCAGCCAGGGCTGGAGCCTGGCCAATGCCGAGTGCTCCGGGCCGCGCATCGCGCTGGAATGGCGGCATGAGGAGGGCGGCGACTTCATCAGCCTGCCGGACAACGGACAACTGGACGCCAAGAACAGCAAGCTAGCCCGCTCATCGCGCACCGTGCCCGCGCTGGACAGACTGACGCCGCGCCCGGACGGGCCGGGAACGGATCACGAGATGCTGGTGGACATGCAAACGGCCACGGGGCTGCTCTCTCAGATCGCGCAGGATACGGGAACCCGGCTCGATCTCAAATTCGCGGCTCAGGAGAGAAAGACAATCGACAAGGTGGGGGTGGTGTCGCCGTGGCATGTGGGGACATGGAAGCTCTCCGCTGTGCCCGACCTGCTCATGGGCGTGGGCGACAGGGACGGTCTTTTTGAACTGCTTGCCGAGGTGCCGGGGCTGACGGTGACCGGCATCGACCTTGTGGGTGGAGATGACGGCGGCTGGGCCGTCAGGGGGAAGATATATGCCAATCACTAGCGAGAAGAAGTCGCTTTCGGGCGCTCAAAAAAATCTGATAGCCCTGGTTCTGACCGCCGTCATTTGCGCCGTTGCGGCGGGCGTCTGGTTTTTCGTGCTCAAGCCCTCGCCAGCCGTTGCGCCTGTTCCCAAAACTGCCAAGACGGCGGCGCAAAAGCGGCAACCGGCGCAGACTGTCGGTTCCCGCGTTGATGCGCGGACGCAGCCGAGGGCGGGACAGCCCACGGAAAAATCCCAGCCGGGGGATCAGGTGAAGGCGCGGCTCAATTCCGACGCCACAGTGGGCGATCTGGCCCGCATGCGCGGCCAGAAGCAGCTTTTGCAGCAGCAGGTCAAGATCGCGGAGCTGGAAGCGGAGCTGAAGAAAGCCCGCAATTCCATCCTTGCCGCTCCGGTCGTGCCCCAGCCGCAGGAGATCATCCTGCCGCCGCTGGATCCGCCGAAGAAGGAAAAGGCGGAAGAAAAGGAGGACAAGCCGAAACGGTCCACCGGGCCGGTGGTCGTTTCCGTGCAGGGCGTGGGCAACAAACTCTCGGCCACCATCCGCACGTCTTCCGGCGAGACCGTGACCGTGCGGCATGGCCAGCGCTTCGGCGACGGCATCCTGAGCGTGACGCGGCGCAGCGTCATGGTGCGTACCGGCTCCACGAGCCGAACCATCCCCTTCATGGAGTGACACATGGCGACAATGAACTTCGAAGGCTGCATGAAGACCGTCCGTGCTCTGCCGGACGATCTGCGCGGGCGCGTGGCGCTGGTGGACGAGTCGATCGTCATTTCCGAAGAGCAAAAGGGAAAGATTGAGATCATCAATCTTTCCACCAGAACCTCCCGGCTGGGCATTCTGACCATCAGGTTCGTTTCGCCTGGTCGTTTTGATGCGGAATACGCCCGCTACGCCTCGCGTACCGGCCTCGGCGATACGGACATCCAGCAGATGGCCATCGACCTCATCGCTCGCGCCCACGCGCAGGGTGCATCAGACATTCATATTGAGGACAATGGCACGTTCTGCAAAACGCGCTTCCGTATCCTCGGCATACTGGTGGATGACATGGAGCTGGACGGCGACACGGGCCGCCGGCTGATCCGCACCATCTACGAGCACCTGGGTTCGTCGCAGGACTCGCCGACGTTTGACGTGATTTCCGCTCTGGACGGTCGCATCGCCAACCGGGACTTCCTGCCGCACGGCGTCCACTCCGTGCGTATCCATTCCGAACCCACCGAATGTATCAACGGGGAGAACGGCTGCGGCACGTTCATGCCCCTGCGCTTGATCCA
This sequence comes from uncultured Desulfovibrio sp., assembly GCF_944324935.1. Taxonomy (GTDB): domain Bacteria; phylum Desulfobacterota; class Desulfovibrionia; order Desulfovibrionales; family Desulfovibrionaceae; genus Desulfovibrio. The sequence continues at coordinate 56,893 of NZ_CALUYG010000006.1, read as the reverse complement.
TGACACCTCCGGTGCATCCGGGACGCTGGAAGAACGGCTCGCCAAGCTGGGCTTCACCTCTTCGGACGTGACCATCACGGACAGGAGCGGCAGACAGCGCACGGCCTGTGCGCAGACAGACATTTTCCGCCGTCTTGCTGACAGGAACGGCATGGTACTCATCTCCGGCTGCACCGGTTCCGGCAAGTCCACGGCGCTGGCGCACACGATGGAGGCGCTCATCCAGGAGCGGCCCGGAGACAACTTCATCAGCGTCGAGGATCCGCCGGAAAAACCGATTCCGGGGATGCACCAAATTCGCGTCAACTCCAAGCTCGACCAGCAGCGCTCCGGTGGCGCATCAGCCTACACGATGGCCATAGCGGGCACGAACCGGTGCGACCCGGACACGGTGATGATCGGCGAGATCCGGTATGCGGATGCCGCTATGGCGGCCATCGAGGTCGCCCAGTCCGGCCATGCGGTCTGGGCCACGATCCACGCCAGTGACGCCTTCGGCATCCTGACTCGTCTGGAGGTCATGCTGCGCGGGCACATGACGGATCCGCTGCGGACGGTCTGCGATCCGACCGTCCTGTCCGGCGTCGAGTATCAAAGGCTCATCGCCCGGCTCTGCCCGCACTGCCGCAAGCCGCTGCGCGAAAACCGGCAGGCCCTGCGCCCTGATCGGCGCGGACGGCTGGAGCGCTGCCTGCCGCCGGAACTCATCTACGGCGACAGCCGTCATGACGGCATGTTCCTTCGCAATGAGCGGGGCTGCGAGCACTGCCGCGCAAGCGGTCAGCCGGGCCTTTTGCGGCAAACCGTGGTGGCCGAGGTCGTGGCCATCGATCCGGCCATGCTGGCCATGCTGCGGGAGGGCGACATGGAAGGGGCGCGTGTCCACTGGCGGGATGAGCTGCACGGCATGACGTATTTTGAGCACGCCCGACTCCTCCTGACCCAGGGCATCCTCGATCCCGTCACCACGGAAGACCAGCTTTCCATGAGCATCGACTATGACCTTGACCGTGACCGGCAGGCGCAAAAGCGCTCGCCAGCCAGGAGCGGAGCGGAAAGATGGCTGTGATCACGCATGATGGCCCCTCGCGGGCGATCCGGCTGCTGGGCCGCCTGTATTTTGGCCCGGCAGTGCGGATACGCACCTGGAAAAAGCTCCAGACGCAGATGCACAACGGCATGCGTCTGGAGGAGTCGCTGCGCCAGCTCCAACAGCACGCCAAAACGGCACGGTCGCCGCTGGCGGAGATATATGCACATATCCTGAGCGTCCTCGGGCACGGCAGGACGCTGGATGTGGCGCTGGACGGTCTGGCCACGCGGGAAGAGATCATGCTCATCGGCTCCGGCCTGGCCACGGGCAAGCTGCCGGAAGGGCTCGGCCTGGCCATGAAGGTACTCAGTGCCCAGATGACCATCCGCAAGAGCGTCCGCGCGGCGCTGGCGGGACCGCTCATCGCTTTCCTCGCCTGCATCGGGCTTTTCGTCTTTGTGGCCGTGTACGTCATGCCCCAGCTCATGCTGGTTTTCGACCCCAGGACTCTCACGGGCTCAGCCTGGCTGCTGCATGTCATCTCTTCCTTCCTGGCGTCGTCGGCAGGCGTCATGGCAGGCATACTGCTGCTGGCCGTCGGCATCCTTGTCGTCCTGTCCTTTCCTCGCTGGACGGGATCGGCGCGGCGCATCGCCGACCGCTGCCTGCCCTGGAGCATTTACCGCCTGACCGTGGGCACTGTCTGGCTCTACACCATCGCCACGCGAGCACAGGCCGGGCATCAGCTCACCCAGATACTCGAAAGCATGACCACCAGCAAAACGACTCCTTACCTGCGGGAGATCGTCGGCCTGATCCTGCGCCACTCGCGGCATGGGGAAGATTTCGGCACGGCTCTGAGGAACTCCGGGACGCAGTTCCCCTCGAAGGAGATCGTCGAGGAACTGCAAGTCTATGCGAGGATGCCCGGATTCCAGGAACGCATGGCGGAGCTGGCCGATACCTGGATCGTGGACGGCGTTGAGCTTGTCAAAAAGTACGCTCAACGCATTGCGGCTGCGGCGGATCTGCTCGTCATCGCGCAGCTCGTGCTCGTGACACTGGCGAGCGCAAGCTTTGAAACCAATCTTGGAGGTGTTTGATGGGGGAACTCAGCGGCATAATTGGACGACTGCTCATCAGTCTGCTGATCATCGGCGCAATCGCCGGGGGCATCAACTATGGCATCAGCAAGCTGAACATCAGTACGACGCAGGAAAATCTGGTCATTTTGCGTATGCAGATACAGCAGTTCTTCTCCGGGACGAGTTATGGCGACCTGTCCAACGAAGTGGCGATCAACGCCGGTTTGGTGCCGGAGTCCTTCGTGACGGACAACGGCCTCAAGAATGCCTGGGGCGGAGATGTCACCCTGTCCGGTGACGCCTCCAACGGCACGTTTGCCATCGAACTGACCAATATCCCGCAAAGCGAATGCACACAGATGGCCCGGTTCCAGGGCGACGCCTGGGAAGGCATCGACGTGAACGGCACGCCCATTGATTCCGATGATGTGGCCGCCATCGCCAATGCCTGCGGCGAAACCAATTCCATCATCTACACAGTGCGGTAGCCCCATGAAGATCCTTGCCGTGCTTGCCGTCCTGCTGGGGGTCATGGCCCTGCTCAAGGCCCCTGTGGACAACGACATCCAGGAGACCTCGCACAAGGCGCTGGCGATGAACTACGCGATCTACCGCAACGCCGTCTTCCTGTATGTCCAGGCGCACAAGGGGTTCAGCGGGGATATTCCGCTTTCGTCTCTCTCCCTCCCGGAAAGCTGGCGCATGTTGCGTACATGGAAGGCCCGTGTCCATGACGGGTGCTGCTATGTCTTCGGAGAAGCCACACCGGAAGAGGGGGAAGCCGTGCGAAAATTTTTTCAGGGGAGCTTTGCCGTGGGGCTTGCCAGCGGCGGGAGGCTTGTTCCCGCGCTCGCTCCGCATCCCGTCCCCATTCCGTCCTTCATTCCGGAGGGGAATCTCGTCAGCGTCATGGAGGTTTCATCATGATTCAAGCCATCGGCATGCTGCTCATTTTTCTGCTGATGATCCCCGGCCTGACCGACCTCTGGATCATGGGCAATACGGCCACGCAGCAACGCCTGGCCGCCGATCATCTGCGGCTCGTCGTCCAAGCCGCCCGGAGCTACGTCAACCGACATCAGGATACGCTGCTGGGTCAGACCGGCCCCAATTCCGGCCCCACGGTGACGATCCCCACGCTCGTCACTGAAGGCTTCCTGCATGACGGCTTCTCCGAGCGCAATATCTGGCTTCAGGAGTACCGCATCTACGTGCGTCAGCCGGAAACGGGACAGCTTCAGGCCGCCGTGCTGACCACGGGCGGGCGAGGCGTGACGGACGCCTCGGACAAGTTCGGCAATGTGACGATTCCGTTCACGGCGTCCCTCGTGGGCGGCGCGGGCGGCTACATCCCCACGGGCGTCATGCCCGGCCAGTCCGACGACATGCTGCAAGGGGCCGGGAACGGCTGGGCCGTCAGTCTGGCCTCGCTGGGCATCCCGTCGCCGGGCGCGGGGCATCTGGGGGCACTCTCAACGTATGATTCCTCGGCCCTGGGGCAGGACTATCTCTACCGCATAGCCGTGCCCGGCAATCCCGAACTCAACGCCATGCAAGTGGCGCTCGACATGACGGATCACGCCATCAACAACGTGCAGTCCGTGCAATTCGTTGAGCGGGAGATCACGACGGAAACATGTACCGCCGCCGAAGATCAGGGGCGCGTTTTTCTGGACAGGCTCCAGGGCTTGTACATCTGCCGCAACAATTCGCTTGAGATCATCGGCGACTCCGGCAACTCCACGGCCCTGAAAAGCGCCGTGGTGGCCAAGAACGGCGAGAGGATCGCCAAGCCCTCCTGCGCCCCGTCCACGGGAACCGTGCCCGCCATCTACACGTCGCCGTCCCTCGCGGAAGCCGGGCCTGACGCGCCGCCGTTGACTGCCTTCCAGACGTGGGCCGTGTCCGCTTCGGATACGGAATGGCAAGTCTATCTGCGCGTCCAGACGGGAGATTCGTCCCTCGGCGACGCCGACGGCTGGATATATCCGGCGGAAAACTATGCCCGGATACTCGTTTTTACCACCTGCGCCCGGCAGACGCCGTAGGAGGAGATCGATGCGCTATCTGTCCCTGTGTTCCGGCATCGAGGCCGCCAGTGTCGCGTGGGAGCCGCTCGGCTGGCAGCCGGTCGGATTCTCCGAGATCGAGGCGTTCCCGTCCGCCGTACTGGCGCATCGTTATCCGTCCGTGCCGAACTTCGGCGACATGACGCGACTTGAGGGAGAAGATTTTCATGGAACGGTTGAGATCATTGTCGCCGGAACGCCCTGTCAGGGCTTCAGCATCGCGGGAGGCCGTCAGGGGCTGGACGATGCACGCAGCGGACTGGCCATGCACTTTGTCCGACTTGTTGATGCGATCCGCCCGCGCTGGTTCCTCTGGGAAAATGTCCCCGGAGCTTTTTCGACAAACGGCGGACGGGACTTCGGGACATTCGTCGGGGCGCTGGCCGGGTGCGGGTATCATCTCGCATGGCGAGTGCTTGACGCTCAGTACTTCGGAGTCCCCCAGCGCCGCCGTCGCCTCTTCGTTGTCGGACATTCTGGAGACTGGCGCTATCCCGCCTCGGTTCTTTTTGAGCCCGAAAGCCTGCGCGGGCATCCTGCGCCGGGCGGAAAGGCGGAGACGGCGGCTGCCTCCGGCGCTGAAGGAGGCGCTGGAGCGTGTCGCGGCACGGATCGCGTGACGCAGGCGCTTACCCACAGCTTCGGATGTGGGGGCGCGGACGACAACCGGGCGCAAGGCGGTTTTTATATCCCTGTCGTGCCCCCGCTTACGACGACTCCCTATGCGGACAACGCCTGGCAGGAAGGCCGCCTCATTTCCGTTGCCCGCTGCCTCACAAGCCGTGCGGAACGCTACGACTTTGAGACGGAGACCTTGATTCCGTCACATGGCGTCAGACGGATCACGCCCCTGGAAGCGGAGCGCCTGCAAGGCTTCCCCGACGGCTGGACGGACATCCCGTGGTGGTGTGGTCGTCCCGCTCCGGATCGTCTCCGGTACAGGGCGCTGGGCAATGCCATGTGCGTCAACGTCATGCGCTGGCTTGGCGAGCGCATGGCGGAAGCCGATGGACTCCAATTCATGGAGAAAGCGTCATGAGACCACAGCAAAAGAAAAGCCACCCTCACAGAATTCTGCCTCCCGCGCTGCACAGACAGCAGTTGCGGGTCGTGCTGCGGAGAGGACTGGAGGCGGAAGCCAGGGCCATGCGGGAATCTGAAGAAATGTGCCGCAAGAAGACATTTTCGGAATGGCTGGATGAGACGGAGGATCGTGTGCTCGAAGCGCTTCTCCCTGTCATGAGAGCAACGACATTTGTGCTTGGCGTGATCATCATCCTGCTTTGGGGTCTGGCTATTTTTATTTCTCTTGTTTCAGGAAATCCAATCTTTTATTAAGTCTATTATAAGCAGTATTCCATTCCAAGGCCCACTTAAGTAATTCTTTAAGTTATCAACATTCGTTACTATACATTTACAAATAAAATCTAAGCTCACAGCTTCAAAGGCAATAACTGATGTATACGTTAGTATTTCAAGGCTGGTAAAAGATTTTCTCATCTGCTTCTTGTACATTTCCTTATCTTTTAAATTTACTGCATCATATGCTTTGATTGTTTCTCGCATACATTTCAAAAATAAAAGAGAAGAAATAAAAATGCCAAAAGCAATGATGGATACATAGCCTTCACTGTGGGGATACCGAAAAAGCGCAACAATCATGGCGGTATTTACGGAAAATACAATGATTGAAATGTGCTTTAGTCGATCAAAAAATGATTTACCGATTTCCAAATCTTCTTTCATGTTTTCACTACTATGATCAGCTTCAGATTTTGTTGAAGCAGGTTTCGATGGTGTGTGTACTTTATAAGCCCCTCGGCGTCTGGCGGGGCGGCAACCTTGAGAACGACGAACCATAAAAACCTCCATTAGGAATTTGGCGTGAGAGATTACAGGCAACAGCTTCCGTTTCGCAAGCTCATCCTTCTGGCGCTTTTGCCGCTGTGCTGCTGCGTCCATACGGCCCATGCGGCTTCCCTCATGGAGCGGCAGGCTGCCATTGAGTCGCTTTTTGACGCGCCGTGCGCGAAGTACGACGTGCCCAAGACGCTGGCGCTGGCCATCGCGCGGCAGGAAAGCGGCTGTCACCCGTACATCCTCAATATCGCTGGAAAGGACGTGCGCCCGCGCACGAAAGACGAGGCCGTCAGCATCGCCCGCGCCGCCATGCGGGCGGGGCGATCCGTGGACATCGGCATCATGCAAATCAACAGCTTCTGGCTGCGCAAGTACGGCTGGAAAGTGGAGCAGGTGCTTGAGCCGCGCAACAACGCGAAGATCGGCGTCTGGATTCTGGCGCAGGAGATCCGGCGGCATGGTCTGACATGGCGGGCCGTGGCCTACTACCACACACCCCTGCATCGGAACCCGGAACGGGGTCGGGCCTACGCGCAATCCATCGTCCGCCATGTGCGGAATATCCTTGCTGAGAGGTAAGTCATCATGAACGATTTTTCCGAACTTCCCAAGTGGCTGCGCCCCAAAGAGGACGACACGTCTCCCGAGTTCTCCGTTGCGGTCAAGTTACTCGCGCTGCTCTTTGCGGGCGTGTTCTTTTTGTTTTTTCTTGTTTTCTTTCTGGGCAACGAAAGCCTTTTGTCCGCTTTTTTGAATACGCTTCTTGTCTCTCTGATTATATATATAGATTTTTTCAACTTTTTATTTTGGAGATCGAAAAAGGAAACATTTTGCATGGTATTCTTCTTTTTCATGCTTGTTTCGTCAATTTGTCTCATATTAGCGATGATAATATATATGCCAGAATGGTAAAAGAAATCATGGACATTGAGGATGCTATGAACATGGAAATTAAAAATTTAAGCAATTCATATTCCATTTCAAACTCAAGTTTTAAATTATCTGAACTGTTTTCAGTTGATAGCTTTAAAATTCTCTTGTGAGTTATTAACAATGAAAAAATGGAATACAACATGGCAAATATTGATTCTGCAAAAATAAAGAAAGCGAATGCTACAAAGATGCCAGTTATTATGCTTGGAAAATTATTTTTCTGAGAAATAACAAATACTAAAACAGCAATATTAACAGTGGTCAATGTAGAAATGAGAATGCACAAGAAATTTTGCAGATATGATGAACTTTTCGAAAGTATGGCCTTGCATTTTGCGTACCCTTTTTCATCGAAAGTATCATTTCGTGAAAACTTTGCCAGCTTTTCCACAACAATAGAAAGTGAAACATATCTGGAAATTTTGTCTAGCTTTTCAATCCATTTCTTGTGTGAACTTTTCATGTTTCCTCCTGTGAAGCCAAATAGTTTTCATATGCACGATGCCTGATGCGCACCATACAGCTTTTTTCTTCAACCTCCAACGGAAAGGCCATGAAACATCGCAAGCCGCTTCTCTTTCTGCTTTCCCTCGTCTGTCTGGGGGGCATCAGCCTGTCCGACTTTCTGCCGAGGCTGGGCCTGGGGACGGAAAGCGTGCTCATCAGCGCCGTGTCGGACGGAGACACGCTCCGCGCCGCCGACGGCAGGCGTATCCGTCTCTATGGCGTGGACTGCCCTGAGAAGCGGCAGGCTCGCGGGGCGGACGCCACCGCCATCACCAAACGTCTGGCGCTGGGCCGCACGGTGAAGCTGGAAAAGGTGGATCAAGACAAGTACGGGCGCGTGGTCGGCATCGTCCGACTGGATGACGGATCCGTCCTGCAGGAGGAACTTCTCAAGGCCGGAGCCGCCTGGCTGTATGATCGCTACTGCCGCCGTCCGGTCTGCATCGGCTGGCAGACGGTGGAAAACACCGCCCGCAAGCGCAAGGTCGGCCTCTGGAGCGATCCCGTGCCCGTGCCGCCGTGGGTCTGGCGCAAAAACAGGAGCAACTGATGGAAAACTACCTCGCCAATGTGCTGCCGCACCTGCAACAGTGGTGGAAGCCCATCATCCTGCTGGCCTACCTCATCGGTCTGGCCTTTGCCGTGCTGTCGCTGACGCAGGCGGTCAATCCGCGCCACCGGCATGGCCGGAGCGGGGCCGCGCTGACCTTCCTTGCCGCCGTGCTGCTGCTCAATCTGCCCTCGCTTATGGACTCCCTGTCCATGACGATCTTCAACCAATCCTCGGAGCAGACCCTGAGCTACAGCCCGCCGTCATCACCGGGGAGCGTCTACATCCAGTTCGCTGTCTACGCCATCATGACCGTGGGCGTCATCGGCATCATTCGCGGCGTCTGCCTGCTGCGGGACAGCGCCGGACAGCCCGGCAACTTCAGCCGCGGCATCGTGCATATGGTGGGCGGCATCATCGCCGTCAACTTGATCACCTTTCTGCGCGGCATCGGCGCGACCATCGGCGGCGACGTGCAGTCCTACATCTCAACCATACTCGGATAGGAGGAGCCATGTACAACAACCCGACACCGACACCCACACGCTGCGCCCTGAGCCTGCTTGCCCTCTCGGCCTGCGCCCTTTTCACGCCCGAACTGACGCACGCCGCCGTCAGCTTCGGCGACATCGGCCAGAACGTGGCCTCCAACGCCACGGGCATGGCCAGGGGCATCACCATGATCGGCTACCTGGCGGGCGTCATCTTCGTCATCCTGGGCATCGTCGAAATGTACCAGGCCAGCAAACACGAACCGCAAAAGACCTTCGGCGGCGGGATCGTCAAGATTCTCGTCGGCGTCCTTGCCCTTGCCCTCGGCGAGATCGTGGGCTCCGGCGCGGCCACGATTTTCGGCTCGGATCAGACCTCCGGGCTTGGCGAGCTGGGCATCAACTAAACAGGAGAGCGGGACATGTCTTTCAATCCCTTTGCCAGAAAGAAGCCATCGGAACCCACGCCGGAAACCCCGGAGGAAGGGCATGTCCCGCTGTATGACGGCTCCGCCGTCTACAACGGATTGGACTGGTATCGGACGCAGTACCGGCGCATCCTCAAGCTCTGCCTCGCGCAGGGGGCCGGGCTGTGTCTCTGCCTGGTCGTCATCGGCGGCCTGCTCTGGTTCCGGCCCACGCCCCAGTACTTCGCGGCCACGCCGGACTTGCGCCTCGCGCCGCTCGTGCCGCTTTCCCAGCCCGTCCTGACCCAGCAGGGACTCACCAACTGGGTCACGGAAACCGTCTGCGGAACCATGTCCCTGGACTTCCTGCAATGGCGGGAAAAGCTGACACGCGCCCGCGCCAGCTTCTCCGAAGCGTCTTTCAAAAGCTTTATGGACGCGCTGGCCACTTCCGGCATCCTGGACATGATCCGTAACAAACGTCTTTCGGCATCCGCCGTGGTGACGCAGGCCCCGGTCATCGTGGCCAGCGGTCAAATCGACGGCAAGGCTAGCTGGAAGATCGAGTTTCCGCTGCTCATCTCGTATGAGTCGAGCCAGGGTGTTGAAAATACCCAGAAGCTCCTCGCCGCGGTGCTCGTGCGTCGCGCATCCACCGTTGCCACGCCGCGCGGCGTGGTCATCGAACAGATCATCCTCAAGAGGGACGCCTGATGCTTGATCGTCTTGCCGCCGGCATAGACCGGGGGATGCAAATCATCTCCGACCTCCTTCACGCTCCCGTCAGCGGCTACTGCCGTCTGGAAACCGTGGACGGCAACGCCCTTGTGGCCGACGACGGCAGCCTGATCAGCGTCCTGCGTCTGGAAGGCTCGCTCAAGCACGTCGGCGTGGCCGAATACAACCACATCGTCAGCGTGCTGACCGAAAAACTCCAGTCCTCCCTTTCCCGTCCGGGGCACGTCATCCAGTGCGTGTTCGAGTACGATCCCGACGGGAGCGCACGGCGCATCGACGAGCTGCTGCGCCCCTCGCGGCTGACCGCTCGCGGTCTCGGCCTGCACATCGACGCTCTGCTTGACGACTGGAGCGAGGCCCTGCGTACCCACTGCGCGAGTGAGTCGTGCTTCCTCGTCATCTGGACGCGGCCCAACGCGCTGGAGAACAACTTGCGCAAGACAGCCGTCGCCGAACGTCGGCTGGCCATGTCGTCCGTGCCGAATCTTCCGGGCTGCCAGAACGTCTGTGCCGCCCTGGCCGGGCTGCGCGACGCGCACAACGGCTTTCTGTCCGGCGTACTGGACGCCTTCCGGCAGGCCGATCTCCTCCTGCATGAGCTTTCTCCCCATGAGGCGCTGCGGGACATCCGTCTCTGCATCGATCCCGCCTTCACGGACAGTCAGTGGCGGGCACTCATCCCCGGCGATCCCCTGCCGCTCCGCTTTCCCGATCCTGACGCGCCGGAGCGGGACAGGCTCCAGCGGGTGGTCTATCCCGATTTCCGACACCAGCTCTGGCCGCGTGAAGGCAAGATGCTTTCCCGCAGCGCCCTGCGCATCGGGGATCGCGTCTTCGGGCCGTTGATCATGACCCTCATGCCCCAGACGCCCAAGCCCTTTCAGGAGGTCTTCCGCACCATCGCGTACCGAGAGGGCGGTCGGCTTCCGTACCGTATCTCCTTCCTCCTGGCCGACGGCGGCCTGCATCTCGGCCTCAAGCCCCTGCTGGCCTCCATCCTTGCCTTCACGTCCTCGGACAACAGGCGTTTCAACCGGGCCGTGGACGATTTGCGGGCGATGGATCTGGAAGGGACGTGCTGTGTCCGCTTTTCCATCTGCCTCTGCACCTGGGCCGACGGCCCGGAAGATTCGGCCCATGAACTGCTCCGGCGGCGCATGGCCGAGCTGGCCAAGGCCGTACAAGGCTGGGGAACCGCTGATGTCTCGGAAGCCATTGGCGATCCCCTGCTGGGCTTCACGGCCACTGTGCCGGCCATGATGCCCACGTCTCCGGCCCCGGTGACGGCGGCCCCGTTGCCCGCCGCGCTTGGTATGCTCCCCCTGCGTCCCGCGTCCCCCTGGAAGGACGGCAGCCTGCTGCTGCGTACACGGGACGGCAAGGTCTTTCCCTTCGCGCCCAACTCGTCGGAACAGGCCGCCTGGATCGATCTGGGCGTCGCGCCGATGGGCGCGGGCAAGTCCGTTTTCCTCAATGCCATGAATTTCGCATTTGTGATGCAGGCTGGCCTTACCCGCCTGCCCTGGGTGTCCATCGTGGACGTGGGGCCGTCGTCCTCCGGTCTGATCACGCTGCTGCGGGCCAACCTGCCCGAAAGAAAGAAGCATCTCGCGGCCTATCACCGCCTGCGCATGACCGAAGCCCATACCATCAATCCCTTCGATACTCCGCTTGGCCTGCGCAGGCCGCTGCCGTCGCACAAGACCTTCCTGGTCAACTTCCTTTCCCTGCTGGCCACGCCGCACAACGCGGACGCGCCTGCCGACGGCGTGCCGGAGATGCTGGGCCGCGCCATCGATCTGGCCTATGACACGCTGGCGGACGAACGCCAGGGCCGCCCGCGCCCCTATCAGGCCAATACGCTGCCGGAATTGCACGAGCTGCTCGTGCGGGAAGGTATGGGCATGGACAGCCGCACGACCTGGTGGGAAGTGGTGGATTTCCTTTTTGAGCATGACCATATCCATGAGGCATGGCTGGCCCAGCGCTATGCCGTGCCCCTGCTGGCCGACATCTCCGCCCAGATCTCGCAGAATCCCGGCATCGAGGCGCTCTACGACGCGACCACGCGGAACAACGTGCGGCGCTCCATCGTGGACGCCATCGAGGCATACGTCATCCTCAAGGGGCCTACGCGCTTCGAGCTGGGCGACGCCCAGGTCGTGAGCCTCGATCTCGATGAAGTGGCTCCGCGCGGCACGGCCACAGCCGACCGCCAGTCCGCCGTCATGTACATGCTGGCCCGGCATGTGCTCGGCTCCCGCTTCTTTCTCATGCCGGACGACGTGAAGCTCATGCCGCCGCTGTACCGGCGTTATCACGCGGAGCGCATCGAGGCCATCCGCGAGGATCCCAAAAGGCTGTGCTACGACGAGGCGCACCGCGTGACCAGGAACATGTCCGTGGCCGGGCAGCTCCTCGCGGACATGACTACCATGTCCCGCGAGTCCCGCAAGTGGAACCTCTCCCTCGGTCTCTACTCGCAGTCCATCGACGACATGCCGGAGATCATCTGCGAGCAGGCCACCAGCGTGCTCATCCTCGGCGGGGGCACGGAAGCCGCCTGTGACGCCATCTGCGCCCGTTTCGGCTTCAACGGGGCCTGCCGTCACGCCCTGTCGCGGCTGGGCAAGCCCGGCCCGGCCGGGGCTAACCTCATCGCGCAATTCCGCACGGGCAAGGGCAATTCTCAGCTCCCGCTCACCCTGACCATCGGCCCGCAATCGCTCTGGGCCTTCTCCACGACCACGGAAGATGTGACCATCCGCAATGCGCTGTACCGGCATCTGCCGCCCTCGGAAGCCCTGCGCCGTCTGGCGAGGCGCTTTCCCGGCGGCTCGGCCAAGTCCGAAGTGGAGCGGCGCAGGCGGCTTGTCGCCGACCAGTCCGGCGAGGAGCTCACCAACGTGATCCATGAAATCGCCGGGGAACTTCTGAATATACCGAAAGATAAAACAGAAAGTCAGAAGAACTGAAAAATATTTTTCAAATCGAGGCAGAAAGACAGAAAGGAAGAACATCATGCAGTCCATGAAAATATACAAACATGCCGCGACGGGCCTGCTGCTGGGCGGGCTGTGTCTCCTTCCGTCCGCCGCATGGGCCGGAGGCTGCGACTGCGGCGCGATCCAGAGCATGATCAACCGCTCGCAGGGCATCATCAACGCCAACACCAGCGCCGAAGCGGCGGGCATACGCACGGAGATCACGCTGGCCGCCCAGAACATCATCGGCATCATCAAGGTGTCGTCCGCGTCCATCGTGCGGGCCATCATCGACCTCAAGGAGTCCAACGCGGCCGCCATCAAGGGACTGCTCGCCGCGAAGGAAGCCGTGGAGACCGGCGACCTGTACGGCGCGACGGCCCAGCCCGGTTCCCTCTGCGGTTCCAGCGCCGTGGGCGCGGGCGTGCAGGTGGGAGCGCAGGCGGCCACGGATGTGCGCCGGGACATGCGCGGCAAACAGATCGACTACTCCAGCAACCCCGATGCCAGACCGCTGGACTATCTGGAGCGCCAGCTCGCGGAAGACCATCCCGACGTGAAGCAGATGGTGGAAGGCATGTTCCCGCTGGATCGCACGCTCACGGCGGAGCAGCTCGCGCAGGCGCACGAAGCGATCAAGACGCTGGCGGATCCTCGTCCCCTGCCCATGCCCACGGATGACCAAAAGGAGAATACCGCCGCCGGGCAGACCTATGCCGCCGCACGGCTCGTGCATCAGGGGCGCATCCAGACGGCGCGGGAAGCCCTTGACCATCATGTGGCCTTCCATGCGCCCACGCTGCCGCCGGAAGTGGCCCAATGGGCCGTGGAGCAATGGAAGCAGGCCGGGGCGCAGGGGACGCCGCCCGGCGTGGTGGACGGAAAGATGTCCGAAGCCGCCCTGCTGAACCTGCTGGTGCAGGCCCGCGCCGGGAATCCCAACTGGTACACGCAGATCGCGAGCGCCACCGAGGCCGGGCTGTTGCGTGAACTCGTGCTCATGCAGTCCGTGCAGCTCCAGCTCCAGCACCGCAACATGGAGTATCTGGACAGGCTCTCCGTGGTCACTTCTCTGGACTATCTGACGCGCATGGAGGGAACCACCGGCAAGGAAATGGAAGCTCTCTTCCGGCGGATGATCGGAACGCAACAGTAGGAAAAATCAAGGAGGTTTTCCATGGAAAAGGACACCATGGACGAAGTGGCTCTTGTCATGCTGGTTGAAAACAACTGGCGGGAGTTTGTCGAGTACTCAGGTGGCGAGGAATCGGCGGAAATGACCCTGCGAGCGCTGAGGCAAGCGGCGGGCATGGAATCGCCGGACATGGAATAGAACACGAAAATATGGGCCGCCTCACTCCATGCGGCGGCCCGTTGTGAACAGTTGTAGCTCAATCGGACACCAAGTCAAGTTTGGGAGTATCCGCCATGCCCGCGACAGACATACCCGCGACCAATGAGATTCTGCTCAAGACCGACGCCTCCAAGCAGTTTCTGGACGCCCTGCTGGGGCAGGGCTGGGAGACGTTCGGGCAGAGCCTCGGCGGCTCGCAGGCCGCCGAGCTCATGCTGCAAATCTTCGCGGCCTTCAATCTGGTGGCGCTGGCCCTGCTGTCGGCCTTCTTCATCTGGATCATGGCCATTGCCGTGGCGGGCACGGCGCACGAGGGCGTGCCCCTCGGCAAGAAGTTTTCCTCGCTCTGGATGCCCCTGCGCTGCGTCATGGCGATGGGGGCGCTCGCGCCCATATTCAAGGGGCTTTCCATCTTCCAGATCGCGCTGCTGGCCTGCATCGGCTGGTCGATCAATCTGGGGAACCATGTCTGGGAGCTGGGCGTGGACTACTTTGTGGAGCATGGCGGGCAAATCACGGTGCAGGCTCCGGATCAGAACGTCACCAAGTACTCGTCCATCGCCAACGGCGTGCTGACCTCGCTGACCCGCCAGTATTACCTGCGCGACCGGCGCGGCCTGAACGTCCAGCCGGGGGGGCAGTGGCAGTACAGCGAGAACCTCATCACGCGCGGGGGCGAATCCACCTTCTTCTTCAACGGCAACGCGGGGAAGATCACCATCGACTGCATCAATCCGTCGGACGCGCTCTGCGCGGGCAAGCGCAGCGCCGTGGATCCGGCCATCGCCTCGCTGCACGACGTGGCCGCCAGGCTCGCCGATCCCAACGTGCCCGCGTCGGACATCGACCCCACGGCGCTCTACAACGCGGCCAACATCATCAACGCCAACATCCTTTCCGGCCTCCAGAGCTACGCGAAGCAGGGACAGCTTCAGGCCAAGCTCAAGGACTTTCAGGACCTGGCCGGGCAATATGGTTGGTTCATCGCCGGTTCGTCGTACTGGTCGATCTCGTGGATCAACCAGGAGACACGCGCCGCCATGTACTCCGGCATCACATACAGCGCCCCGGAATGGACGGACTCCGAATGGGACGCCATGACACATGGCCTGCATGACGCCGGGGCCGTGGAGCAGCGTCTTGAGAACTACATCGCCACGGCCTACGCCAACCGGCGCGGCATCACCGATACCACGGCCTCGCCGTCCGTGACGGATGAGGAGAACGTGGCGGAAATTGTGATTAGCAAGATCAAAAATGAATTTAACAATATGATAGGTGGAAACATTATTGAAATTACACTTCAATATCTTGGGAATAATGACCCTATCATGGCGTTGTCGAATATAGGCGACTATTTTATAGGCATTGCAGAAGCTCTTTTTGGAGCTATTTTTGCCGTTTCAGCGATACCAGTTCTTTCCAAACTCATTGCCAGCGAGGGTATTACGGTTTTCTTGGCCTTTACCGTCATCTTGCCACTGGCGCTTTACGGCATTGTGCTGGCCTACTACTTGCCCGCCATTCCCTTCATTCGCTGGGTCTCCGCCCTCTGCGGCTGGATCATCCTCATTGTGGAGTCGCTCATCGCGGCCCCGCTCTGGATATGCGCCCATGCCCTGCCGGAGGGCGACGGAGCCGCCGGACAGCACGGCAGGCGTGGCTACATGCTCTTTCTGGCTATCCTCATCCGTCCGCCGCTCATGGTGGCGGGCTTCTTCTGCGCCGTGGTGCTCCTCAATGTGCTGGGACGCCTTGTCGGCACGGGCTTTGAGCTGATTTTCAGCGGCATGTCGCAAGCCAAAGTGATGGGCCTGGTGGGATCTGTTTCCATGTCCATCATCCTGGGCGCGGTGATCATCATGGCTGCCAACAAGTTCTTTTCTCTCATCCATTATTTGCCGGAGCACGTGACCAACTGGATCGGCCAACAGTTGCACTCACTCGGAGAAAAGGAAGACCAGGCCGGAACCAAGACAGTCATTGCCGGTTCCACCAATGCCATCAGCGAGTCTAGCCGGGAAGCGCACCAACGGGTCAAGGCGAAAGGGCGCGGTGGCAATGGGGGAAATGAGGATGGACAGGGCAACGCAGGGGGGGCGAGATCTGGATCTCGTGGGACGGAATCAATCGATCCGAGCATCCCTGCGGGTACGCCCACGGCAACAGAAAATAATCTGCAAGGCTAGCCGTCAATGCGGTGCTCAAGCTTTTTGCAGACAAACTTATACCCTGCGAAACATATGAGAGCAAAGGCAGATCCTATCCAAAAAGAGCGACCTCTGCTGGAGGAAAAAGGCTCAGAAAAAATTGAAGTAGTTGATCCAGATAGTTCTGAAAGAAGACTCAGCACAAAAACGACACCAAGGCTAAACAACCAAAAATAAATCCAGAAACCACAGAATTTCACGAGAACGTAGGTCTTCTTATGCTTCACATAGATTTCAGCCATTTCATCCTCTCCTTTGGAGTTGAACACCATGTTTAAGAAAACCCGTGCCCGGATCCGAACGGGCATCCACAATGCCTTCCATCCGAGCCTGGAACACCTTTCCGGGCTGAACGACGACCTTCGTTACCGGCTTTCCTGGCTGAAGGCCCGCCGTTCGCCGGAACTGCAACGGGAACTTGAGGAAGACTTTTCACGGGTGCTGGCGGCCTGGGGCATCGCGGGCGAGCGGGAGATTCCGACCGCGATGCGGATGCTGCGCCTGCGGACGACCATCTTCTGCATCCCCGTCGTCCTTGGGGGACTGATCCTCAGCAGGTGGAGCCAGTCGGGCGATACGCTCTTCCTTTTCGCCGGACTGCCCTTCCTTGTCGTGGGGCTTCTGGGCTGCCTGACCACCGTGTGGCGCATGTCCGTGCTGGTGGACAGGCATTTTGTGCCCTTCAGCCGCTGGCTATGCCCCTTCCTGTTCAAGAAATGAGGTCAGAGCCGCCGTGACGACATCCTTTTCCGATCGCTCTCTTGTTATGCAGTATATCTTGAGCCGTTTGACGAGCGCCTTGTCGAGCTTGAAGTACTTGGGCACAAGCTCTTCCTTTTCGGCCCTGGCGGGCCGGGCGGCCTCTTTGTGGCCTTCGTCTTCGCCGAAGACCTTGCCGAGCAGATCGCCGTCATCGGCATCGGCCAGCGTGCCGAGTCCCTTCTTATTCCTTGCCATGATGGCCTCCTTCCAAACGCGCCGTCAGCTCTTCGGCGAGCAGGGCATAGTCCTGAGCACCGTTGGAACGGGCGTCGTAGTCAAAGATGCTTTGTCCGTGGCTGGGGGCTTCGGCCAGGGCCACGTTGTCGCGAATGACCGTGCGCGTGACCTTCCAGCCGTCGTCCAGCCTGCCCAGCCAGTCCAGCACGTCGCGGCAGAGCCGCTTGCGGCGATCCACGAGGGTGGGCACCACGGCCAGCATGTCCAGTCCGGGATTGAGACGGGCCTGTACACGGCGCATGTCGTCGCGCATGAGCTTCAGCCCTTCGAGGCTGAAGAACTCGCACTGCGCCGGAACGAGCAGCCGGTCGGCAGCCACATAGCAGTTGACGGCCAGCAAGTCCAGCGCGGGCGGGCTGTCGATGATGACCGCATCCACGGCCTGCGTGAGGGAGGACAGCGCCTCCTTCAGCAAAAACTCCTTGCCCAGCTCCTGCGCGAACAGCTCCGGCAGGGCCGCCAGTTCCCGCACGGCGGGGACAAGCAGAACGCAGCCGTTTTCGTGCTTCTCCACGGGCAGGCTCGCTTCCTTCCAGGAAGCCTTGCCGCGCAGCACGTCCAGCACGCTTTTCTCCGGCGCGGTCACGCCCCAGGCGCGGGACAGATTGGCCTGCGCGTCCATGTCCAGCGCAAGGATGGTCTTGCCGCCGCGGGCAAAAGCCGAGGCCAGATTCTGGGTCGTTGTGGTCTTGCCCACGCCACCCTTCTTGTTGGCAATGACGATGATATTCACGGCATAACTCCTTGTTTTTCCTGTGTATGACACTGCCAAACTTTGCATATATTGTCAATAAATATATATCAATGTGAAGCTGTTTTTATTCTTATTCTTGAAAAATATTTTTGAGGTGAGCGAATGAAAATATTCAGACAAAAATCTGACCGCTTGTCCCGCATGGGCCGGGGGGTGTGTCTGCTTGCCTGCCTTTCACTGCTGTGCGGCTGCACGGCGGCGAAACGGAAGACGCCGCCCGCGCAAAGCCCGGCGGACTTTGTGGCCGTGACGCTGGGACAGGCCGCCGAGAAGGCGCACGGCGATCTGGCCATGCTGGCGAAACTGCGCGGTGAGGGTGTGCAGCCGCTGCTGCCCCCGCCGGATCCGTCGCTCAATGTGCCGGTGACGGTGGCCTGGACAGGCCCGGCGGACGGCATCCTCAAGGCGGTCTGCCTCAAGGTGGGCTACCGCTATCAGGAGATGGGCAGACCGAGCGCCCAGCCGCTCATGGTAGTTGTGCAGGGAACGGATCGCCCGGCCTACAGCGTCATTGAGGACGTGGCCTGGCAGGTACAGCCGCAGGCGTCGGTGCGGGTGGATGTGGTGAACCGCATCCTGACGCTGGGGAGGACGGGACGATGAGTCCGAAGAAAAAGCTGTTGCTGGTTGCCGCCATGCTGGCGGCTGTGCTCATGGCCGCCTTTGCTTTCATCCTGATGAGCGGAAAGCCTGACGTTCGGCATATCCCTCGTCCGGTTCCCTTGCCCGCTCTGGGAGAAAGGGATGCGAAGGTGCGTGTCGAAAAGGCCGCCTTGTCTCTGGAAACGGCGACAACGGCCATCGCACCGCCGGAACCGCCACGCCCCGAACCACCCCAGCTTGAGGACGCCAGACCACTGATGACGCGCCGCCCCCCCATGCCGGTGGAGGAAAGCGTCGCCACGCTCCCCGCGCTCTCGCCGTCGCCGGAGCCGTTCAACGGCTGCGCGTACAATCGGGGCTACCGGGACGGCTTCAAGGCGGGCATCGCCGCCGGGGCCGAACGGGAGCAGAAAGGCGTGGCGCGGGAGGAAAACCGCGAGGGATCGCGCTTCTTTCAGGCGTTTTTCCCCGACCTCCGGGAAGGTACGGCGCGAAACATCATGCTGTGCGCCTTTCTGGGTACTTGGCTGGCCCTCATGCTGTACCTGCTGGGCAAGCTGATCTTCTGCCTGCCGATGCTGAACGGACGCCGCATGACCTGCCTGCCGTCAGTGCCGCCTTCCCCTGAAAGAGCCCCGTCCCGGCCCGTCCAGCGCCAGACGGCCAGAAAGCCCGCGCCGTCCCGCGCCATGCGCCGCGCCGGGGGGCTGTGTCTCGCCTTCTTTCTTGCCGCGAGCGGCTTCGGCTGCACGGCGGGCAAGGCCAATCCGACGGACGCGACCGTACCCATGCCGCCCCTGAAGGAAGCGCCGGACACGGCGCAACGAACCGCTCAGACCGGCCAGACCGGCGCGGCCACCCCGGAAGCGGCGAATCCCGCGCCCGCGAACCAGACCGGCACGACGCTGCTCATGGAGGAGCCGCTGCCGAAGGCGTCCGGGCCGCGCCCGGACGACCCGGCGGAACTGGCGGAACTGCTGGATTTGCAGGCGTCAGCCAGCCGCAAGGAAACGGCGGTGACGCGGCTGCGGCCTTCGGCCATCCGGGACGCGGCGCGGATGACGACGTTCCAGACCGCCATAGCCTGGCGGTACGGCAGGCTGCTTGAGGCCGTGGACAGGCACGCGGCCATCATGGAGACGGCCTTCAATTTCACGCCGCTCATGATGACGCAGGGCGACGCCCTGATCATGCCGCCCGTGCTGACCCGCGCCGGCGCGTCCATGCGCATCGATGACGACGGCACGGCCACCACGGCCAGCACGACCTACGAGATGCTGCAAAAGGCCCGCTATGTGCCCGTGGCCCCGCACTGGCGCTCCTACCTCATGGCGGACTCCTTCCCGGAGCCGGAGCAGCCCAATCTCGCCGTACTGCCGCAAAACAGCGGAGAACGGGCCATCTGGCGGGCCGCCGTGCGCGAAGCATGGGCGCAGGGCGTCGAGGAAGCGGACAACCTTTTCACGGACAACGTGTCCCGGCTCGTGCGGGATTATCGCGGAGTGCTGCTCTATCACCTGCTGACGGCCCAGCACCTGCTGAGCAGGGTTCGCACGGCGGACGCCGATCTGGGCGTCAGGGTGACGGGTGACGGCAACCGCATGAACCTCGGCCAGAAGGTGTACCGCATCACGGAGCCGTCCTTTTTCGTCACGCCCCACGCGGAGCAGGTGAAGGACAGGAGAAACAAGCATGGACGCTGAGCTTTTTCCCCATGAACCTCCCCTGCGCTGGGAGCATGGCCAGATCGACGAGCTGCTGCTCTGGGGGACGCACGCGGGCATGTCGGACATGTTGCTGCAATCCGGCGATCCGGCATGGATGCGCCTGCACGGCCACTGGCGGCGCGTGTCCGAACGCCCCATCACGGCGGATGAACTCTTCGCGGCGTTGGAAAAGATGACGCGGAACAATTCCGTGTCGGCATCCCTCAAGTCCAGCGGCAGCGACTATGACTTTTCGTACCAGATCGAGGAGACGCGCGGCGTGCGCTTCCGCTATCGCGGCAACGCCATGCCGGTGGCCGACGGCTACGCCACGGGCGTGAAGATGGTGTTCCGCACCATCCCGTCCGCGCCGCCGGAACTCCCGGCGCTGGGCGTGGAACCGCACCTGCTCGAACACGCCTTCCCGTCCAACGGCCTCGTGCTGGTGACGGGCGTCATGGGGTCGGGCAAGTCCACGTTGCTGGCGGCCATTTTGCGGGAGATCATCGAACGGGGCGGCAAACACGTTTCCACCTATGAAGCGCCCATCGAATTCGACCTGCGGGCCATTCCGCACATCGGGGGGCCGGTGTCGCAAAGCTCCGTGCCGGAGCACCTGAAGTCCTTTCTGGCGGCCACGCGCAACTCCACACGCACGGCCCCGGATGTGGTGCTCATCGGCGAAAGCCGCGACCCGGAGACGCTGCGGGGCATGATCGAGAGCGCGGAGATCGGGGTGACGGCCTACTCCACGGTGCATACGCGCTCCGTGCCGGAGACGCTGACCCGCATCATCAACGTCTTTCCCTATGCGGAACGCCTGCAAATCACGGCCACGCTGCTCGCGAGCCTGCGGCTCGTCGTCTCCCAGCGGCTCCTTCCCCGCGCGGACGGCGAGGGGCGCGTGGCCGTGCGCGAATTTCTGCCGTTCACGCCGGAAGTCCGGGAGGCGCTCCTGGATACGCCCACGGAACGGCTTGTCCCGGCCTGCGAAGAGCTTTTGCCCGCGCATGGCCAGCGGATGCAGGAAGCGGCCCTTTCCCTGCACGGGAAGGGTCTCATCGACGGAAACGCGCTTGCCGCCATCCTGGCGGAGCGCAAACACCTCACGGGAGAATGCCATGAGTGAACAGACCAGTGGACAGAAGGAACGCTACGACGTGCTGAGCATCCGGGAATACCGGTCGGGACAGGAGATCAAGACGCAGTGGGCGCGCATGGGCTCGGCCTGGCCCAACCGGGACGGTTCGTTCAATCTCCAGCTTTTCGCCACACCCGTGCCGGACAAGGATACCGGCCTGATCAAGCTGCACATGCGGAAATACGAACCGCGTGAGGAGGCTCCCGGCGGCAACGCGCCCGCTCCCGCTCCGCGTCCGGCCCAGCCGGTGGATGACGACGTGGTGGACACCACGCCGCCGGATTATTCCGGCCACGGCGCGGGCTCGGGCTATTCCAGACCCGCTCCCTATGTGGACGCCACGCCTCCGGCGCGTGACGAATACCCTTATGACGAGGATACCGGCGAAGTGACGGCCTATCAGCGTCCCGACATGAGGAGCTTCTGATGCGGGAAGTTCTCTGGCGGGACACCGGCCTTGCGCCGAAAGTCGGCCCTCTGGACGCCCGCGCGATCTTTCCGCTGGGCGTCTGGCTGCTCCACTGGAGCACGGCCACGGCGGCCGTCGCGCTGGCCGGCATCGGGGCGCTGTTCGTGGTGCAGCGCATGGGCATGACGCCCGCCGCCTGCGCCCGCTATCTGCGGCTTCGTCTGCTCATCGGCGAACGCCGGGAAACGCGGGAGAACGAGCGGCACTGGCGTCAGCGCTGCCGCTGGTGAATATATCCGGTGTCTGGATATATCAACATGAATATATCCAGACACGAAAAACCAAAAAATATATACAATGGGAGAATATATGAACAAAGAAACCAACGGCCTCAACTCTCACGGCCTGTACGACGCGCCGGTGCGCTCCGACGCCCCGCGCCAGGAAAGCCTGAGCCGGGAAGAGCTGGACAGGGAGCTGGAAAACGGAGCGTTCGTCATGACGGAAGCGGAAGCGCTGGAAGCGGGTTTCCTGTCCCCGTATGACGCGCAGGATACCACGGACAGCACTGGCGGTGCGCGATGAGCCAGAATACGGAAGACTTTGAAGAAGCAAAACGATCCTGGACGGAAACTGAAGTCAAAAAACATGGGCAGCTCTGGAAAGAACATATCGCCAGAGCCTATGAAGACCGTATCGACAACATCATTGCGGAGTTGAGCAGCGTTCCCTCTCCTGGGAGGGCACGTGCGTCAGGTCTTGAGAGAGAGCTTGCCGTTCTTGAAAAGCAACAGCGTGAAGGTATTCCGATGCTGACCGGCGAGGAAATATTCATGCTGGAATGGCGAGACATGCTGATTGAAATGGGTTCATTTCTTCATGTGGAGGAGAAGGGACTTCCGAGAGGTGTCGTGGATGGCGGGATCGTTGATGTCAACCTCTATTTTGGGGAACGCATCGGTGCGCTCCTGACCGCTCACGACAGGGTTCGGGAAGAAGCACCATTGGAAGAGAGCTTCCGCACATTGCTTGACAGAGAGTACGATAGGCTGCGGTTGTTGGAATATGACCAATCCTCCCGCGCCGCGTATGACGCCCAAAAGAGAATACTATTCTCTCACAATCACAATCAGAATGAGGTGAAAGGGGAAAAGATGAACCAGAGCACGCAGGATAAGCTTGATGCCTATGTGAAGCGCCATCACGATATCATGATGGAGCTGGACGACAATCTCGACCTGTCGGAGGAAGAGCGGCGGTCTCTTGCCCAGGAGTACGAAAAGCTTGGGCGTACAATCGTCTCGCTTGAGGAAGAACTGCGAAGGGAAGAAGCGCTCGAAGGCGAACAGTACGGGAGGCAAACAGTGAGCCAGGCCACGAGCGATGAACAGTACCGCCTGACCGACGAGGAAATCCGCTTGCTGGATCGGCGGGCCGAGCTGGTGGCGAAGCTGCGTGACACGGACGCGGAACTGAGCGATTCGCAGGCTCTTATCATGGAGGACGACATCGCCAAGCTTGATCAGCACTTCGGCGAACGCCTTGAAGCTGCCGTGACCGCTCACAAAAGATTCCGGGCGGAAACCCCGAAAGCCGCTTCCAGCAATAAGGATCGCTTCCAGCGCAGCCAGGACGCGCAGGCGGCCTTTGTGGCGCGCTTCGCGGAAACCATGCGCAATATCGCCGCCCAGGGGGGCATGTCCGGGGATATGGCGGCGCGGAGCCTGCCGTATTCGGCGGTCTCCGGGCACGAGTTCAGCGGGGCCAACATGGCGCTGCTCATGCTCAAGTCCGAGGAAATGGGCTACACGGACGACCGCTGGCTGACCTTTGAGCAGCTGCAAAAAGTCCGGGAGGAGTATCCCGATGAAAATATTCATATCCGCGCGGGGGAAAAGGGGACGACCGTCCTGACCTCCCGCTGGGTCTCCTATGTGGAGGAAAACGGGGAGCGACGGGTGCTCACGCCCGAAGAGACGCTGGACTGCGAGCAGCGGAAGAACAACGGCCTGGATGCGCCGGAAGTGAAAAAGGCGCTGCTGTATACGCCGTACACGGTGTTCAACGCCCAGCAGATCGAGAATTTCCCGGCAAGGGGAAAGGAGCGTCCGGCCATGTCCTCGCGTGAGCGGCGCGAACTTGTGGATCGCTTTGTCGCGGCCTCGGGCATCGATCTGGACTATACGGCGCAGCGCTCGCCCAGCCGTTTTGATGAAAATGAAAACCGGATCACCATGTCCGGGCCGCATCTTTTCCAGCGCATGGGGAACTTCCTGCTCCAGAAGCTGCGGGAGACCTTCCGGGCCTTTGGGCATGAATCGCGGGAAAACAGCCCGCTGTACGCGGGCGAGACGCTGAGGAAACGCGGCCTTGAGGAAATGCGGGCGGAAGTCCTCGGCATGCTGGCCGGGCGTTACCTCGGCATCGAGCGGGACACCGGACGCATGGCGCAACATGTCGGGCTCTGGGATCGGGCCTTCGGGGAAAAGGACACGCGAAGCCTGTTCCGGGCGGTCACGGACGCCGGGAAAGTGCTGACGCTCCTGCACCAGTTCGCGGAAGGCGAGACGCCCAGGGCGAAGTGGTTCCCGCCGAAGGAGACCTGGGAGGAGAACTTCCGGGCGACGGAATACAAGGAAGTGAAAGCCATGCTGGAGTTCGTGGGCGAGGAGCTGCGGATGCAACGCAACGACAGCCCCGCCCCGCATCCCCAGCTCGGCGAAAGCATCCTGCGGGCGGTGGAGCGCGAAGCCCCGCTGGACGAGTTGCGGGACAAGCTGAAGGAAGCCTGGCCGGTCCTGGCCAATGCGCCGCACCTTGTTACCGTCGGCCTGGCGGAAAGCGCCGCCAAATATCTCCCGGAAGGCATGTTCGAGCGGGAACGGGAGAAGGTTGCCGCCACGATGGACGGTGCGCGAAGGATGCAACAGCAGACAAGGGAACAGGGAGCCGCGCCTGAAGCGCCGCAAGAGGCCCCCGTCCCGCCGGTCGCGGCCGCCCAGCCGGAGCCTCCCACGAAAACGGAGATTCGCGAACAGGCGTTGAAAGCATTCGACAATATGTCGGATGATACGGTGACGCGGGTGCGGATGCTGCTGCGAGATCCCGACTTCCTGAAGGCGGCGCTCAAGGACGACCCGGAATGCGCCCGCGATCTGGCTTCCCTGTGCGACAACGTGTCCACGGCGCTGCACGCGGAGCTGGAGGAGATGAAACAGCGGGAGCACGACACGCCCGCTCCCCAGGCCAGCTCGCCGGCCCCCCGGATGCGGTAGCCGCGGATTGAAAGAAGGGGGGAGGCGTGTCTCCCCCCTCATGGAGGATATATGCGTCTGTTTCTTGCGGAAAAGAAATCGCTTGGGGAAGCCATTGCCGCCGGTCTTGGCAACGGCAGGCCCGGTTCGGGCCGTATCGACTGCGGCGAGGACGTGGTGACGTGGTGCGCCGGGCATCTGCTCGAAGAATTCATGCCGGAGGACTACGATGAAAAATGGGGCGCATGGCGGATGGAGGATCTGCCCATCATGCCCGATGTCTGGAAATCCAAGCCCAAGGAAAAGGCCGCGCATCAGCTTGGCATCATCCGTGATTTGCTGAAGCAGGCCGGCTCTGTGGTCAACTGCGGCGATCCGGATCGCGAGGGGCAGGTGCTGGTGGACGAAGTGCTGGAACGCTTCGGCTACCGTGGCCCTGTGGAACGCCTCTGGCTGGATGACGGACTCACGCCGCAGGCCGTGCGCAAGGCACTGGGCAAGATGCGGGACAACCGCGAATATGCGCCGCTGGCGGACGCCGCCCGCGCCAGATCCCGCGCTGACTGGCTGGTGGGCATCAATGCCACGCGGGCCATGAGCCTCAAGGGACAGGAAGCCGGCAGGCGGGGCGTCCTGTCCGTTGGCCGCGTGCAAACGCCCACCCTGGCGCTTGTGGCGGCACGGGACAAGACCATTGAGGCGTTCAAGCCGCATCCGTTCTTCACGCCGGCGGCGACCGTCACGCATGGGGAAAGCCGCTTTCAGGCGAACTGGCGGCCGGAAGAAAACGCGCCGGGGCTGGATGAGGAAGGCCGCCTTGTGGACAGGGCGCGGGCCGAAGCCCTCCGGCAATCGGTCATGGGACAGACCGGCGTGGTGACGCTGGCCACGGTGGAGGAAAAAAAGACACAGCCGCCTCTGGCCTATTCGCTCGGCGAACTGTCCAAGGAGGCGTCCGCCCGCTACGGCATGACGGCCAAGCGGGTGCTGGACGCCGCCCAGGCGCTGTATCTGGCGAAGCTGACCTCCTACCCGCGCACCAACTGCCGGTATCTGCCGGAAGATCAGCGGGCGGACGCCGCCCGCATCCTGCCCGCGCTGGCCACGTTGTCGGGAGCCTTCTCCGCCGTGGCTGACATGGCGGCCAAGGCGGATCCCTCCCTGAAAAGCCCGGCCTGGAATTCCGCGAAGCAGACGGCGCATCACGGCATCATCCCCACGGGGGAACTGCCGGAAGGGACGCTCAACAAGGACGCTGAACAAGTCTATGCCCTCATTTGCGCCAACTACGCGCTCCAGTTCCATCCGCCCATGCGCTACGAGGCGCGAACCATTGAGGTGGAGATCGCGGGGACGCGCTGGAAAGCCACCGGACGCCGGGTGCTGGAACCCGGCTGGACGGCATTCTCCTCCGGCACGGATCCTGACGGCGAAACACTGCCCGCCGTCAGCCAGGGCGATGCCGTCACCTGCGCCGACGTGACCATCGCCGAGAAGAAGACTACGCCTCCGGCGCGGTTCACGGACGGCACGCTGTTGGAGGCGATGGAAAACGTACACCGACACGTTGAGGCCGATGCCGCCGCCAAAGATACGCTGCGGCAGACCAAGGGCATCGGCACGGACGCCACACGGGCGGGCATCCTTGAACGTCTTCTGAAGCAGGGCCTGCTGGCGATGGACGGGAAAAAGATCGTTTCCACGGAGCTGGGACGCCAGCTTGTGGAACTCGTCCCTCCCGCCCTGAAGGATCCGCTGACCACGGCGGAGTGGGAAAGCCGTCTGGAAGAAGTCGCCGACGGTAAACTTTCTCTTGAGGATTTTCTCGCTGGTATCCGGGATATGGTTCCGCGACATGTGGAGCTGATCAGGTCGCTGACCATTACCGGCATGGCGGGAGCCTATCCCTGCCCGGAATGCGGGCAGCCGCTCCGGCGCTGCAAGAGCAAGGATCGGCCCGGTGAATATTGGGCCTGCTTCAACAAGGAAGGCCACGCTTCCGGGGAAGCGGTCTTCATGGACGACAAGGGCGGCAAGCCCGTGCCCCGCGCATCCTTTGACTGCCCACTCTGCAAGAAGCCCATGAAGCATTTTCGGGCGCAGGACGGCAAGATGCGCTGGGGCTGTTTCGACAAGGCGGCGCATGCGCTGGGCGGTCGTGAAGTCGTCATGGACGACAAGAACGGCAAGCCGGTCTGGCATCCCTGCCCGCAGTGCGGTTATCCCTTGCGGCGTTACCTCAAAAAAGACAGCAAGTCCGACTTTTACTGGGTCTGCCGCAATGAGGATCTGCACCAGAACGGCAAACGCTTCTATGTCGATGACAAGGCCGGCAAGCCTGACTTTTCCTCCTCCAAAAAGGGCAAAGGGGGCACACGATGAAAATCGGTCTTGTCGCCTGCCTGCTGGCATCATCGCTTGTCCTGCCGGGAACCGCGCTCGCGGCTCCCTGCGAGGACATGGAAAGCGCGGCCGCGGCAGCCGCCAGGGAGCGCAACACGCGGGTGCGGGAAGTGCTGGACGCCATGCTGCCCGCGCCGGAGGAAAGCCGCTCGGCGCTGGCTTCCTGCCTGGATTCGCTGAACAGCCTGGGAGACGCCTTTTCGATGGGCGTCTCCCTGCCGACGCTCGCCCAGATACTGGAAGAGCTCTGCAATGAGGTGGACTCCCGCATCAACGAAAAAATCCAGCAGGGCATGACCACCGTGGAAAACGGCATTCAGGACACCTTTGGTACCAACAATCCTTTTCAGGTCAGCTTGAGCGCGTCGGACATTTCCCGACCGCTGACGGGAGCCTTGAAATGACGGAACGGAAATTCACGCTGGATGGCTTCACAATCGTCCTGTGCAGCAAGGAAGAGGGAGAGGACGCCGACATGGAGCTGGCGCTCCAGGAAATCCTCCTGGAAGAGGTGCTGCGCAACGGCGGCGAAGAAGTTTACCTGCGTGTGGACGAGATCGCCCGCCGCCTGGTGAGCAAGGGCTTTGACCCGGATACGGGGAAACGCCTGAACTGAGGCGTATATGCGGTCACTTTGAACGGAAAAATATTCAAACAAAAAAATATATTCACACATGAAACTGTTTTTCTGTTTCTCTGCTTTTCTGACTTTCTGCCTCGTCATTGCGGAACCGGCGCAGGCGCGGAAACGGGTATCCGTGCCCGCGCGGGCCAATCTTTCGCTGGAGTGCATCCGGGAAGCGGCCCAACGGCATGATGTGCCGCTGGCCGGACTGCTGGGCATCCTGGCCACCGAGGGAGGCAAGCCCGGCGAGGCGCTGAGCAACCGGAATGGCACGTGGGACATGGGGCCGTTCCAGCTCAACACCTGCCACGTCAACGCCTTGCTTGAGCGGGGCGTCAGTCCGCACGACGTGCTCGCCGACGCCTGCGTCAATGCGGACGCGGCAGCCTGGCTGCTGGCGCGGGAACTGGATCGGACGCGGGACCTCTGGGAGGCCATCGGCGCGTACCACTCCCGCACACGGCATCTGCATCGCGCCTATGTGCGCCGGGTGAGGGACAATCTGACGAAACTGGAACAGGGGCGCGTGGCCGCGCTCATCGAGTACGCCAATGGGCAAAGGAGGTCGTGGTGAATCAGGAGAACTCGTCGGATTCCACGGTATTTTTGCTGATCGCGCTGGCGGTCGTTTTTCTGGGCCTTCCGGCGCTGTATGCGGCAAAGGCCGGGAGCATCAATGCCTTCCTGCTGGATGTGGCGAAATGGGAATTGCGCCCGTTCTGGATCCTTTCGGAGGATGTCGAGAAGGTTCTGACGCATCTCACTCAGACGCCGCCGGAAGCCTTCACCTGGAAGCAGGTCGTGGCCGCGCTGGAGTACGCGGGCTCATGGCTGCGCTGGCCACTCTTCGCCATGCTGGGAGGGCTGTTCTATCTGGCCTGGACTGGCCGGGGGAAAAGCTTCACGCGCCGGTTCAACATGGAGACGCTGCTGGAAAACAATGTGCGATCCTTCCCCTGCCTTGCGCCTGTGGTGGGGCGAGGCAAGTACCTGCTTGATCCGAAGTCCTTTGATGAGGGGCCGTGGAGGATGGCCCGCAGCCCTCTCCAGTTTGCTCTGGAGAAGGGCTTGCTGAAGGATGAGAAGGATGAGGCGTTCACGCCGGACCAAGCCCTGCGGAACGGGCTTGGCGAGGCGGACATGCCCGCCTACGGACAGGGAAGGTTCGACCGGGTCAGGGCAATGAACGTCTTCCACGAGCAGCTTGGCCCGAAATTCATGGGCGTGGCGGAACTGCCGCCCTTCCGGCAGGCGCTTGCCGCCGCCTTCCTAGCATATGCCGCCGGGGAACGGAAGGAAGCCGTGGCCATCTTGGACGAGATGTCCCTCTCCTATACCCAGGAGCCGGAAGCGGATACGCCCCCAACGGAAGGCGCGGAAAAAGATCCGGAACCGCGCTGCACCGTTCTGGAAGACCCGGCTTTCAGGGAGCGCATTGGGGATACCCTCGCACGGCACAGGGGCATCCTTGAGGAACCCTGCCTGAAGCGGCACAGCGCCTATGTCCTGCCGTGGTTCATGGCGCTGCTGACCCGCGCCCGGAAAAAGGGCGTGCTGGCCGGGCCGCAGTTTCTCTTTACGCGGCCCATAGATCGTCCGCTCTGGTATGCGCTCAATCAGTGCGGGGGCCGGGCCGCCTGGGTGGAAGCCTTCGCGCCCTGGGCACACTACATGGCCGAGGAAAAGGAAAAGGACGGCAAGGCGCTGGAGAAGCCGGATATGGCCGATGCGGCCTACAGTCTGGAAGCGGCGCTGGATGCGCTGGGCTGGCTGTACTGTCCCGACGGGGACGGCAAGTCTGACAAGGAAAAGGCCGCGTCCGTCTCCCCGGCAAAGGCGGATTCTTCCAGTGGGGAGCGGGTTGAAAGCCCTTTCTTTGAAGACGACAGCGGTCTTCTTGGGGATAGCCCCACCAGGACGCTTCAAATTTGGGAAGAAGCCTTAGCCGCATGCTGAATATTTTCAGTTCACATCATGAATATATTTTGAGTTTATAAACAGAAAAACAAAAAGTCAGAAGGTCAAATGGATATACAACGAAAGGTTCGTGGCATAGAAGATGCCGAGGCGTATGATCGCAAGCGACTGCTCCGTGACGTGCGCACGCCGCTGGAAAAGGCGCTGGATGTCCTCAAGGGGCAAAATGCCCAGCTCATCGGCATGGGGGGGGCGGGGGTGTGTCTCCTTGTTTTTCCGGCGCTGGTTTTGCCGCTGTTTCTGCTGGGCGTGCTCTTTTTCCTGCCCACGGCGTACCGGCTGAAATTCGGGCGCAGCCGGCTGCCGTTCCGCATGCCCATCGGCGAACCGGGAGAGGACGGGGGGGATCCTCTGCCGGGCAGGCGCGGCTATGCCAGGCCGGAAGGCATCTTCTTTCTGGGCAACCAGTTTCCAGACAGGAAGGAGCTCTGGCTGAAGGCCAAGGACGTGCTGACACATACGCTGCTGTTCGGCACGACGGGCGCGGGCAAGACGGAAACACTCGTCTCCCTGGCCTACAATTCGCTGGCCACGGGCAGCGGGCTCTTCTATATTGACCCCAAGGCCAGCCCGAAACTGGATTTCCAAATTTGGCAGATGGCCCGATTCCTTGGTCGGGAAGACGACTTCCGCACGCTCAATTACGGGACGAGCGGCAAGGCGCAAGGCAAGTCGCCGCGCCGTCTTTCCAACACCAACAACCCGTTCACCACAGGCAGCGCCGAGGCGCTGACCCAGCTCCTTGTCTCCCTCATGCCCGCTTCGGATGGGGCCAACTCCATTTTTGCCGACAAGGCACAGGCGCTCATCTCCGGGATCATGTATGCTCTCGTTGACCTGCGGGACAAGGGAGAGATCAAGCTTTCCACCAGCACCATCCGTGACCACCTCGCGCTGGAAGCATGTGTCAAGCTGGCAAGGGACGAGCGACTTGGGGAGGCCGCCAGAGCATCCATCAGGGCGGCCCTGAACACCTGCGGCTGGCTGGCCGAATCACCGGACGACAAGCAGCCGCAGTCTTTCGCGGAGCAGTTCGGCTACGCGCAGAGCTATTTCGGCAAGCCGATGTCCAGTCTGACGGATACCTACTCCCATATCTACGGCGCGGAAGACGGAGAAGTTGACTTCGCCGATGCCATCATGCAGCGCCGTATCCTCGTGGTGCTTTTGCCCTCGCTGGAGAAGTCCCAGGCGGAACTGGCCAGTCTCGGCAAGATCAGTCTGTCCGCCATCCGCAACGCTTGCTCAGTGGGCCTTGGCGCGAACATCGAGGGTGGGGCCGCCGATGTGCTGGAATCGCTGCCCACGGATGCCATCGGCATCGGGCCGTATCTCTGCATCGTGGACGAGTACGCCGCCATCGTAACGCCGGGCTTCGAGGTCGTGTTGACGCAGGGGCGCGGTCTGGGCATCGCGGCCATTGTGGCCAGCCAGGATTATGCTGGCATCTTTGAGGCTGACCAGAAGGGAGCGCAGCAGATGGTGGCCAACACGAGCATCAAAGTCTTTATGAAGATGCAGGACGCCGAAAAGACGTGGGATTTGATTCGCGGGCAGGCGGGGCAGACGACGGTTATCCGCAGCACCGGCTACAGGGTGCGGGAGGATCGCGGATCCGGCTATCTGGACACGCAGGATACCGCCGTGGACAATGAGGATCGCGTGGCACTGCGGGACTTGCAGGAGCAGATCGAGGGTGAGGCGCACTTTGTCTTTTCAGGGCAGGTCGTGCGCGGCGATATGTTCTATGCCAGCCCCAGCCTGAAAAACGCGCAGCTTCGCGTGCCGCAGTTCCTGCAACTGCTGCGGGAACCGAAGGAGGAAACGAAGAATGCCGCCGATGGGACGAAAAAGGAGGCTGGCCATGCCGCGTAGACTTTCCCTCCTCTGGGCGCTTGCCCTGTGCCTTGTGACGGGATCCGCCTGGGCGGGCACGCCTGAACGAACCCTGGTCGAGCGGGATGTCCGGGCGACCCTGGACAAGGACATGGCGGCCCCGTGGGCCACAGCCGGAGACGCGGCGCGTGTCTGCCTTGACGGGAAGCCCGCCGGAGACGCGGGAAATGCCGTCGAGGTCTGGGTCAGCCCGGAATGCCGTTTCTGCGGTCTGCACGAAGCGTTTCAGGCGCAACAGACGCACCCGGAATGGCGCATCGTGGTACGCCACATGCCCGCCGGGGGCGAAGGGCTGAAGAAGGCGCTGGCCTTCGAGGCGCTGAAGCATTTTTCCGCGTCCGCCGCCGTCATGTTCTGGGAGGAGATCCTCCCCAGAACGGAGCTGGCCATTCCCCGTCCTTTTGAGGCCGCGCTGCTGCGGGCGCTGTCCGAAGCCGCCATTCCACAGGAAAAGTACAGCGCCGTGCTGGAAAAGCAGTCCGTGCAAACCGTCATGGGCGACATGCTGGCGGGCGCGGGCGTCATCGGCTCCACGCCCACCTGGGTGCTGGAGGGGATTCGGTTCGCGTCCTGCGATTTCACGGCGGCCCAGCTTGAAAAGGCGATGGAGCTGGCCCGGAAGGCCAGGCGGGGCGATGCCGCGGCGCGGGAAGCCATCGTGGGGATCATCGTGCGCGGGCGCATGAATGAGCCCATGCTGTGATGGGGATGAAGGCATGACGGTGCACGGTGAAGCTCCCATGTCGCGCGCAGGGAAAAAAACGCGTTCCACCCTCTTCGGGCGGAAGTATCTGCTGGAAACCTTTCGACAGGCGAAAGATTTCATCGTCAGCCACAAGCTGCTCCGCATGTGCACCTTTTCCGATGAAAACGGTCTGAAGCGTCTGACGATCTGCAATCTTTGGAGGATTGAGCTGGAAGCTGATGGCGCATTGCATACCTTCAGGTTCAATTTGCGCGATGCGGAGTGGCTTCAAACGGATGGACTGAGCGACTTGCCGGACATTCCCTTTGCCCCCATTGGGAGTGGAAGCCAATCTCTTGGGTGGGGGGTGCGGCTGTGCAAGGACGCTCTCCGGGCAGCGATTCGCGCTTCCGGCGCTGAGGATTTCCCAGAGAGAGAAGCAAAATGGATATACCATGCGATTTTTAAAAAATATTTTGGTGAAGATGAAAATAAGGGGCTGATTTCAACGGCTTCCATGAATTCTGGAGCCAGAACGCTGCGTGCCGTCTGGTGGGATCATTTTGTTGATCGCGAGGTGCTTTCCGCATTGCTCTGTATTCGCCGGTACACATGGTCTATCTCGGAATATCTGCAATATGCCAGACATCGGCAGGCCCTGCTGAAGGTGGCTGCCGAACGCCGTAACCTGCTCCCGATTCTGACGATGATCAATCCGAGTCAATGGGGGCGGGATGACCTCTTCTCACGCAAACTTTGGGTCAGGGACGGGCGAAAAAGCACAGCTCTTGATCGCCGCCCTATTCGAGTTGAAGGCTTGTTCCGTATACACAGCTTCGAGTCAGCCGCTCCGTGGCGTTGGCTGTCCAGGGCGTCGTTGCCGATTGTCCGTGAATGGGTGTCCGCAAGAAACAATGCCGTCATTGAGGACTTGGCCCTGGCCAACTGCGGCGGCATCCACGCGCCGGTCTACGCATATGTGGCAATTATTCGATCCGCGAACTATACGAGGTTTCCCAAAGGCTATCCGCCAGTCCTTCAGCTCTATCGTGTCCTTCTGAAATTCTGTGCCCAGATGTGGAAAGAGAAGGGATTTTCCGCCGTGCGGCAATGGATCAGGCACGATTTGCAGTCAGAACTGTTGGATATGTCGAACTACCTCCTTTTGGAAGGTTTTGGCCGGGGGCTGCCGGACAAAAACGCCTCCTGGCCTTCTCTGGTGCGCAGGTCTGAAGACTGGCACAGACGCATCGGGCTCATGCATCTTGAACAGGTGGAGCGGGAGGAACGGTTGCTTCAATGGGATTCCCCTCTCCCGGAAACCGTTATTGACGGCATCGTTTGTACCCCTCTCATGGATAGCCTGGCTCTGGCCAGAGAAGGCTATGAGATGTCACACTGTGTCGGCGGCTACGCTCAGCTTTGTCATGAGGGCGCGTACCGAGTCTTCGCTCTGAAAGAGCCCGATGGGAAAAGGTCTACCCTGGGTATACGGATTGGGAACAGAGGTGGCGTTTCTCTTGAGCAGCACCGTGGCCCATCCAACTCTCAAGTCTCCCGCAAAGCCTCATCCGCCGCTCGCAAGCTGCTGAATGTCTTCCGGCAGGCGCTTGCGGAGCAAAATGGCAAACAATCATCAAATGAGGAAAAAAAATATGGGGCGCAAGAAAAGTGAAACCACCAATGATGCGGTTCAAGAAATCGCGGCTGAAAAGCCCTCATCCCAGCATGAAGAGGGCGCCGCACGTGGAGATGTTCTCGAAAATGCCCTCATCAATTGGGAACAGCGAATCTTGGGGCTCGTGGTGTGGTATCCAGACTCCCTGTTTTACTTGCTGAAAACCGTATCTCCTGATGATTTTCATTTCTTGGCGCACAAAATATTGTACGAGACCATGAGGGATATGTACGACACGAAAAAGCCCATCGACCTTGCCACGCTTGCGGAGCGGTTGAGGGGTGACGGCAATCTTGAAAGAGTCGGAGGGGTTATCTACCTGGGAGATCTCGCTTCCTGCCTGAAAGACAAATCCAGGAAGCGGAAGAAAGGCTAACTTCTCAATACGTCAACAAAAAGGAGCATCATTATGGCAGGCTTCATGACGACAACAACGGCCATGCGGATTTTCAAGGCCGCGCAGGCATCCGATCCGGAGACCAAACTGGAAATGAACGCCTTCGGCGACACGCCTCCCGTGCCGCGTGAGGATGGCAGGCGCGCAGGCTGGGTGGGCCTTGGCGATCCGCTGGACGTGAATTTTTCCCTGGGCATTGATCACGGCCAGTACCTCGCCTTTTCCCTGCGCGTGGACAGCCGCAAGCCGTCCGGCGCGGCTATCCGGCTCCGGCTGGCCGAACTTCTGCGGGAAGAAGCGGAGGCAAGCCCGGACGGGAAGGTGTCCGCGCAGCGAAAAAAAGACCTCAAGGAAGCCGTCACGGCGGACGTGACCTCTCGCACGGAATGGCTGCCCACCCTGGTGGACTGCCTCTGGGACATGTCCACCGAACGCCTGCTGCTTTCCACCACGTCGGAGGCCCTGGTCGAACTCACGCTGGAAATGTTCTCCCAGACCTTCGGCGTTTCGCCGGAGCCCATCGTTCCGACAGGCGATCTGCCCGCGTTCTTCTCACAGGTCTTCACCGATGAGGAGCATGAGCTGGACGTGGACGGCGTGCGGGCGCGGATCGAGCCCGACGGCTATGTCATGACGCTGGCCGGTTCCGAACAGGATGAGGCGCGGGCGGCTGTGTCCGTCAAGAACGACCGTGAGACAGCGGAGAAGGCGCTGGAAAATGGTCTGACCATCCAGAAGATGGCGCTCTGTCTGCATTTCCACGAAGGGGACGAAAGCGAACCGTATGCGTCGTATCCCTTCACCCTGGATGCCGCGCTGGGCGTTTCCGGCCTGAAGCTGCCCAGGCGGGACAGGGACGCGACGCCGGAGGCGGATGTGCTGCTCAAGGCGGAGACCTGCTTTCTTGTGGCCCGCGCCGTGGAAGAACTGGCCAAGTAAGAACAGGAGTCGAAATGCTTTCCGAACTTTTGCGAAGAATTGACGAATACCAAGGCCGAATCAACCGTTACCGCCCCTTTGAGGATGAGGCCATGTTGCGGGAGATCCAGAAGTTCTACCGCGTGGACACGGTGTTTTCTTCCAATGCCCTTGAGGGGTATTCGTACAGCCTTTCCGAGACCAAGATTCTTCTTGAGGATGGTCTGACCGCCGGGGGAAAGCCGCTCAGGGATGCGTTCGCCGTTGTCGGACTTGGTCAAGCCTATGATCATATGTTCTCCCTGCTGCGCCATTCCGGGATCACTGAACAAGACTTGTTGACGCTGCATGGTATGCTGAAAGGGAGCCTTGAAAATGACGCGGTAGCTGGAGTGTACAGGCGGATTCCCGTGTTCATTTCAGGATCGCGTTATCCTGTGTCGCGCCCGGAAGAAGTTGAAAGCCGGATGCGCGGACTGCTGGCTCGTACATCTGAAGAAAGGGAGACGTTGCATCCTTTGGTTGCCGCGGCACGCTTTCACAAGGATTTTGTGTTCATCCACCCCTTTTCCGACGGAAACGGGCGCATTGCCCGGCTGGCAATGAATGTGCTGCTTATCCAGCGGGGCTATCTTCCTGTCGTCATCCCCCCTGTTCTGCGGCATGATTACGTAGCCGCTCTGGAAAAAGCCCATGAAGATGACGGAAGTTTCCTTGAGCTCATGGCGCGAAGCGAAATCGAGACCCAGAAGGATTTTCTGCGTCTGGTCAAGGATGCGTCTCGACATGAGGATGTGGAGATGGAAAGCGGGAAAGCTCCACGAGACGGCCGCTTCCAGCGAATGGGGTAGTTGGATGTCGGCTTGCTTGTTCAGGGAGTTTCCGCCGATGGTTCTATTTGAAAAAGGTATACCTTTTTCAAAACGGAAGCCCGCACGGAAACATGCGGCTTCCCGGTTTGGAAAAAGTTTTGGAAAAATTCATTTGACAACTTTTGAAAAAGCTTTTAATGCTTTTTCAACAACACATGGAGGATGGTTTCTCGCATGGCGAGCGTCGGCTACATCCGGGTAAGCACCCTTGAGCAGAATGTCGCGCGGCAACTTGATCAGGTTCCGCTCGACAAGGTTTTCAGCGACGCCGCGAGCGGTTGCGATGCCGACCGCCCGGCCCTGAAGGCTTGTCTTGAGTATCTGCGTGAAGGTGACACGCTGCACGTCCACAGCATCGACCGTCTGGCCCGCAATCTTGCGGATCTGCTGCGCCTTGTGCGCAGCCTGACGCGCAAGGGTGTGACAGTACACTTTCACAACGAGCGCCTGATCTTCAATGGAGACGACTCCCCGCTGCAAAACCTGCTCTTCCAGGTCGTGGGCGCATGTGTGGAATTCGAGCGTTCCCTCATCCGGGAACGGCGGCGCGAAGGACAGGCCAAGGCCAGAGAATTGGGTGTCCACTGCGGCCGTCCCTCGAAGATTCCCCCTCATGCGCATATGACCATTCTGCAACGACGGCGGAATGGCGACACCCTGGCGGTCATCGCGGGCGAGTACGGAGTGAGCCCTTCCTGCATAGCCAAGCTTTGCGAACGCCTGGCGGCGGGACAAACCGGCGAGGAATGCGATGGCCCGAAAGAAACCATCTTTGGATCCACGGCAGATGACGCTCTTCGACCTGATGGCCGATCAGGTGGAAGAACTGCGGGAGGAAGCCCGCAAGGATGATGTGCCGCTTGGCGTGAACTTGAAGGGGGCTAAGGTATACGCGCAACCCGACGGCTCCCGTGTATACAGCGAGAAGCCGTTTACCTGGCGCGTGGCGGACGGCGACAAGGATTCGCCCGATGCTCTTTTCCGCAAGCGGAAATATGAATTTTTGACACGGGAAGAGCTTGCCGCGTTCCGGGAACGCGAGCGTGAAAAAGAGCTTGAAAAAAAGCGTGCCGCCTTCTCGTTAACATCACTACCCCTTTTCGGAGGACAACATGCTGGATCGTCAAACACTCCCCCTGGAGATCGCGAGCCGGGTTCTGGAACCGGAAACCATTCGGATGGTGCGCGCGGACAAGAAGAACATCGACCGGACGGGCTACCTGATCCTGGATCGCTGGGCGCTCAACCAGCCGGACGAGCTGAAGGAGCTGGAGTATTGGGATCCCACCTTGGTTCTGGATCGCCTGTACGAGCAGCAGGAGCTGGAAGGGGCCGCACTGGCCTCGGCCACGGCGGCGGAAATGCAGACGCGGGGCTACAGCCAGTGGGAGATCCTCGAACTGATGGGGATCGATACCCGCGTGAGAACTTCCGCATCCAATTGGGCACCATTGGCATAGGCGGCGCAAGCTCCAAGCTGGCCGACAACCTGCGGGCCATCGAACAGCTCAAAAAGCTGGTGGACAACGGCATCGCCGTGGCCGGCGAGGCGGAAAAGGACATCCTGGTTCGTTATGTGGGCTGGGGTGGGCTGCCGCAGGTTTTTGACCCCAAACATGCCGCGTGGGCCGAACAGAACGCGGCCCTGCGCGGCATGCTCACGGATGATGAGTACGCCCAGGCCAGGCGATCGACGCAGGACGCGCACTACACGTCCGAGACCGTCATTCGCGGCATCTATGATGGCCTTGCCCGGCTGGGCATAGGCAAAGACACATCCCCCCTGCACGCACTCGAACCATCCGCCGGCATAGGGCATTTCATCGGCCTGTGCCCGTCCTCCCTGAACGTGAAATGGCGCGTCGTCGAACAGGATCCCATTTCCGCGCAAATCGCCCAATACCTCTATCCTCAAGCAAAAATCGTCGAGAACGGTTTCCAGCATGTGGGCCTGCGCCAGGGCACATTCGATCTTGCCGTGGGCAATCCGCCCTTCGGCTCGCAGCGGCTCTTTGACGCCCAGCGCCCGGATCTGCGGGATCTCTCCATCCACAACTACTTCCTGGCCAAGAGCATCGACTCGCTGCGCGACGGCGGCATCGCGGCCTTTGTGGTCAGCCGCTTCTTCCTTGATGCGCGGGATAGCCGCGCCCGCGAGCGCATCGCCTCGCAGGCGAACTTCCTGGGCGCGATCCGTCTGCCCAATACCGCCTTCAAGGAAAACGCCCTGACCGATGTCACCTCGGACATCGTCTTCTTCCAGAAAACGGACGGCCCCAGGGATCGTCAGTGGGTGGAGACAGACGCGGCGCGTGTCTGGAATGAAAAGGAGGAGTGCTGGGAGGAACAGCCTGTCAACAGCTACTTCCTCGCGCATCCCGAACAGATGATCGGCGAACTGCGTATCACGGGCGGAGCGTTCGCCAAGGCGATCAGCTGCGTCGCCCGTGACGGCATCGACCTGGGCGAGGAGATCCGGCAACGGCTTGCCGTCCTGCCGGAGAACGTCTTCACGCCGCGCCAGGAAGCGGAAGCCGTTTCCCTGTCTGAGGAAACTCCCCAAAACAGGGACTTCCTTGATTCCGCGTACTTCCGCTCGCTCAAGCCGGATGCGCTCTGCGTGGATCCGCGCGACGGGAAGATCGTGCGCAAGACGGCGGGATACATGGGAGCGCCGGCCTGCGAGGCCGTCCCGCTGAAGCGTGATTCGGAACGGGAGAGGCTCGCGGGCATTATCAGCATCCGCGACGTCCTGCGCGGCCTGCTCAATGCCGAGAAGGACGGCGATTCCGACGAAACCCTGCTGAATGATCTCCGGCAAGAGCTCAATTCCCGCTATGACGCCTTTGTCAGGAAATACGGCCTGCTCAATTCCACGCTGAACCGCTCCCTGTTCCGGGAAGACCCGGAGTCGGCGCTGGTGCAGTCCCTGGAACTCAAGTACGAC
This sequence comes from uncultured Desulfovibrio sp., assembly GCF_944324935.1. Lineage (GTDB taxonomy): Bacteria > Desulfobacterota > Desulfovibrionia > Desulfovibrionales > Desulfovibrionaceae > Desulfovibrio. The sequence goes on along the minus strand of NZ_CALUYG010000006.1, from coordinate 17,408 downwards.
AGGGGGCTGTCGCCGGAGATGGCCAGACGGACGGGCAGGGAGCCCCGCAAGCCCTCGGCGGAAAAGGCGGCCATTTTCAGCCGCCGGGTGCTGGAACCGGCCAGGCTGACCACCAGCGCGGATACCGTCCATGACGCCATGCTGATCTGCCTGCGTGAAACGGGCAAGGTCTCCTTCCCGCGCATCGCGGAGCTGGTGGGCAAGACGAAAGAGGATGTCCAGACGGAGCTCCAGCGGGACGGCCTGGTCTATCTCAATCCCGTGTCCGGGGATTGGGAGATCCGGGAACGCTACCTTTCCGGCAACGTGCGCGGCAAGCTCCATCAGGCGCGGGAGGCCGCGCGGGACGATTCCCGGTTTGCCGTGAACGTCTCGGCGCTGGAGGCTGTCCTGCCGCCGGACGTGGAAGCCGTGGACATCGGCATCGAGTTCGGCGCGACATGGGTTCCGCCGGAAGACATGAGGCGCTTCATCGTGGAAGTCATCGGACAGGGCCGGGAATACTTCGGCGACGTTCGCGTGGACTACCATCCGCTGGTCGGGAAGTGGGACGCCAAGGTGCGGATTTTTGACCGCACCCTGAACACAAGCGTCTGGGGGACGCCGGAGTACTCCGCTGAAAAAATCCTTGAATCCCTGCTTACGCACCGGCCCATCAAGGTGGAAAAAGAGTCGGGAAGTGACGAACACGGAAATCCTGTTTACGAACTGGATCAGGAAGCGACGGCGGCCGCCATGCAGAAGGCGGACGAGATCAGGCAGGCGTTCCGGGACTGGATATGGGAGGACGACGAACGCCGCCAGCGACTGGTGAAGCTCTACAATGAGCGGTTCAATACCCATGTGCCGCCCAGGTATGATGGCGCGCACATGGATCTGATCCATGCCAATCCCGACGTGAAGCTGCGTTCGCACCAGAAAAACGTCATCTGGCGCGGCATCCAGGAGGGAACGGCGCTGTTCGACCATGTGGTGGGCGCGGGCAAGACGCTGGCCTGCATCGCCACGGCGATGGAGTCCAAGCGCATGGGCTTTGTCAAAAAGCCCATGATCGTCGTCCCGAATCACCTGACGTACCAGTGGCGCGACGAGTTCTACAAGCTGTACCCGGATGCCAACATCCTGGTCGCGGACAAGTCGGACTTCGAGAAAAAGAACCGGGAGCGTTTCTTCAGCCGTGTGGCCACGGGCGATTGGGACGCCGTGGTGGTCGCGCACAGCTCCTTCGGCAAGATCGAGATGCCGCAAGAAGAACAACGGCAAATCCTCACGGAGCAGATCGAGGCGGCGATGGAAGCCATCAGCGAGGCGAAGGCAAACGGCGGCTCGCGGGCGACCATCAAGCAGCTTGAAAAGCAGCGGGAACGTCTCAAGACGCGCTACGATGAGCTCATGTCCAGGCTGGGAGCAAAGGACAGAGCCGTGGACTTCGCCGATCTCGGCGTGGACGCGCTCTTTGTGGACGAATCCCAGGAATTCAAGAATCTGGCTTTCCAGACGGGCATGAACGTCTCCGGTCTGGGCAACATCACGGGGTCGGGAAAGGCGTTCGACCTGTTCGTCAAATGCCGCTATCTGCAACGAAAGCATGAAGGGCGCGGAGTGTATTTCCTCACGGGAACACCCATCAGCAATTCCATTGCCGAGGTTTTTACGCTCCAGCGCTATCTCCAGTACGACGAGCTGCAAAAAAAGGAGGTTGGTCATTTCGACGCCTGGGCGTCCACATATGGCCAGATCACCAACGGCTGGGAGCTTGACGCCACAGGAGTGAACTACAAGCTGAAAAGCCGTTTCGCCAAGTTCCAGAATGTGCCGGAATTGCTTTCCATGTACAGAAGCTTCGCGGACGTGGTGACGAAAAACGACCTCGACGAACAGGAACGGCAGGCCGGCGGGCCTCCGCTGACGCCGCCGGTCAAGGATGGTGCGCCCCGGAACGTCGTGGCCGAACGCTCACCGGAACAGGCGAAGTATATGGAGGCGATCATCAGACGTATGGAGTATCTGCCGACTGACTCGCGCATCGACAACCCGTTGAAGATCACCAATGACGCCCGCAAGGCCGGGCTGGATTTCCGGCTGGTTGATTCGCGTGCGGATGACTTCGCGGGCTCCAAGGTCAACCTGGCCGTGGAGCGCATCCATGAGATATGGCGGGACACGGCGGGCGTGCGGGGGACGCAGCTTGTCTTCTGCGATCTCTCCACGCCGAAACAGCGCAAAAAGATGGACGACAAGCCGTCGTTTGAACTGGAGGCGAGCTTGGACATTGACGGGACGCTTGTGCCTGAAGGGGATGATGATGATGTTCTCCATGTGCCGGATATGGACGAGCAGCTTGCCGGGCAGGCGGATTTCTCCGTCTATGACGACATCCGGCGCAAGCTCGTGGAAAAGGGCATCCCCGACGAGGAGATCGCCTTCATCCATGAGGCGAATACCGCCATGCGCAAGGCGAAGCTCTTCGCGGACATGAACGCCGGACGGGTGCGTGTCCTGCTCGGATCCACCAGCAAGATGGGCGCGGGAACTAACATTCAGGAACGGCTTGTGGCCGCGCATCATCTGGACGCGCCCTGGCGGCCGTCCGACCTTGAGCAGCGCAATGGGCGTATCATCCGCCAGGGCAACAAGCTCTACGAGGCCGACCGGGAAAACTTCAAGGTCGAGGTCAATTACTACGCCACAAAGCAGACTTATGACGCCCGGATGTGGCAGACCATCGAGTACAAGGCTGCCGCCATCGAGCAGTTCCGCAAGGGCGACCTGCTCCAGCGCGTCATCGACGACGTGCAGAGCGAAGCCGCCACGGCGGCGGAAATGAAAGCCGCGGCCTCCGGCAATCCGCTGATCCTCATGCAGGTGCAGCTTGCCGCCGACTTGCGCAAGCTGGAAGCCCTGCACACCCAGCACCAGCGGACGCAGCACCGGCTGCGGGATCGCCTGAAGCATCTTCAGGGCGCTGAAGAGCGCCTTGATGCCGCCCGCAAGCTGCATGAAGAAGCGCTTGCGCTCCGGGATGCGCATACCCGCTACGACGTGGAAAAGGGCGAGAAAAAGATCCATCAGGAGCTTTTCGTTGAGGGCAGGCCGCTTGATGCGAAGGACGACAAGAAAAAAATTCAGGAACGCTTCAAGACGCAAATCAACCAGCTTCTGCTGGGCATCCTGGGCAAGGGCTTCCCTGTGGGGACATATCGCGGTTTCGAGATTGAGGTCTTGAAGCAGCAATCCGACACCAAGGATTTTCTGTTCACGCTCAAGGGCGCGGGCGCGGTGCGCTATCCGGCCAATCTGCGCTATGTCTTCGGCGGGGAGTTCAGCCTGTCCGGCTTTTTCCAGCGCGTGGACAACTACCTGGACAAGCGGCTGGATCAGGTCTGGGAGGAAGCGCAAACGCTCGCCCAGCAGGAACTTGTCGAACGCGCCACAGTGGAAGCCAAGATTGGGGAAGGCTTCGCGCAGGCGGATGAGCTGGAGCTCGTGCGCCGGAACCACGATGCCGTGATACGCGAACTGAAACGCATGCAGGACGACAAGGGGTATGTGTCGGAATGGGTTCCCATGACGCTGGAAGATCTGCGGGCGGAGCGGGAATCCGCCGGCATGGCGACTCCCGGCGGGGAACGGGAGGATACGGAAGCAGAGCCTTCCGCCGCGCCCACGGATGATCGGGATCGGCGGGATCCACCCGCTTCCGACATGTCCAGCGTCCCGCGCGGGCTGGCATTCTCCAGCTCCTCGTTCCGACCAGGGTAGCCGGAGAAGGTGGAAGGACAAAGAGAAAGGGCGGCAACTTGCCGCCCTTTTCGCTGTATTCCGGGATGGGTCAGAAGCCCAGCCAGCCGAAGCCCTTGGCCATGATGGCTACAAGAGCAAGACCAATTCCAATCTGCCACTTGAGAAGGCGAAGCTCCGTCGCCCGGATTTCAGCCTTTACCTTTTCTATTTCCGCTTGTAGCCTCAGCTCCGTCTCGCGCAAGTCGCCCTTCGCTCATTTTTCGCCTTCAGTGCCGCTATCGTCGTCGCGCTTCCTCTTTTTCCCTCCAGCAATGAGCGGATACAGCCACCGCAAAGAAAATTTTTGCGGCGTTTCGCCCGCTTTCGCTTTCGGGCCTGTCCAGTAGCCATGCCAGTGCCCACGGCGCAGGTGAACACGCAGTGTGCGCTCCGTCATGCTGTGCGGCAGCGGCGTGGATTTTCGCAATGTCGCTGCTGTTTCCCGCCCCACATGCCAGATTGTGGGGCCTGCAGCGGGGAAAAGTTTCCTGCCTCCCTTGATGCGTGTGGGCCGGGGATGTTGGGGCGATTTGCCGGGAGCGCCACCGTCTATCTCTGGAGCATCCGAGCACAGATAAAGCACAAGCGAGAGCAGACGCGACAGTTCTTTGGCCTCGCCACGAATCGCAGCGTCTTCGTGGGGATCCACCACTCCAAATTTTTGGGCTTGGGCCAAAAAGCCAGCAAGCGCCGCGTCCATATCGCCCCCAAGATGCAAAGGGTAGGGAAGTAGTCCACCTTCAGTGTCCAAAAGCAGACGAAGTTCCTCATGCTCATCAGTTGGATCCCATTCCAGATGAGCCCAAAAGCCATGCTGGGGGATCTCTCGCCAGCGCATACCGGGAGTCTCAATATAAATAGACCATTCCGGTAGGCGATGCAGCACATCCGTGGGGATTTTCCCCTCTGGAGGACTATCCAGCAGGGCGGTCATTAACTCTGGGGCGATACGGTATATCCCCTGGCTGTAGCGCCAGGCCCCGATGGCCGCCAGTCGCGAGATCTCGCCAGCCTGCGATACTGTCAGCTCGCCGCCGGCGGCTAGGCGTTCACTCGCGATGGCATACCAAGCCGCCATCGGCAGGAGTATATAGGGCGGCCAGTCAGGTAGACCGTCTTTACCGCGTCCCGCCCAAAAATTGTTGACCCAATACCCCAACGAGGACGAGGGGTAATCCCTCGTTAGGGCGTGGAGGGCCTGCACAGGGCGTGGGTTAGGCATCTTTCCTCCTTCGTCCGAAAAAACAATATAGCTGCCCCGCATTGAAAAATCAACTATTTTTCAAAAAATAGCTGACCGGAAAAGGCGATGAAAGCGGTCGGCCGCTCTCACAGCGGTATCGGCTCTGCCGCCGGGGTATTCCTCGGCCCTTGCCCGCAGCTCTTCCTCGGTGGTCACCCCCGTGTAATGGGGGCTGTCCGCCGAGGATTGCGGTTCCCCCCAGTACGCATACCGGGGACAGCCGTCGGCAAGAACCCCAACACAAGGTCGGCAGTTCCTGCAATCAGACAGGAACAGTTCACGAGACATGATATTATCCTCCTGTATTTTCGCCCGAAGGGGGCGGGGGTGTGTCTCCCTCCCCGACCAGCGGGGAGGATTTGCCCTTGACGGCTCCTCCCCGCGTAAGTCGGGAGGGAGACAAGGTGGATGGTGGCGCAAGCCCTTCCGCCAGGATTTTCATCATCCCCCGGATGATGTGGATTTCCGCGCAGCTTTTGTCCGAAGGGTTTGCAAGCGTGCCAAAACGAGCGCAGCCGAGGCTTTGGCACGCTTGATGCGCGGGTGCGCACCCTGAAGGACGAAAGATTGCGCGGCCTGATGGATGAGGGGGTACGGGGGGCCATGTGTCCCCCCGTGTCGCGTCAGCGGACGCAGCACCGGCTGCGGGATCGTCTGAAGCATCGTCAGGGCGCTGAAGAGCGCCTTGATGCCGCCCGCAAGCTGCACGAGGACGCGCTTGCGCTTCGGGACACACATACCCGCTACGACGTGGAAAAGGGCGAGAAAAAGATCCATCAGGAACTTTTCGTTGAGGGCAGACCGCTTGATGCGAAGGACGACAAGAAAAAGATCCAGGAACGCTTCAAGACGCAAATCAACCAGCTTCCGCTGGGCATCCTGGGCAAGGGCTTCCCTGTCGGGACGTACTGCGGCTTCGAGATCGAAGTCCTGAAGCAGCGATCCGACGACAATGTGTTTCTGTTCACGCTCAAGGGCGCGGGCGCGGTGCGCTACCCGGCCAATCTGCGCTATGTCTTCGGCGAGGCGTTCAGCCTTTCCGGCTTTTTCCAGCGCGTGGACAACTACCTAGACAAACGGCTGGATCAGGTCTGGAAGCGCAAACGCTCGCTCACAAGAACTTGCTGAACGCGTCACAGTGGAAGCCAAGATTGGGGAGGGCTTCCCGCAGGCGGATGAGCTGGAACTCGTGCGTCGGGACCATGATGCCGTTTTGCGTGAACTGAAGCGCATGCAGGACGACAAAGCGTATATGTCGGAATGGGTCCCATTTTTGTGCAGAGAGGCATTTCCGGGGCTGCTGGGCAGCCCCGGCCCCATTGAAGGGAATCAAATCCCCTGTCTGCCGCCCTGTACCGGCCCCGCTTTCGTCAGAAGCGGGGTCTTTTATTCTTCATCTTCCTGCAAAGGGAGCAGTTCCCCGTCCCTGAGTTGCCAAATCTCGTCAAAAGAATGGGCCTCTGCCAGACCCATTTTTGCGGCCCTGTTCGTTTCGCCACCAGTTGCGGCATTTATATGCCTGAAGTGCATCGGCATAATTAACATGTTTTGGACATGGACAGACGCTTTCTTCATCTTGCCGCACCTTCACTCTTGCACGAGATTGTATATAGGTTCTTCGTATTTATGTGGATGCTCAACAGGATGATGTGGGTCAAAAGGGAAATAGGGGTCATAGTCAAAAATTGAGATCCATCCTTGATAGCTGTAGCTGTTCCTGTCGATATAAATTTTTTCTGGAAGAGAAATTCCTGCCTCTTCAAGTGCCTTGCGTATTTCGAGATCAGTAGCCTGCGGCGAAATAATGACTTCTCCGCACTCGTTTGCCTCACCTCTTTTGATTATATAAAAACGACAAAGTTCAATGTCGTTCTTATACACTTTCCTCCATGCGGGAGGAAATCTGTAGTCGCAAGAACTTCCTACAACCTCAAATATGGAATTTTCAAGTTCACTATAATGCCGGTAATGCCCATAGACGTCGTTATAAAAAATCCTTTTTTCATCAATGCGCCTGCGCATTTCACCTAAAGAAATCACATCCTTACCATTTGTGTATAATGCAGTTTCCCCATTTTTCGATATAAGCCTGTCAACCATCTTTTTTAACTCAACTCCACGATCTACCATGACTTTCTCCTTTTGTTTTCCTCGTTTCGTTAAAATCAATGAGCGCCACCAAGGGGCGAAGCGGATTAGTCGGCATCCTCGGTCTCCTCTTGCGCCAGCGTATACACGGCCTGCTCAAAAAACTGTGGTCGAGTCAGTCTTTTCCGCGCCATCAGGGAATCGGCTAGCGCCCATACTTCGGCCCGCATAGTTAGCAGGCGCTTTTCTTTCTTTATGTTGGGATGTTTGTTTTTCGCGCCCTTAGGGCGGCCAGCGCCGACCCTTTCCCCTCCCCATCCTGCTATTTTCTCAGCAACCTTGGACTCCATGAGCTTTTCTCCTATTTTAAAAATTGATGATCACACGTTGCCCGCGAGCGGGCACTGCCGCGCCAAAGCGAGCGCAAAAGGCCGCCATCTCCTCAGCGTATGCGGTAGTCATCGGCTGGGGGGCTATGGAAACCGTTACGGTGCGTCTGGACACCTTCGCCCAGCTATACCGATCCCCTGGGCGTGATAGGTCCCTGTTCGCAAAGCGTACCCAGCCAAAAGTCCCGTCCGTCCCCTTTAGTAATTTGTGCGTACGCCACGCCATGCTCAGACACTCTCCAAAGAAGATCTCGGTGTGCTTACATCCGTACTTCATGGCAGCCTGCCTGCGGATGTGGTGGGCAAAAGCCATCACCATCCGCTTGTCGTTGTACTCCCTGTGCATCATGGAAAATCCGGGATAGCGGACAAAAGAAATTGTTTCCATATCACTTTCCAGGTACTTGCGATCAATGGCAGGCGCTTTCATGGCTCTTTCTCCTTTTTTGAGATTCCCCCGCTTTCGTTAAATGCAATCTACCTGAAACTTGATTTTTTGTCAATCCAAAAAATCAAGATTCTAAATTTTAACGTAGTCGCGTTCCCTGACAGCCTGGGCAAAATGGCGGGACTGGGCTATGCTTTCGGCCCGGTCATGAATCATGGCGATGGCCTGGTCATAGGCGCGTTCCTGTGCGTTTGTGAGCTGCATGGCATCCTCCTGTATTTTCGCCCGAAGGGGGCGGGGGTGTGTCTCCCTCCCCGACCAGCGGGGAGGATTTGCCCTTGACGGCTCCTCCCCGCGTAAGTCGGGAGGGAGACAAGGTGGATGGTGGCGCAAGCCCTTCCGCCAGGATTTTCATCATCCCCCGGATGATGTGGATTTCCGCGCAGCTTTTGTCCGAAGGGTTTGCAAGCGTGCCAAAACGAGCGCAGCCGAGGCTTTGGCACGCTTGATGCGCGGGTGCGCACCCTGAAGGACGAAAGATTGCGCGGCCTGATGGATGAGGGGGTACGGGGGGCCATGTGTCCCCCCGTGACGCGTCAGCGGAGCCGTGGCCGTGGTGAGGCGGGAGACGGTTTAGCTTGTTCCCCCGGTGCGGACTCCCGTCTTTGTTGATCCTGTGGCGTCATGACCGGAGGCTGGATGCCCTCAACACGCCTCCAGAAGGGGACGAGACGTTCCCGCTGGATCAGTTCCCTGTCCCCGGCGAAGCCGAAGGCGTAGTTCGCCGTCCGTTCGGCGTAATCATGCCAGTTCCTGCGTTTTTCTCCATTCCTGATGGCCGGAGCGCATTGCTCAATGGCCGCTGCTATGTCCGCCTGGGAATGGCCAGTGGCCCGCATGCGTATGGCAATCATGGCATCAACGCGGGAAGCGTCCTCGACGGCCATGTGGCGACTGATGTCGTTGAAATGGGCGTGATAGGCGGCAATGGGGCTTCCCGGAGTGCCCACGAATGAAGTAGCCGTTCTGACACGGGCGGCGCGTTCCCTTGCCTTTTTGTCTTCCTCTTCCAGATTGCTGTTGAGCTGCTGAGAAAGAGCGAGCGCCTTTGGACATTCCACGCGAGTGGCCGCGATCAGTTTGACTTCGGGATAGCCGCCATCCTCCCTCCTGTGCTTGGGCTTGCGATTCTCAAAGCCCGGAGCGCGGTGCGGATGGATGCAGCCGGAAAGTTTCTTGTCGCCGTACCGCCTGTTCAGCAGCTCGGTGATCCTGTTCCCGACCTGACGGTCAAATTCCGTCCCCAGCTTGGGGATGGTGAGGATGCACTGGAAGTTTCCCGGAGAACTCAGCAGAATGACTGCCGGCTGGAATCCGTCGGCACGCAGCTTGTTGACGGACTGCGCGGACATGTCATCGATCAGGATATGATGACGATCGTGTGAGAGAGGTGTGTAGTAAATGTTTTCACCGCGCGACTGGATGCGGCGCATTTCATCCATTCTGGCCAGAGCTTCCCTGGGGGAAAAGCCCCTCGTTTCGCCATTTCGCTTGTCGAGGATGAAGGCTCGCTTTTCTCCGTCTTCGGACATTCTCATGCAGGTGACGCGAACCCTTTCCGCCTGCACGGCATAAACGTATCGCTTGAAAAGTTCAGCTTGCTTGCACATGGCAACGGTCTCCTCCGTTGCTGCAAGTGACTCCTGTTTTGTGGCGTCGTCCCTTTCGAGGACGGCGCGGTATCGCCAGAGATCGGCCTGCTTCCTCAGCCCCTTGAGCAGAAGCCAATCCTTGAATGACGGGATAGCCCTTGTCGCTAAGCCTCTTCGTTTTCCTCGCTTTCTTCGTCTTGCGAGACCATCAGGCCGTCGCAGGCTTTGATGTTCCCGTCGATCAGCGCATGCATGACTTGGCAAAACACCCGCAGACTTATTTTTCTGTTTTTTTCCTTCAGGATATGCCAGACGGCATTCTGACAATGCACGCAAACGGTGTTGGGAGAGAGGCCGTAGGCCATGATCGTTGGTCGAGGTACAAGGTTTTCGCTTTCCATATGTCTTCTCCGTTTTTTTCACTATCTCCATGAAGGATGCAAGCTTCGGCACATTTTCTTCCTTCACGGCCCATCCCTTGAGTTTTTGTGACGGTTCATCATATACATCAAGTTCTTTTTGTGCATTCCGTTGTACCTCATCCTTTTTTTTCTTCTCTCTGTTCGCTTTTTTCGCTTCCTGATACTCTTGCCATTCTTCCTGATTCACCGTGGATACGGGCTCCGGCGGTGGCTTGGCGATTTCTCCGTAATCGCCCGGTTGGAATTCTCCCAATCGCTTGCAGAGCTTCGACATGCTGAATTGCCTGTCAACATTGGAAGCCTTCACAGCGACGTCGCCAACCCAGATAACAGCCCCACGGTGCTTTTTCTCAAAGCGAAGTCCGACATCTTCAAGTGCCGCATGAAGTTTTTCCCAGCTCTTGGCATTGGCTATGATCTCATGCCCTTTTTCCTGAGCAATGCGCTGTGCGGATTTTTCACCCGTTGCCTGCTCAAAATCCAGAGCCTTTTGCCTTGGCTTGATTTCAGGCTCACGCTTTCTTCTGACTATCTCGCCATTTTCCAGCATGACATACCGGGAAATGCCGGTTTGCTTCCATCCCTGCTCATGTTCGATTTTCGTCATCAGGCGATGCCCGGCGTTCTTGTCAAACCCCTTGTGAGGCTGGATGACTTTCAACGTCTTGGGATTCATCCTGTTAACCGCGATGTGCAGATGTATATTCCTGGTATTCCTGTGCACACCAAAGATGACCTGATGGCCTTGCAATCCCATTTCCTCAAGAAAGATGTCAACGCATCGATCTATCTGTTCAGGCGTCGGCTGCTCATCTTCCTCCCAGGACATGATCCAGTGGGAGACAGGCATTTTGCTGCGGACGGACTTTTCAGCCAGTGAGACCATTTCCATCTTTCGGGAAGCGTGCGTGTCTCCTTCCAGATTCCGGCATCCCGCGTACTCAAGCTTTTCCTCCATATTCACCTTGTGCGGCGCACAGATGTAGTCAACAAGATGACTGATTTGCTTGCGGGCGCTCTTCGCCTTTTGCATCTTCTTCTGTTCTTCATCATACTCAACCTTTTTAATAATCATAATTTTTTGCGATGACCTCGATTGTCTGATTAATTTTTGACAACACTCTTTCCTGCAACGCAATTACACGCAAGGGGGCATCCGCCGCTCTCAGGGTTTCAAAATTGTGCTTAAGTAGTCCTCCCATGCGTCTGAGCTCATAAACTATCACAAGCTCCGTGTGCGGCACGATTTTCTTTCCCAAGGCACGGCGGCGCATGAACTCCGCAACAGACAGTCCCGCGCATTCGGCCTGAAGCTTGATTTGCTCCTCGTCTTCGATACTCAGGCGTACGGTACGCCTCTTGTGATATTGCCTGATCCGGTTTGGCGTTGGCACTTTTTTCATAAACACCTCCATCGCCTGATTATACTGGAAAGGAAGACAGTAGACCAGCGCGGGAACCCGCACCAGGAGGGGAGGAGCAAGGCGACGCTCCGAATCGGGAGCCGTGAAACGGCGGCTCTGAAAATGCGAGAAGCGGAGCTCCGAGCATTTGGGGGTCTGGGGGCGCAGCCCCCAGCAGGATGGTAGCTGGCTGCTCGTGGCAGCCAGCTACCATCCTGCCAGATGAATCATGGGACATGATGGACTGGAATCTTGCACCCAATGTCAATTCCGTGCTATAGGAGTGTCAATCAGAGACACGCCTTTGGCGTTCAAAATGCCCACCGAGTGTCAACGAGTGTCAATCAGAGACACGCCTTTGGCGTTCAAAATGCTCACCGAGTGTCAACGAGTGTCAATCAGAGACACGCCTTTGGCGTTCAAAATGCTCACCGAGTGTCAAATAAAAAGAGAGGATTCTATGTCTCCAAGGAAAAGAGTGACACAATTTCTTTTGGTTGATTCAGAAAAGTATGAGGAGGAAGATGAAGCAAAAGAGTTAGTTAAAAAAGAAGAGCTTGTTAAAAAAATTAATCGCTAGCAGTGAGTGCTGAAATGCAAAAAACTCTTTATGACACTGAAAAAATTTCTGCCATCAGAAGAAAGCTTGCTGAACTTCCTCCAAGAGGAGAGCCAATTGAAGTTTTGCGGGAGCAAGTTGAAAATGCAATCCAGAGAGGATACACTCTCAAAGAGCTTTCTTCTATCTTTCAGGAGTGTGGTATTTCGATACCTTATCGAAAATTAGCAAGAATGTTTCAAGCAAGCAAAAAATCTACCTTAAATGGTGATACACGCCGTGAAAATTTTGAAAAAGAAGATATATCCACAACTGGATATGTTAAGCCGAATTTGAATGAATTCTAAAAAAGGAAAATAATATGAAACGTGGTGAAACAAAGTTTACTGAAGAAGCGATTATTGCGGCAAAAAATGCGCTGAAAAAACTTCCTCAAAAAGTATCCTATATCAAGAGAGATATGGCTCTTCTTGAAATGGAAGAAGAAATTAAGGAAGCTCTCGAAAAGGGATATGACTTAAAAGAAATTTCGGCAACACTTGCCGAGCAGGGCGTGAATATGCCGGTATTTTTTCTCAAGACAAATCTTTCAAAGCGAAAAAAGAAACAATCTCGAAAGCGTCCTGAAAGGCAAGAAGCGGAAACTCAGACTGAGCTGTTGACCATAAATGAGAATAAACAGATTGAGGAGAATATGTGATGGGACTTCCTATTTATTATGTTGGTGGAAGCAAGGGAGGCGTTGGAAAAAGTCTTTTCTCCCTCATCCTTGTTGAGTATTTGCTTTCAAAAAACAAAAAAGTTTTGCTTTTTGATGCTGATATGCAAAATAGGGATTTATTCTTGGCATTTGAGAATGATAGCGGAACAATCGCCACAACGACTGTTGATTTGGATTCTTCGTCTGAATGGCTGAGAATTTTGAGTTTCATCGAAAAGCATGGAGATCATCATGTTGTCATCAATTCAGCGGCAAACAACACTGATGGAACGCTGAGATACGGGCCGATACTGCTTGAAGGTCTTCCTGAACTAAAAAGGGAGATGTTTTTTTTCTGGCTCCTGAATAGGCAGCGAGATTCATTGAATAAATTCAGTGATCTAAAAAGAATATTTTCTTCAGCAAAAATTTTTGCTGTGAGAAATTTGTATTTTGGGAATCAAGAAAAGTTTTCATTTTTTAACTCATCTTCTGAAAAGAAAGAACTTGAGGATAACAAAAAAGATAATAGAGTTTTTGATTTTCCCGAAATGGCTGATCGTGTTGCTGAAAGTATTTCCAACGAAAGACTTTCAATTGGTAATGGGATAAAAAATCTTTCTCTCGGCGAACGTTGTGAGTTGAAGAGATGGAGAAAACTCTGCTTTGAAGTGTTTGATGGTATTCCGGGGTTGCAGCAGCATGAGTGATGAAAGTTTCCTCCAGAAGTATGAAAGTCTTTGCGGAAGAAAAATTGATGCTGAGGAGCGCCAAGTCATTCTGCGCTTCAAGGAAAAGTTGGACATCGGTGATAATGACGAAATTTGGGGAATTTTTGCCACTCTGAACTGGTATAGAACCTTCTGCAAGGATCTGCCAAAGGAAATGGAAGCGAGAACCAGGGCGTTCGCGAACGAATATGCCCGCTATGTGAAAACTGGCATGGAAAGGGAAAAATTCCTTGGCGCAGTCCTTCTGGGAATCGTTCTTTCGTTTGGAATAGCTTCCCTATCCATGCTGACGGGTTTTTTCATCGCTTCGGGTAGACTGTCGCCATCCACCACCATCTTGCAGGTTCCGGTCGGCCCAGTTGCTGGTTGTCTGATCCTGGTGGGATCGGTTGTGGCCATGTTCTGGGCGGCCAGAGAGTTTGCCGTTCCTCCCTCAGAGGGGGAAAAGTGGTGGAAAAGAGCCTGGGTTTTTCGTTCGCTCGTTGCGTTGGGCGGTATTGCCACTGGATGCGCTCTTCTCGGCCTTTCCTTGAGATAGGCAGAATGAAACCCACAAGCTCATCGTTGAGCGCAAATGTGCGGGAATGGGGAAAGTCGTCGGACTCCGGTGTCTGACGGCTTTTTCTCGTCCACCTGCCTTGGCCGGTCGTCCCAGCCGCAGAACATCGGGCATGGCTTCCACGGCTTCCCGTTCATCCTTGTCCAGCACATGCTGGTATGTCCGCAGGATCATGAGTTCATTCCGATGCCCCATGAGTTTGGCCAACGGCTTGAGCTTCGCGCCGCCCTGTACGGAATAGGTCGCATAGGCATGGCGCAGCGAGTACGGCGTGATCCGACGGTGGATCCCCGCGTGGCGCAAGGCCGTATGCCATGACCGATGAATGGTGCGTACCGGACGGCCCCGCCAGTGGACGACGTGCTCGGCCCCGTTCCTCATGTCTTCGTCGATCCATTGCCGTAACAGGGGCAGGAGGGATTCCCGGATCGGCAGCTCACGGGCGCTCTCTTTCGCGCCCTTCGCGGCGTTGGGCATGCGGATGATGCCGTTCTCCAGATCGACATCCTTCCAGCGGAGCCGGAAAAGCTCGCTTGGGCCTATGCGCGGCCCGCAGTAGGCTCCCAGGACTATCACACGCCTGACGTGAGGTTCCGCCGCATGGAAGATGCGGCGCAGTTCTTCCGGCGTCGGTGGAGCCATGCGCTGGGGGCGGGCCTGCGGCAGGCGCAGGCCGGACAGGGGATTTTGCGGCAGGATGCCCATTTTCACCGCCCAATTGAGCGCGGATCGCAGGATGGAGATGCGCCGGTTGATCGTCGCCTGGCAAAGGCCCCGCGCTTTCTGGATTTCCATGAACTGGAGCATGTCCGCGCTGGTGAGGCGCGTTGCCTGGCGCGAGCCATAAAGCGTGAGGATATGCGCGGCATGGTATGCCGCCTGCTTTGCCGTTGTCCGATTGGACAACGCTACGGAAAGGTATCGCTGAAAAAGCTCTTCCACCGTCATGCGCGGGCATGATGCCCGCTCCCTGCGGCGACGCCTGGCCATGAGTTCCTTTTCCCTGGCAAGGACTGTGTTCAGGGAATCCACAAACTCCCGTGCGGCGGCTTCCGACGGGAACCCCTGATGATGCCGTGCTCCCGTCCATGCGCTCCGCCAGTAGACGACCCATTGCCCTTTTTTCCGGTACGGTTGATGCCGAATCTCCATATCCGATTTCCTCCTCTCTACCTTGTCGGCAGACGGAGGCATCAGGATACCCGGAACTGTTTGCGGTGCTGGGTGGACGAGTCCCCGATCTGAGGGGGCTGTTCCTGAGAGGGCATGGTGGAAATTCCGCAGGCCTGGGAGAACAGCAAGGGGATGCCATCAGGAACGTCACGGGAACAGTTTTTTCAATGGGAATGGCAAATGGTGGAACGACAGGGCCATTTTGGTCTTATGTTGACGGATATTTTGGCATTGGAAGCGGAGGTTACACCAAGCATACGACCATGTTTGATCTTTCTCGTGCAGTGCCAACAGCAGAAGAAAATCGCCCCGTGAATCAGGCCGTGCGCTACCTTGTCCGAGCGCGGCCCTGACGGGGCTTGCCAAGTCCAGCGAACGGACATATATAAAAAGGGAACCCCGGTTCCTGCGACCAACAGAAACCGGGGCTGGCACGGCGCGGTTTGCGCCCCCGTGCACGGCTACCACCGACGGACTATCTTTTTACGACCCCGACCCACCGCATATGGGCCGGGGTCAACTGCTATCTGGCGTCAGACGCCAGCAGCAGGACAAGGGCCATTGCGACGAATAGAGCGAAAACGATCTTCCGCATGGCAAGCCCTCCTTTCTCCGTTTGCGCCGTGCCGACGCTCAGGCCAGAGGGTAGCCGTACAAGTTTTGTATATCCGTTTTTGCCTTGATTTTCAAGGAAAATCGGGCATTCACGGCCCGTTGCGAACCTACCCGGAACTGTTTGCGCTTATGGGTGGAAAGGTGCCGGATCTGCGGGGACTTTTCTTGCGGGGATACGGCTCCCAGAGCCATGTGCAGAACAACGGCAGCACCGTCGGCGTCACCAGCACAACGCACGCCAGTGGGGCGCTGGGACAGGTGCAGGGGGATGCAATCAGAAATATCACTGGTACGTTTGGGTCAGATGATCAGGCAAGCGCACATTCTAGCGGAGTGTTCTTCAAAGGAGGGTTTTCTCATACGGGCGGAGCAGAGAATGATCCGTCTGGCTATTATGTTAAATTCGATATTTCGCGGCAAGTTCCCACGGCGAACGAAAATCGTCCTGTGAACTGGGCGGTGCGATACCTCGTACGGGCGCGTCCCTGACGGGACTTGTCAAGGGCGGCGAAGGGGCTTATATAAAAAGGAAACCCCGGCTCCTGCGACCAACAGAAACCGGGGCAGGCACGGTGCGGTTTGCGCCCCCTTCCACACGGCTACCAGAGCTTTAACCGTTTTCGACCCCGTATCAGATCGCACCTGATACGGGGTCAACCGCTATATGGCGTCAGACGCCAGAAGCAGGACGAGTACCAGCGCGAAGAGCGCGATCAAAAACAGACGCGACATGGCTGATACCCTCCTTTACCCTTGCGGGAGTCATGCGCCGTGCCGACGCTCGGAGGGTAGCCGTGCAAAAACTATATATCCTGATTTCCCTTGATTTTCAAGGCAAATCGGGCATTCTTGGCCCGTCGCGAACTTACCCGGAACTGTTCGCGCTGCTTGGCGGACGAGTCCCCGATCTGAGGGGATTGTTCCTGCGTGGGTACGGCTCCCAGAACCATGCACAGAACAACGGCTCCACCGTGGGCTATACGTCCACTACTCATAGCAGTGGAGCGTTGGGACAGGTGCAGGGAGATGCGACAAGGAATATTCAAGGAAACATTGGAGTCTGGCTTTGGCTTGCAAACGGAGGATCGGGCGCGTTTGAACCCGTTTCGCGTGATTACAATTCTGGTAACTCCAATGGAAATTCTCCGAACAAGGGAAACGGAGGATGGGATCTTAACATATCCCGCGTTGTCCCCACAGCGGAAGAAAATCGCCCCGTGAACCAAGCCGTGCGCTACCTTGTCCGAGCGCGACCCTGACGGGACTTGCCAAGGTCAGCGAAGGGACTTATATAAAAAGGGAGCCCCGGTTCCTGCTGGTAACAGAAACCGAGGCTGGCACGGCGCGGTTTGCGCCCCCGTGTACGGCTACCAAACGCGATTCACATTTTACGACCCCGACCCACCGCGAATGGGCCGGGGTCAACTGCTATCTGACGTCAGCCGCCAGCAGCAGGACAAGGGCCATTGCGACGAATAGAGCGAAAACGATCTTCCGCATGGCAAGCCCTCCTTTCTCCGTTTGCGCCGTGCCGACGCTCAGGCCAGAGGGTAGCCGTACAAATTTTGTATACCCGTTTTTGCCTTGATTTTCAAGGAAAATCGGGCGTTCCCGGCCCGTCGCGAACCTACCCGGAACTGTTCGCGCTGCTTGGCGGACGAGTCCCCGATCTGAGGGGATTGTTCCTGCGTGGGTACGGCTCC
>NZ_CALUYG010000005.1 GCF_944324935.1 uncultured Desulfovibrio sp. | reverse complement strand
TCCGGTGACAGGACAACTGTGGAAAAAATGAGGGAAGACGGGGTCTTCTGTGTGTCAACTTTCGTTTGACAATCTGCTGAAAAAAATCCCCCTTTTCCCCCGCAAAAAATACCGCAACGCGACAGCGACGCTTAGGCTCCGCGGCGGACGGCGCGGACTTCGTCGATGCGCTGGCCGTCCATGCGGCGGATCTCCATAGTCCAGTCGTCGATGCGGCAGGTTTCGCCTTCGGCGGGGATGTGTCCCATTTTTTCGAGGAGGAGGCCGGCGAGGGTGGCGCTGCTGCTGCGGGCGGGGATATGGATGTTGAGCCAGGCGGTCACGGCGTCCACGGAGAGGCGTCCGGGCATGAGCCAGCTGCCGTCGGGCTGGCGGCAGGCTTCGGGGCCGGCGGGCATGTCGCCCATCTGGCCGGCCAGCACGCCGAGCAGGTCATTGGGGGTGATGACGCCGACGACGCTGCCGTATTCGTCGCGGACGAAGGCCAGGGGCACGGGATCGTTGCGGAATATCTCCAGCAGGTCGGACAGGCCGGCGTGCTCGAAAATATCGGGCGCTTGGCGCAGCAGCGGGGTCAGGGACCATTGGGCATCCGGGCGGCCGGCGCTGACGGCCAGGTCGCCCGCGTGGACGACGCCGAGCACCTCATCGTGGTCGGTATCCAGCACGGGCAGCCAGGCCAGCGGCGCGGCGGCGGCAAAGGCGCAGGCGGCCTCACGGTCGGCGTCGCTGGCCAGCCAGCGCACCCGCTGACGGGGCGTCATAATGAAGCGGGCGGTGCGTCCGCTCAGGCGGATGACGCGGGCCACCATATCCCGTTCTTCGGGGGCGAAGAGGGCGTCGCTGTCCGGCTCGGTGGCGAGGGCGGCGGCGTCCAGCCGGGCCTCCTCCTCGCCGTAGCGGCTGCCGCCCAGCAGGCCCAGCACGGCGCGGGCCGTGGATTCGCGCATATCACGCATGCTGATACGCTTGCGCCGGTTGCGCAACGCGATCTGGTTGCAGCATTCCACCAGCACGGAGAAGCAGATGGCCGCGTAGAGATAGCCCTTGGGCAGATGGAAGCCCAGGCCGTCCATGACGAGGCTCAGGCCGATCATAAGCAGGAAGCCCAGACAGAGGATGATGACCGTGGGATGCTTTTCCACAAAGTTGGTGAGGGGCGCGGCGGCGAGCACCATGACGCCCATAGCCGCGATAACGGCGAGCATCATTACCGGCACATGGCTGACCATGCCCACGGAGGTGATGATGGAGTCCAGCGAGAAGACCGCGTCGAGCACGAGGATCTGAGCGATGACCTGCCAGAAGTTGGCGTGGCCGTCCTGCGCGCCGTAGTCCAGCATATGGCCTTCGAGGCGTTCGTGCAGTTCCATGGTCCCTTTGAAGAGCAGGAAGACGCCCCCGGACATAAGGATGATGTCCCGCCAGGAGAAGGGCTTGCCCGCCAGGCTGAACAGGGGCTCGGTCAGGCCCACGATCCAGGCCACGGCGGAGAGCAGCACGAGCCGCATGGCCAGCGCAAGGCCGAGACCGGTCAGGAAGGCATGGCGCCGCTGATGGTCGGGCAGGCGCTGGGTGAGGATGGAAATGAACACAAGGTTGTCGATGCCCAGCACCACCTCAAGCAGTACGAGCGTCCCCAGACCGGCCCAGGCCGAGGGATCGGCGATCCACGTCATATCCCACATGATGATTGCTGACTCCCGCGCGCAGCGCGCTTTCCGATGTTACACGGCATTACGCTATGTCGTGAACTGTTACAAAAAAAAGGGGGGGCGCAAGCCCCCCTTCGTTCAGCAGCAAAAAAGCGTTTTGTCCGACATATATCCGTCATGCCCGCCTTACTCAGCCGCAAGCTGGATGCGGGTGAAGCCCGCCACCTTGATGTCGTCGCCCACGGCCTTGGCCACTTCACGCACCACATCGGCCACGCTCTTCTTGTCGTCGCGGATGTAGGGCTGTTCCAGCAGGCAGACTTCCTTCTGGAACTTCTTCACCGCGCCGTCAGCGATCTTGTCCACGATCTGGGCGGGCTTGCCTTCCTCGATGGCCTTCTGGCGGTAGACTTCGCGTTCGCGGGCCACGGCTTCCTGATCGAGGCTGTCGGCATCCAGGGCCAGGGGGTTGGTGGCGGCCACCTGCATGGCCACGTTCTTGGCCAGTTCCTTCACTTCTTCCTTTTCGGCGGTCTCGGCCTTGCCGCAGTGCAGATCGACGAGCACGCCGATCTTGCGATTGGCATGGATGTACTGGCCGATGACGTCGCCTTCGCCGGACTTGCTGTGACGGGCGAACTTGCCGAGCTGCATGTTTTCGCCCACGGAGGCGATGAGCTGGGTCACTTCTTCGCCAATGATGTTCTGCAGGGCGTCGGCATCGGCGGGATCAGCTTCCAGCACGTTCTGGGCGACCTTGCCGGCAAGGGCTTCGAACTGCTCGCCGCGGGCCACGAAGTCGGTCTCGCAGAGCAGGGAGGCCATGGCCACATGCTTGCCGTCGGCGCTGACGGCCACGGTCACGAGGCCTTCGCTGGTGGCGCGGCCGGACTTTTTGGCGGCCTTGGCCATGCCCTTCTGGCGCAGCCAGTCCACGGCCTTTTCGAGGTCGCCTTCCACTTCCACCAGGGCTTTCTTGCAATCCATCATGCCCGCGCCGGTCTTTTCGCGCAGTTCTTTCACCAAGCTAGCGGTAATAGCCATTTTTCTTCTCCATTATCCGGCATGGCCGGTTACGGCAAAAATACGGAAGGCGGAAAGCGCGCCGTGCGTCCTTTCCGCCGGGGACGGCAGGCGCGTGGCAGGAGGCGTTCCCGTCACGCGCCGACCGGGGAGCGTCCGCTCCGGCAATTATTCGGCAGCGGCTTCGGCGGCCTTCTGCATGGCCTCTTCGGCGTTGACGTCGCCCTTGGCCATGGCGGCGCCTTCCTGGCAGGCTTCGGAGAAAGCCGTCACGAAGAGCTTGATGGCGCGGATGGCGTCGTCATTGCCGGGGATGATGTAGTCGATGACGTCGGGATCGCAGTTGGTGTCGGTGACGGCCACGATCGGGATGCCGAGCTTGCGGCATTCCTTGACGGCGATGTCTTCACGGTTGGGATCGATAATGAAGGCCAGCTGCGGCAGGCGATCCATGTTCTTGATGCCGCCGAGGGTCTGTTCCAGCTTCTGCATCTCGCGCTCCAGCAGGAGGATTTCCTTCTTCTGGTAGCGGTTGATGCTGCCGTCGGCGAACATGCCTTCCAGCTTCTTCAGGCGATCGACGCTCTTCTGGATGGTGACGAAGTTGGTGAGGGTACCGCCCATCCAGCGGTTGGTGACGTAGTACTGGCCGGCCTTGGTGGCCTCGGTGGCCACGGCTTCCTGAGCCTGACGCTTGGTGCCGATGAAGAGCACCTTGCCGCCCTTGGCCACGGTGTCCACCACCTTGTCGTAGGCCACGCGGAAGAGCTTCACGGTCTGCTGCAGGTCGATGATATGGATGCCGTTACGGGCGCCGAAGATGTAGGGGCGCATCTTGGGGTTCCAGCGGCGGGTCTGATGCCCGAAGTGCACGCCGGTCTCCAGCATCTGCTTCATGCTGACATAAGCCATTGTTCGATCCTCCAAAGGGTTGTTGTCTTCCACCCCGGCCCTGACCCTGCAACCGGCCGCCGGACGATGCGCCACGACGGCAGGCACCCCGGGCCGCTGCCAGAGTGTGCTTGATGAACGGGGCTGTATAGCCCGGATGCGAAAAAATGGCAAGGGGGGCCGCGGGCCGTCCCCCGGCTTTCGTGCGGGGCGCTGCCGATTCGGGGGAGGATATGGGCCGGCCCCGTCAGGCCGGCCCTGCGAAAAACGGCAAAAGGCTCCCTTTGCAAGGGAGCCTTGGCCTGCGACCGGGAAGCGGGACGCCTCACAGCGCAAGACGGCAACGCCCCGCATGACCGTCGGGAGACGGCGCCGGAATGCGGTGGGGACTGCGTTACCTGGGGGCGACCTGTCGGGGGGCCGCTGCCGTCGCGGGGGCCGTTGCCGGGCCCGGAATCGTCGCGCGGCCCGTAGCCGCCCGCTCCGTTGTTCCGGGGCCGGAAGTTGCCGCCGCCCTGTCCCTGCCCGCGGCCGCGTCCGTCACGCGGAGACCGGCGCTGTCCGTTGCCGGTACAGTCCCTGCCGGAGCGGGGGCCGTCGCCGTCGGGGCCGATACCGTCGCCGTAGCGGGCCTCCGCCGTCCGCGGGAAAGCGTTCATCAGTGCCAGTCCGACACAGGAAAGGCCAAGGGCGGCAAAAAATCGTCCGCGCGTCATGGGGGTTCTCCCCTGCCCGCGATGAAGATGTCGCCCCTGCTCTTGCATCGGGCGTGCCAGTGCGAAAAACGACGAATGGCGCGGGGCTTCCCGCCTCAAGCTGTATAAAAAATGGACAGCAGAGGCGGTCCCGCCCTGTCCGCTGTCCAGAAAATAGGCAGCCGGCGGACGTTGCAAAGCGCGGCACAATCCGTATACTGCTTCCACTCGACATCGCGCGGCGCTCCCCTTCCAACAGGGACGCCGCGGCCAGCCCACAGGACGACACATGAAGACATACGGCTTTGAGATCCTCACCGAACGCGCCCTGCAGGAAGTCCACGGTACCGCCCGCCTCTGGCGGCATGCCGTGACCGGAGCGCAGCTGCTTTCCATCAGCAACGACGATGAAAACAAATGTTTCGGCGTGAGCTTTCGCACGCCGCCGGCGGACTCCACGGGCGTCGCCCATATCCTGGAGCATTCCGTGCTCTGCGGCTCGGACAAGTATCCGGTCAAGGAGCCGTTCGTGGAGCTGCTCAAGGGCTCGCTCCAGACCTTCCTCAATGCCTTCACCTTCCCGGACAAGACCTGCTACCCCGTGGCCAGCGCCAATCTGCAGGATTTCTACAATCTCATGGACGTCTACATGGACGCCGTCTTCCATCCGCGCATCAGCGAGGACATCTTCCGGCAGGAGGGCTGGCACATCGAGGCCGAGTCTCCCGACGAGCCGTGGTCGTACAAGGGCGTGGTCTATAATGAGATGAAGGGGGCCTATTCCTCACCGGATTCCGTGCTGGCGGAGCAGAGCCAGCAGGCCGTCTTCCCGGATACGCTCTACAGTCTGGACTCCGGCGGCAATCCCGAAGTGATCCCGGATCTGACGTACGAGGCATTCCGGGATTTCCACAGCCGCTATTATCATCCTTCCAATGCGCGTTTCTTCTTCTGGGGGGACGACCCGGAGGAAGAGCGCCTGCGTCGCGTGGCCGACGTGCTGAGCGGCTACGCCGCCCGGCCCGTGGATTCCGCCGTGCCCCTGCAACCACGCCGCGAGACGCCCCGGCATATCGAAGTGCCCTATGCCGCGGCGGATGGCGAAAAGCGCGCCCTGTTCACGGTCAACTGGCTGCTCGGGGAGCGCGGCGACGTCCATCAGGCCCTGCTCATGGAGATGCTCGAGCATATCCTGGAAGGGCTCCCCGGTTCGCCCCTGCGACGGACGCTCATCGCCTCCGGGCTGGGTGAGGACACCACGGGCTGCGGTCTGGAAACGGATCTGCGGCAGATGTATTATTCCACGGGCCTCAAGGGCGTGGACCCGCGCAAGGTCCCGGAAGCCGAACTGCTCATTTTCGAGACGCTGGCCTGCCTCGTGGAAGAGGGCATCCCCGTCGCCGCCGTGGAGGCCGCCGTCAACAGCGTTGAATTCGCCTACCGCGAGAACAATTCCGGCCGCTTCCCGCGCGGGCTTGCGGCCATGATCCAGGCGCTCTCCACCTGGCTGTATGACGGCGACCCGCTGGCCGCCCTGGCCTGGGAAGCGCCGCTGGCCGCCATCAAGGCACGGCTTGCCGCCGGCGAAAAGCTTTTCGAGGAGGCCATCCGCACCCACTTCCTCGACAACATGCACCGGGCCACCGTGGTGCTGCTGCCGGATCACGGGCTGGAGAAGGCCCGGCTGGATGCCGAAGCCGCCCGGCTGCGGACGGCGCAGGAGGCTTGCGACGCGCAGGCCCGGCAGCGGCTGGTCAGCGAGACCGCCCGGCTCCAGGCGGCGCAGGAAGCGCCCGACAGCCCCGAGGCCCTGGCCACCATCCCCAATCTGCATGTGGCCGACATGCCGCCGCGCAATACGCCCCTGCCCTGCGCCGGGCAAAGCCTGTCCTCCGGCAATACCCTGCTCTGCCATGAACTGCCCGCGCAGGGTATCGCCTATGTGGGGCTGCTCCTGCCGCTGGATACGGTGCCGCATGAGCTCCAGCCGCTGCTGCCGCTCTTTGCCCGCTGCCTGACCGAGGCCGGCACGGCCCGTCGGGATTTCACGGAGCTGGGCGCGTACATGGCCGCCAAGACCGGCGGCGTGGGCGCGGACATGGTGCTGGCCACCCACCGGGAAAACCGGGGGGCGGTGCGTTATCTCGGCGTCATGGGCAAGGCCGTACAGGACAAGATCCCCGATCTGTTCGCCATTTTCCGGGAGATCCTGCTGGAACCCCTGCGGGAGAGCGATGTGCTGCTGGAGCGCATGGGCCAGATGCTGCTGGAGGACAAGGCCCGGCTGGAGCATGGCCTTGTGGCGGCGGGCCATGCGGCCGTGGGGCTGCGGCTGCGGGCCCATTTCACCGAACTGGGCCGGCTGGCCGAGCGCACGTCCGGCCTGAGCTATCTGCAGGAGGTGCGTCGCCTGCTTGAACGGCTGGAACAGGACCCCCAGGGGGTGCTGGCCGATCTGGAGAGCCTGCGACAGCATGTGGTGGCCCGGCCCGGCGCGCTGCTGGACGTGACCGGCGAGAGCCCCGCCCTGCACCGTGTGGAGGAAGAAGGCGCCCGCCTGCTGCGCAGCCTGCCGGACGTGCGGGCGGGCGAGCCCGCTGCCGTGCGGCCGCTGGACCTGCCGGATGCCGAAGCCTTCTTTGCCCCGGCGCAAGTCAACTATGTGGGCAAGGC
The DNA here is from genome assembly GCF_944324935.1 of uncultured Desulfovibrio sp. Classification (GTDB taxonomy): domain Bacteria; phylum Desulfobacterota; class Desulfovibrionia; order Desulfovibrionales; family Desulfovibrionaceae; genus Desulfovibrio. The sequence continues at coordinate 76,949 of NZ_CALUYG010000005.1, read as the reverse complement.
GGCCAACCTCATCGATCTGGGGTATCCGTACCGCGGGTCCATGAGCGTGGTGCTGCGTTCCCTGCGCATGGGCTATCTCTGGGAGCGGGTGCGGGTGCGCGGCGGCGCGTACGGAGCCATGTGCACGCTGGATCGTCTGGGCGGCAACCTCGTGCTTGCCTCCTACCGGGACCCCAATGTGGACGAAACGCTGCGCGCCTATGACGAGCTGTCCGCCTTCCTGCGGGCCAATCCCCCGGACGCCGCCCAGCTGGAGCGGGCCATCGTGGGAGCGGTCGGCGATCTGGACGCTTATCTCCTGCCGGATGCGCGGGGGGCGCAGGCCCTGAGCCGCTACCTGACCGGCGATACGGATGAGCTGCGCCAGCGGATGCGCGAAGAGATCCTCGCCACCACGGCCAGAGACTTCCTCGATATGGCGGACGTGCTGGAGGAAGTGGCCAAGGCCGGCGTGATCTGCGTGCTGGGCGGCGCGGCGACCCGTGCCGCCGCCGAGGCCCACGGCTGGGCCGGACAGGAGATCATGGCCTGATGTCGCTGCAGGAAAAACGCCATCTCACGCTGGTGCTGGGCATGCATCGCAGCGGCACCAGCGTGCTGGCCCGGGCGCTGCCGGTGCTGGGCATACAGCTGGGGGAGCATCTGCTCCCGGCGCATCCCTGCAATCCCAAGGGCTTTTTTGAGGACGCCGACATCAATGCGGGCAACCGCGCCCTGCTGAAGGAACTGGGCACGAGCTGGGAGAGCCCGGTGAGTTTCCGCGATCTGCAGGGACATCTACGGCGGCTGGCCACCTCGGGATACGGACAGGCCGCCCTGGCGATCATCCGGGAGCGGGGCGAGGCCGCCGACAGGCAGGCGGCGGAATGGGGCGAGGCCCTGCCCGCGCCGCTGGCCTTCAAGGAGCCGCGCATGAGCCGTCTGCTGACGTTCTGGCGGCCCATCTTCCTTGCGGCGGGCTGCTCCCCGCATGTCTGCCTTGCCCTGCGCCATCCGGCGCATGTGGCCGCGTCCCTGACGGCGCGCAACGGCTTTTCGGCGGCGCAGGGCTGGCGGCTCTGGCTCTACCATACGCTGGACGCCCTGGACGGCAGCGTCGGTCTGCCTGTCCTTGTGGCGGACTATGACGCCCTGCTGGCAGCGCCGGAGGCGCAGCTCCGACGCTTGGCCCGCCATCTGGGCCGTCCCGTGCGGGAAGAGGCCCTGCGCGTTTTCAGCGAGTCCTTTCTGGACAAGGGGCTGCGACATCACGCCGCCGCGCCGGGCGGAAAGGCGGATGAGAGCGCGGCCGCCGCGGGAGAGCTGCCGGGCGAGGCGGAGATCCTCCTGGCCGAGGACATGTACACCGCCCTGCGCGCCGCGGCGAGCGATCAGTATGACGTGACGGCCCCGGCCTTTGCCCGCCGCCTGCTGCGCTGGCGTAACGCGCTGGAGGCCCTGCCCCCGGCTCCCTGCATGACGGCGACCATTGATGTGGGAGGGGGAAAATGAGCACTGTGCCGGACGCTCCCTCTTCCCCGCCCTCTTCCCCCGCGCCGGTAGCCGCGCCCTCCTTCGTTCTGCCGGGGACCATCGCCGAAAACGCCCGTTTCCTGGCCGGCCGGGTGGAAGAGGTGGCGCTCTGCTTTTTCGAGAATGCCGCCTGCCTGGCCTATACGGAACGGGATCTGCCGCCTGATCTGCGCGATCTGCCCTTGCGCTGGCATGTGCACCTCCCCTTTGATCTGCCGTGGCCGGAAGACGCCACGACGGCGGCGGCCTGCCGGCCCGCGCTGGACTGCGTGCAACGCCTGCTGGACAAGATCGCCCCTCTCTCGCCGCGCTGTGCCGTACTGCATGCCCCCAATGCTCCGACGGACATCCGTCAGGAGCAGCTACGGCATGCTTCCCGGTTCTGGCATGAATACCATGATCTGCCGCTCCTGCTGGAAAACACCTATAATTGCGATGTGCTGGAGCTGGGCGATGGTTTTCTGGACGAAGCCGGCCTGGGGTTCTGTCTGGACGTCGGACACCTTCTGGGCTATGCTCAGCATGCCTTGCGGGCAAGCATCCTGCCCTCCCGGGCGGCACTGCTGCACTGGAGCGCGCCGTGCGGGCGGGATGCGCATGCCGCGCTGACCCGCTTCACGGACGAGGAATATGCCCTGCTGCGGGAGCTGATGCCGCGCCTGTCCGCCGAGGCTGTCCACTTGCTGGAGATTTTCCGCTGGCGGGCGCTGGAAGAATCCCTGTCCGTGCTGGCCCGGCTGCGCGCCTGCCCGGCGTAGCCCTCCCGTCACGAGCAAAGCAGAGCAGGAGCGTCGCATGAGCGCCACATCGCCTCTTGTCGCAGCCATGCGTCAATGGCGGCACACCCTGAGCAAGGAAGAACGCTGGTGCATCCTCATCGTGGCCGATCCTGATGCGCTGGCGGCGGCAATGGCCCTCAAGCGCATCATGCAGCACAGGGTCAAGGCCGTGGACATCATGCGCGTCAACGAGGTCACCCGGCCCGACAATCTGGCCATGATCCGTTACCTCCACATCCCGGTCAAGGCCTGGCAGCCCGAAAAGGCCGCCTCCTACGACCGCTTTGCCGTGGTGGACTCCCAGCCGCATCATCACGTCTGCCTCAAGGACATCCCCTTCAGCCTGGTCATCGATCATCATCCCCTGCCGCCGGAACCCTACAAAGGGGCGCAGTTCTACGACGTACGGCCTGATGTGGGCGCGACCTCAAGCATGATGACCCGCTACCTGCAGGGCCTGCGCATCACGCCGGCTCCCCTGCTGGCCACGGCCATGCTCTACGGCATCCGCACCGATACCGCCGCCTTCGAGCGCAGCGGCGGCGAGGACGACTTCCGCGCCTATCAGTGGCTTTCCCGCTATGCGGACACCGCCATCCTGCGCCGCATCCTGCGCAGCGAGTACCTGCGGGAATGGCTGCCGCTCTTCAGCCGCGCCTTCCGCTCCCTGGTGGACTGCCGGGGGGCCGGGGCCCAGGCCTGGCTGGGAGACGTGAGCAGCTCCGATCTGCTGGTGGCCGTGGCGGACTTCTTTACCCGCGTGCATGGCCTGCGCTGGATAGCCGTCAGCGGTATCGTGGCCAGGAGTACGGTGGTGGTGATCTTTCGCGGCGACGGCAGCCGCGACATCGGTCGCATGGCGGATGCCTGTTTTTATGATGTCGGCTCGGCCGGCGGCCATCGGCGGCTGGCGCGGGCCGAATTTCCCCTGGCGGCAGTCCCCGAAGGGACGAAGCCGCAGGATTTCGTCTTGCGCCGCCTGCAAACGCGCAAGCTGCGCGCCATCACCGCGCGCCCGGCAGCGCCTGAGAACGGCACGGAGACCACCGCCCAGGTCGAAAAGCCCGCCGCAGCTCCCACGCCCCCCGCAGCTCCCGCCGCTGCCGAGGCTGCCGGCCGCCCCACGGCCGACCGGACGGCCGAGCCCCGGCCTGCCCGCAAGGCCGCGCCTGCCCGCCGCCTGCGGGAACATCCCCGCCGCAGCACGCCCGCGCCGGACAGCCACGGTGGCCAGACCGACATGGACGAAGAGAGCGGACGCGAAAACGACTAGGGTCCGTCAATATTCTTCGCCGCCTGATTGAGGGGAGGGGGACCGCCCCGCCTCGTGCAGGCGACGCCTGATGCCCGGGAACCAGGTTGTGCCCGGGCGTTTTCTTTTTGGCGAGGCGACTGTGCGGCGGGAGGAAGGCTGCCGCCCTACAGCGTGTCGGACGAGGCCGCCGCGCGTGAACGGCGTGGTTCGGGCGTTTCCGTACGGCCCTTGATGCTGCGGCCGGCGCCGGCCTGGGCGCCCTGCGGCAGGGGATAGGGCTGCACCACCCGGTAGCGCGGCGCGGCATTGTCCCGGCGCGCCGCTGGCGCGGTCGGCCGCGGATGCACGATGCGGTACACAGGGGCTTTTTCCCGCCGCGCGGCGGCGGGCTGGGATGGCCGGCGCGGGCCGGTTTCGACGGAAGCTGCCGCCGCCGGTGCGGGAGCTGCCGGAGCGGCGCGCGTCGCGTCGAGGGCAGCGGCGGCAGCGGGAGCGTCGGCGGGCTGCGACTGACCGGCCGCCGGGGGCGTCCACGGATGACTGCAACGGGCCATGGGAACCGGCGTCGTCCCGGCCGGGATGGCGCTCGAGGTCGCCATCATGGCATCGGGGAAGCTCTCCGGCGGCATTTCCTCCGCCTGTTCCGAATGCGGGGGCGTCCGCTGGGTCATAAGCAGAGGCGGCGTTTCATCCAGCACATCCAGATATTCGCTGACGGTCACGAAACGCTGGCAACCCCCGGCCCGCAATTCGGCAATGATGCGCGGCAGATCGTCCACCGTCCGCTTGAGCGAATCGTGGAAAAGAAAGATGCCGCGCAGCTCGCCGGGACCGTACACATGGCCGAGCGTATTGGGCAGCAGGGCATAGTTGACGGGCAGGCGTTTCCAGTCGTGGCTGTCCTGCGACCAGAGCATGATGGCAAGGCCCATCTCATCGGCCAGAGCCAGCGTATCCTCATTATATGCGCCGTAGGGAGGACGGATGTAACGGGGACGCGCGCCCAGTTCCCGCAGAAGCGTGTCCGTCCTGGTCAGTTCCTCGAGCTGCTGCTCCTTGTTCAGGGCCCGCAGCTTGGGGTGAGACCAGGAATGGTTGCCGACCTCATGCCCTTCGGCCACGATGCGCTGGACAAGCGCGGGGCGCAGGGCGGCATTTTTGCCGAGCAGAAAGAACGTGGCATGGATGCCGTAGCCGGACAGCATGTCCAGCAGGCGGCTCGTGTTGCGGGACGGGCCGTCGTCAAAGGTGATGGCGCAGAGGTTTTCCCGCATCTGCTGCCGGCTGATGCTCGGGCCGTCATAGACGACCGCAGCCCCGCGGGCGATGCCGCCCAGTGGCGGCCATGCCGCCAGACACAGCAGCACTATCAGACTTCTCCAGCGCATACTCCGCAACCCCTCTCTTCTGCCTTTTTGCGGCTTTTGCCGCCTCGACGAGGCTGTATCTACCATCGGCCGGAGAGCGCCGCAAGCAAAGCGGCAGCCAAAGCACGACAATTCTTAAATTATTTCATAATGTTAAAAATTTTATACAAAAAATTCCTTTTTTTGAAAAAACTTCTTGACGGAGGGGGTGGTTTTGCGTAGAACCAATCTTGCGACGAGGGCAGTTAGCTCAGCTGGTAGAGCACCGCCTTCACACGGCGGGGGCCACAGGTTCAAGTCCTGTACTGCCCACCACACCCGGAGCGGTAGTTAAGACGGTTATAACGCCGGCCTGTCACGCCGGAGGCCGAGGGTTCGAGTCCCTTCCGCTCCGCCAGAACGCACCTCCCCCAAGGGAGTACGATACCTTTACCCTGGAATGCTTCGGCATTTCGGGGTAAAGGTGTTTCCGCATTCTTTTTCGTTTTCCTCCACTCATCCTGTGCTTTTTTCGCGCATCTCCTCAGCCCCATTGGCGTTGCAGTCCGCAGCAACGTCAATGGGGCTTTTTCTTTTTTCCATCAGCTACTTCGATAAGGCGAAACGCGGCCGACACCTTTGTGACCGGGCGCGTCGTCGTGGGATCGGTATCCACGGCCTGACGAGCCAGCCGCTTGCACCGCTCAAAGGAGACGCATTGAGCAAAACGTAGGACACAAGAAAAAAGGCTTTCGTGTAGCACCACGAAAGCCTGATCTGCGGGAGTGATCCACCACAGATTTGATGGATCGACTCTAGCCGGAAGGCTTAGCGGCGTCAAGCTCCGCAGCTCTCTTTTACGCTTTTTTTTGTGGCCTGTCTGGAGTGATCACTCATGGAAAAGGAAACTTTCCGCCCCCGTGGCAATATTTCAGGCCCCATTCTCCCGCGCTACGCGCTGACGCTGAAAATCTCGCTTGGAGCAAAGATGCTGTACACATTGCTGTGTGATTACGCCGGTGACAAGGATCACTGCTGGCCCTCGCAGGCGACGCTTGCCCGTCTGCTCGGTTGCAGCGTGTCCAGCATCAAGACGTATCTGCGCGAACTTGCCGGGCAGCGGCTCATTGCCGTCGAGCTGCGCGAATGCAGATCCTCGACCTACTACCTGCTCAAGCCGTCCTTTCTTTCCGCTCGCGCGGGCCAGTCAAATTCTGACGGGGGGGAGGCAAATTCTGGCTACATAACGAACTGTAGGAAGAAAGAAACAAATTATCCCCCTACCCCCACGCCTCCGACAGCAAAAGAACCTCCTTCGACGCGACAGCCTCGCCGGGGGGTGGGGGATTTTTTCTCTGCCAATTTAGATTTTGAAAAGCTGTGCCAGGCATACCCGCGCAAGGAGGCCAAAGAGCTTGCCCGCGCGGTGTGGCATCGGCTCTGGCGGCATGGTCAGCTTCCTGGGCTGGATGTGCTGATAGCGGCGCTGGACAAGTTCAAGGCATCGGCCATGTGGCTTAAGGAGCATGGCCGTTTTGTGCCGCAACTCGTCAACTGGCTGCGCGGGCAACGCTGGCTGGATGAGCTGCCGTCATCTCCTGCCGCCGTTGCGACGGACAATGACGCCAAGGTGCGGGCCTGGGAGGCCGCACAAGAGCGGCGGCAGGCCGATCCCGATCTTGAGGCGATGCGGCCGCAATTCGAGGCGTTCCTTGCCCGCTTCCGGGATACACGCCTGCGCGGTCCGGCATGGGGTCTGTGGACGCTGCTGCACAAGGCCGGACGCGCCCCCCAGGCGCACGACGTGGCCGATACCGCTTCCTGCTTGTTGCCGCTTGATTTTCTAAAGCAATGGAAACGCGCCCATGCGTAGTTTCCAACGAAGCATGTGAACGCCAATGGAAAAAAAATGTCTGCCGGGTGAGGCGCGAGTGCAGTTCATAGCGTGTCTTGAGCGCATTGAAAGCATGGTGGCCAAGGGACACACCATCAAGTCAATATACAGGACACTGTGCTCCGAAAAGAAGATTTCCATGACGTACAGGACTATGTGCACGTTATGGAAAAAACGGCATCCAAAAGAGAAAAAGCATCCAGCCTCGCCTGCCGGGCAGGCCACCCTTCCCGTTGTGGCGGAACATAACAATGCGCCTGCCGTTGCCGCTGAGGAAAAGAAATCATTCGGACAAGACCCGCCGAAGGAATACACGGACATCATATAAGGGAGTTTTACGATGGCAACAACGCATTTCATCTTGCAGGGAAAGGGCGGCGTCGGCAAATCCATGATCGCCGGCCTGCTGTATCAGTCCCTGCTGAAGGCAGGAAAGGACGTATGCGCCTTTGATACCGACCCGGTCAACGCCACGCTTTCGGGCTATGCGGAGTTCAACGTCACCCGCATCGAGATCATGCGGAACGGCGACATTGACCCGCGCCAGTTCGACCAGCTTTTTGAGGGGCTGATGTCGGCTCCCGCATCCTCGCATGTGCTTGTGGACAATGGCGCGTCCTCCTTTGTGGCCCTCGGCGCGTACCTCCAGCAAAACGAGGTGCTGCCCACGCTGGCCGAGGAAGGGCACACCGTCTTTTTCCATACGGTCGTCACCGGCGGCCAGGCCGTGGTCGATACGGCCAGGGGCCTTTATCTGCTCGCGGACAGCTTTCCGACCACGCCCCTTGTGGTGTGGCTCAATCCCTTCTTCGGAGAGATCGTCCTTGATGGCAAGCAGTTTGAGGAGTTCAAGGTCTATCAGCAATTCAAGTCGCAGTTCCATGCGGTCATCCGCCTGCCTGACGCGCCCAGGGCCACCCTGGGCAGGGACTTGGAAGAACTCTTTGCCAAGCGGCACTCATTCGAGGCGGGCATGGCCTCCAGCACCACCAATATCGCCGTCAAGAGCCGTCTGCGGCGCTACTGGGCCGAAGTGTACAGGCTCATTGAGCAGGCACAGATTTTCTAGGAGCGGCCATGAGCGAAGTGAATGAAGAAAGAGCCGCTGAAAGCGGTGCTCCAGCTCCCCTGCCGGATGGCGTCGGCCTGAGCATAGAGGATGTCCGCGAACTGCTTTTCAGGCGGCACAATGTCGCGGTTCCGGCTGACGACCCGACGCTCATGCAGGTGACCATCGCCAATGCCCTGCTCACGGAACAGGAAAAACTCCATGAGCGGCACAAAGAGGCGCTGACCCGCTTCATGGGGGAGCTGACCGACGCCTATGCCGCCACGGTGCGGGAAGGCGCGGAAAAGGTGACGGATACCCTGTCCGCCCTGACGGCGCAGGGCCTGAATGAGGCGGCGCGGGATATGGTGAAGTTTCGGACGACGCTTTTTCTCTGCACGGCCATAAGCGCGGTGTCCGCCCTGCTGATCGTGGCCGTCTTCGTGCTGAAGGGGGCATAGCCATGCTGGATGACGCCACACGGGAACGGCTGCTCAAGAGCCTGGAACACAACTGCGGCCCGGTCATCATGGATGCCGTGCGCGATCCGGCGGTCATTGAGATCATGCTCAATCCCGACGGGAAGATTTGGACGGAAAAATATGGGGAAGATCAGAAATGCGTCGGCGAACTTTCGCAGGCCCAGAGCCGTCTGATCCTGTCCCTTGTGGCCAGCGCGCTGGATGAGACGGTCAGCGCCCGCAGTCCCGTGGTGGAAGGGCTGTTCCCTCTGGACGGATCGCGTTTTGAGGGGACATATCCGCCCATTGTCGGGCCGTGCGCGTCCTTCTCCATGCGGAAAAAGGCGTCGCGCATCATCACCCTGCCGGAATACCTGGAACAGGGAGTGATCACGCCCGATGTCATCCCGCTGCTGAAAGAGGCCATACTCGCGCGGCAGAACATTGTCGTCGTCGGCGGCACCAGCTCCGGCAAGACCACCTTCGTCAACGGCGTCATCCACTTTCTGGACGAACTGTGCCCGCATGATCGCATCGTGATTCTGGAAGATACCGCCGAACTCCAGTGCCAGTCGCCCAACGCGGTCTTTTTCCTGACCTCGGAACTGGCCGGCATCACCATGCGCGACCTGACAAAGGTCTGCATGCGCTACGCGCCCAAGCGCATCTTTGTGGGCGAAGTCCGGGATGCCGCCGCTCTGGAACTGCTCAAGCTGTGGAATACGGGACACCCCGGCGGCATCGGCACGTTCCATGCCGATTCGGCCACCGACGCCCTGGAGCGGCTGGAAGAGCTGGTGGAAGAAGCCGGCGCAGGCCCCAAGCAAAAACTCATCGGCCGGGCCATTGATCTCATCGTTTTTATGACCAAGACGGCGCGCAATACCCGCGAACTGCGGGAGATTGTCCGCGTCAAGGGCTACAGCAAGAAGGATGACGCCTATGTGACGGAAGTCGTCTATCGGAGGACGGATGGATAAGGCGTCCCTCACCAATGTCCACGGCCTGCAAGCGATACGATGCGGGAAATGCCGCAAGATCATCGCATATGGCTATGTCATTCGCGGGCATATCGAACTGAAGTGCGCTTCCTGCGCAACCATAAACACCTTGAGGGTCTTGAACCCCAACCACGAGCCGCATGACGGCCCCACACAAGAGGCTTCTCATGCGTAACGCCAGATTCCTTGCTTTCGTTCTCCTTGCCTGCGGCCTTCTGTCCCTGCCGGAAGCGGCTTTTGCCTCCGGCGGCATCTCGGAATTTTCCGGGCCTCTGGAAAAGGTGGTGGGCACGGTGACCGGCCCTGCCGGCAAATGGATCTCCATCGTGGCAATGGCGCTCTGCGGCATCATCTTCATCATGAACAAGGATGACATTTCGGGCGGCTTCAAGCTGCTGCTGTCGGTGGTGTTCGGCATTTCGTTCATTGCGTTCGCGTCGAGCATCGTCAACAGCGTCTTCAGCTTTTCCGGGGCGCTCATCTAGGTTCGGCAATGGAAGTCCGCAAGATTGCCGTGCATCAATCTCTCCAGCGGCACAACTTCGTGATGGGGGCGGAGCGTGAGCTTGTGATGACCTCCGCTCTCATCGCGCTGCTTGTGGGCATCGGCGGCCTGACGCTGCTTTCCGGCGCGGCAGCCGCCGTCTTCTGGATCGTCGCGGTCTTCGTGCTGCGCCGCATGGCCAAGGCCGATCCCATCATGAGCAAGGTCTGGATGCGGCACGTCAAACAGAATGACTTTTACAGCGCAAAGGCAAGCCGCTGGCGGCCTTTGGGCGGGTTCAGGGTGAAGTGATGCTTGACCTCAAAGGCTTTCGCTCCAAGGCGACAGGATTGCCCGATCTGCTGACCTATGCCGCGCTCGTTGATCCGGGGATCGTTCTGCAAAAGGACGGCTCCTTTCTGGCGGCCTGGGAGATACGCGGACAGGACACGGCCAGCTCCACGCCGGAAGAACTGGCCTACGTCTCGGAACAGTTCTCCCAGGCGGCAAAGCGCCTCGGCACGGGCTGGATGCTCCATGTGGATGCCTGCCGCGCCACGCAAAAAGCCTATCCCGAACCGGAACGCTCCCACTTCCCGGACAGGGTGTCGCAAATGCTGGACGACACACGTCGGGCCTTTTTCGGGCAGGATGTCTGCTACAGCACGGCCACCTATCTGACGGCCACCTATCTGCCGAACTTTCACGCGGCCAAGATGGCCGGGGTGGCAAAGATCGGCGTGGAAAGCCAGTCCGCATTGGAAAAGGGGCTGGAGACCTTCAAGACGACGCTGCTGGAACTCGAAGACGCGCTGTCCGCCGTGCTGCGTCTGACCCGCCTGACGGAATATGAGCTGTTCGACGATGCCGACGCTCCTTTCATCCATTCGGATCTGCTTGCCTTTCTGGAGTATTGCATCACGGGCCGCCTGCATCCCCTGCGCGTACCGCATACGCCCATGTATCTGGACGCCCTGCTTGGCGAACTGCCCCTTGTGGGCGGCCTGATCCCCTCCTTTCAGGATGGAGCGGAAACGCGGCATCTGGCCGTGTTGAGCATTGACGGCCTGCCGCAGGAATCCTGGCCGGCCATGTTCGCCATGCTGGATTCCGCCCCCTTTGCCTATCGTTTCAGCTCGCGTTTCATCTGCCTTGACCAGTTCGACGCCGAAAAGGAGGTGACAAGCTACGTCAAGGGCTGGAATCAGCAAGTCCTGGGCTTTCTGGATCAGTTTTTCAACAATCCCAACGCCAAGGTCAACCGCGACGCCCTGCTGATGCGCGAAGATGCGGAAGTGGCCAAGACGGAGATCCAGGCCGGCATCGTCGGCGCGGGCTACCTGTCCTCCTGCATCATCCTCATGGATACGGATGTGAACGCCTTGCAGGACAATGCCCGCGAATTGCGGCGACAGATCCAGACAAACGGTTTCGGCGTCCGTATCGAGTCCATCAATGCGCTTGAGGCATGGCTCGGCAGTCTGCCGGGCAACGGCTATGCCAACTTGCGCCGTCCGCTCGTCAATACGCTCAACCTTGCGGACTTTCTGCCGCTGCAAAGCATCTGGGCCGGTCAACCGGCCTGCCCCTGCCCTTTCTATCCGCCCGATTCGCCGCCCCTGGCCGTATTCGTGACGGAAGGGGAAACCATACCTTTCTGGTTCAATCTTCATGTGGGCGATCTGGGGCATACGCTGATCTTCGGCCCGACAGGCGCGGGCAAGTCCACGCTGCTGGCCACGCTGGCCTGGAACTTCCGGCGCTATGCGGGGGCGCGCCTGTATGCCTTTGACAAGGGCATGAGCATGTATCCGCTCTGCGCCGGGGTCGGCGGCGATCACTATGACGTGGGGCAAAGCCTTTCCTTTGCGCCGCTCCAGCGCATCGCGGAGTCGGCGTCGGAAATGGCGTGGTGCGAAGAATGGCTCATCGGCCTGCTGGAACTCCAGAAAATAACGGTGCTGCCGTCGCACAGGAACGCCATACACGAGGCGGCCCTGCTGCTGGCCGAACAGCCGGAGAACATGCGTTCCCTGACCAATTTCGTGCATCTGGTGGCGGATATGTCCATCCGGGAAGCCCTCATGCACTACACCAATGCCGGGGCTATGGGCCGCCTGCTGGATGCCGAAACGGACAACCTCGGTTTTTCTCGCTTCATGGTCTTTGAGATCGAAGACCTCATGAATCTGGGCAATGAGAACCTGATCCCCGTTCTGCTCTACCTCTTCCACCGTATCGAAAAGAGCCTGGACGGCGCGCCCTCGTGGATCATCCTGGATGAAGCGTGGGTCATGCTGGGGCATCCCGTGTTCCGCGCCAAGATCCGCGAATGGTTGAAAGTGCTGCGAAAGGCGAATTGCGCCGTCATCATGGCCACGCAAAGCCTTTCGGACGCCCGAAACAGCGGCATCATGGATGTGCTTGTGGAGTCCTGCCAGACGAAAATCTATCTGGCCAACCCCTTTGCCCGAGACGACGAACAGTACGAGCTTTACAAGTCCTGCGGCCTGAACGACCGGCAAATCTCCATTCTGGCCCGCGCCACGCAGAAGCGGGACTACTACATAACCAATGCCTATGGGCGGCGACTGTTCCAGCTCAAGCTCTCCCGGAAGGAACTGGCCTTCGTCGGCGCATCGGACAAGGAGAGCATCGCCGCCATAAAGGCCCTGCAAGGGGAATACGGCGAGCACTGGGTCGAACATTGGCTTGAACAGCGCAATGCGCTTTAGGAGGCACACATGAAGAAAGGGATACTGACGCTTTGCTGGCTTGCTCTTGCGGCTCCGGCATATGCCGGAACCGTCTATTGCACGAACTGCTCCACGTCCGCCATGCAGGCGTTGGAACGGGCCATTGCCGACTCACAGCTTGCGGAACTGAAGACGGCCTATGACCAGTATGTGCAGCAGACGGCCGCGCAACTGCAAATGGTACAGCAGAATATCGAGCAATATGCCAACATGGTGCAAAACACCGTACAGCTTCCGGCAAACCTCATCGGCGAAATATCCGGCGAACTGTCCAAACTGGGGAAGATAACCGGCACGCTGAACACCCTCCGCAATGACATTACAGGCATGGCCGGCGTTTTTGACGAGTTGTACCGCACGCGGGACGAACTCAAGGAACTGGCGAACATGCCCAAGGAACTGCTGTCCGGCGAAGGTTCGACCAGGTATGAGGGCTATTGGGACAACTGGTCGAAGCGGGTGGATGACGCCGCCAAGTCCACGTTCCAGCTTTCCGCCAGCCAGTTGCAGGAGCTGGAAAACTCCGGGCAGCTTGAGGACTACATCAACCGCCTGCTGTCCACGCCGGACGGCCAGCAGAAGGCGATCATGGCGGGCAACCAACTGGCCGCGCTCCAGATTCAGGAATCCCGGCAACTGCGCGAACTGGTGGCCACCAAGTTCCAGTCGGATCTGTCTGAACAGCAAATGCGGCAACGGCAGAAACAACTTTCGGAGGAGATCAACCGAGCCAAGACGGATTTCTCCTCACTTAACTTCACTCCCAAGGATGACCCGCGCTACTGATGCAGAAAAAAGGCGGCCTCGCCATTGAGGCCGCCCCTGTGGACTATTCGGCAAACTATTTTGGACACTCTATGCGTTTATACGCTCTACCTTCTGTCGGCGATGTCTGTTTTTTCTTGCTCACCATGAAAGACTCATCGGTGATGGATTCTCGTAAAATATATCGAATGGTTTCTCGCTCTTTAAGTTTTGGATGCCTTGTTTTCATAATAATATGTGTATCTGTTTCTTCAAAATTTAGCTCAAATTCAACATCGTTTGCAATTTTTTTATAATAATTATCATTTATTTCATAGTTGCTTCCATAGGATCGCCAACATCCTTTCAGTTTATCAATGTCAGAATCGGCATTGCAGACGCCAATGGAGAAAAGCACCATGCAACAGGCAAGCAGAATGATTTTTTTCATGGGGATACTCCTTGTGGTGTGTGTTTTCTTTTCCGAAAACGCCAGTGCCGCATCTGGAGCAAATTCTGACATAATTGCTAACATTGTCAATAAATATCGTGAGCAATCTCAACAAATTATCAGTGTAACGACAAAATATGCCCAGAACCTCTTTGGTCTCTGTGTCGTGCTGGAAATAGCCTGGCTGGGCGTCAATGCTGCACTGGGCAGGGCGGATATGGGGGATGTTATCAAGAAATTCTGCATCACTCTTGTGGTGTGTGGTTTCTTTCTTGCGGTGATCAACAATTTCTATCCCTGGACACAGCAGGTCGTGAACGGATTGCAAGACATTGCCGGAGAGGCTGTCGGTTCAAATGATTCCTCTGACCTCGCCTTCAAGAAAGGACTCCAGCTATGCAACGATATGTTTACAGCAATAGATGAGATGGATTTTATGGATGATGCCGGATTAATATTGCTGTGGATTTTTACTCTGCTCATTGTTCTTGTCATTTTCTGCATGATTGCGGCTCGTGTCATCGTCTACAAATGCGAAGCACTCATTGCTATGGCCGCCTCTTGTATCCTGTTGGGCTTCGGCGGTTCCAGCGTCATGCGTGAATTTGCCATGAATACCCTGCGCTACATCCTGTCCGTGGGCTTCAAGCTGTTCACCATGCAGCTCATCATCGTCGCCGGCTACCAGTTCATCACTGATCTGGTGATGCAGGAGCCTGACGTGCCTCTGGCCCTGACCATCCTCGGCTGCGTCATCGTGCTGTTTGTCCTGCTCAATACGCTGCCCGGCATTGTGGCCGGGCTGGTTTCCAGCGCGTCCGGCGGTTCCGGCACTGGCCTCGGCGCTCTGGGCAAGACCGCCCTCGGCGCGGCTGCCGTTACCGCCGCCGGGGCCTATGCCGCCGGTCGCAATGTAGGCATGGCGGCCTCCATTGCCCGCGCGGACGGGGCAACAGGGCTGGGCCTGGTGAGCGGCACGGCCCGGAACCTGTGGAACGCCTCGCGGGATTCCGCGCACAACAGGGAGGATCGCCAGAACACTGTGGGTTCGTCGCTGCGGACGATGCTTGAAGCCACAAGGTCGAAAAATCTCAAGTGAACAGGGAGGGAGGATATTCCATGGGATTCTTCAAGAAAAAAGCGCCGGTCGAACCGGAAGGCGAAAAGCGCCCCTCTTCTGCCGGCAACCCCTATCTCAACGCCCGCACGGAATGGCTGGAACGCTATGGCTCGTACATCAGCCGGGCCGCGCAATGGCGCGCCGTGGCCTTCATCACGCTCATCATTGCCGTGATGTCCATCGCCTGCAATGTGATCCAGGCAAATCAGGTGAAAACCGTGCCGTACATCATCGAAGTGGACAAGCTCGGCAAGTCCATCGTGGTTAACCGTGCGGACACGGCAAGCGCGGCCCCCCTGCGACTGGTACAGGCGACCATTGCCAACTGCATCCAGGAATGGCGCACGGTCACTGCCGACATTGAGCTGCAACAACAGATGATCCAGCGGCTTTCCTTCTTTTTTGCCGGAAGCGCCAAGGGGGTGCTGAAGGAATGGTACGCCACCAACAATCCCTATGAGATCGCCAAGGCCGGGCGGCTTGTCCATGTGGAGATCAAGTCCCTGCCCTTGCGCGTGTCGGAAAACAGCTACCGCGTGGAATGGCTGGAAACCACCCGTTCCCACGCTGGGGCCACGCTGGAATCCCGCATGTATGAGGCCACCGTCACCATCCAGATCACGCCGCCCACGTCCGAAGCCGTACTGATCCACAATCCCGGCGGCGTCTACATCACTCAACTGTCGGCAAGTCGCATCTTTGCCGCCTCCAGGAGCAACTGATGAAAAAGCTGATCCTTGCCCTGCTGTTGGCCCTGCCCTCCCCTGCCCTTGCGGCGCAGGCGGCGCAACCGTCCGGCTATCCCCCGCAACTGGACTACGGCTCCGGGGGCACGGCGTCCGCAAAGCCCCTGCCGGATTATCTGGGGCTGGATACCGTGCCGCTGACCAAGGGCGAACAGCGCGCCCTGCGCCTCTCGCGGGAATGGACGGGGCGCGGGCCTGCGCCGGTGCTCTCTTTTTCCGGCAAGCTGATCTACGTCCACGGGGCCAGTATGCCCACCATCCTCGCCTCGCCCATGCAGGTCTGCGACGTGGAACTCCAGAAGGGAGAGAAGGTGCACGAGATCGTCATCGGCGACTCGGCCCGCTGGATGATCGAGAGCGGCACGGTCGGAACAGGCTCCGGGGAAACCGTGCATCTGTTCATCAAGCCGGTGGATGCCGGGCTGGAAAGCACGGCCGTCGTCACGACCGACAGGCGCGTGTACCATCTGCGCCTCATTTCGCAACGCTCCGGGCACACGCCCTATGTGGGCTTCACTTACGCGGATCAGTTGAAAATCGATCTGGCCGAACGGCGGGCGGCCGAAGTGCGCGCGGCGCACTGGAACTCCACCGAGGTCGAGGGACAGCGCGTCGATTTGAGCAAGCTCAACTTCGGCTATGTGGTCAAGGGGAAAGCCGCCTGGAAGCCGCAACGGGTCTATGACGACGGACAGCAAACCTTCATCCGCCTGCCCGACGGGAACAAGACGGCTGAAATGCCGGTGCTGCTCGTCCGCAAGGGCAAGCAGGATGTCATGGTCAATTATCGCGTCGCGGACAAGGCCATGATCGTTGACGGCATCTTTGACACCATTTCCCTGGTGCTGGGCGTCGGCTCGGCGCAGGAAGAAGTCATCATCAGCAGGAGCGGGAAATGAAGCGTCTTCTTTTGCTCATCCTCTGTCTGGGCCTCACGGCCTGCGGCTACAAGGGACTCGGCGGCTCCTTTGTGGGCAGCCTGCCGGATGCCGACGCCACGGCGGCCATTGCCTCGGATGCGGCCGCCTTTCTGGCCTCGGAATACGCTCCGGGCCATACGACGATTTTTGTGCCGTCCCCGGAAAAAGATGCCCAAAACGGCTTCTCGACCGCCTTTGAGGCGGCATTGCGGCAGCGCGGCTTCAGCGTTTCCCCGGAAAGCGGCGGAAATGCGCTCACCGTGGCGTATACGCTGGATGATCTGAAGGGGGAAGACGGCAGCAACGGCGGCGCATGGTATCTGCACCTTCGTATTTCCGACGGACAAGCCTTTGCGCGTTCCTACCTGCCTTCCGGCCGTCCCGAAGCCGGACGCAGTGCCACCACGCTGGAAAAGGGCCTCGGCGGCAGGCTTTCGGACAAGGCGTCCGACACATTTGACGCGGCCAGGGAGGCCCTATGAGCGGTGATGCCTCGCCCAACGGGCTGCAACTCAACGCGCAACCCCGCATCGCCAGAATGGGCAAATGGCCCATTTACGCCGTGCTGCTGGCTCTCCTGATCCTGGGGGCCGTGCTCGTATACAGCGTGAATTTCGCCCACGATCAGGAGGAAAAGGAGGAAACCAAGGAAGCCGTGGTGCGGGAGGAAGACAAGCCGCTCTGGTTGGTGGAAGGCTCCGGGCTGGCGCTCAACCCCAACGGAGACAGGACAAGCGGCGTTCTGGCTCCCGAACGTCCGCAGGAGCCTGTCGTCATCATCCAGCGCAACACGGAAGAGCAGAAACAGGTCGATCAGGAGGCCGAAAATATCCGTCGCCAGCGGGCGCAGGCGTATCTTTCCGCGCTGTCCGCGCCGCTCATGGCCAAACGCGAAAAGCGGGAGGACGGCGGGCAGGCCGCGGCCCCTGCGGCAGGCGGCGGGAACGCCGGGATGGATACGATCTCCGCCGATCCGGTTTCGCAGGGTTCCTATGATCCCGCCGCCGACAGGGACAAGGAAGCCTTTTTCTCGCGGGCGCGCAAGGATACCTCATGGACGCTTGCGGAACAGCGGACGGCGGGGATGCCGCTGGAACTCAAGACCGGCGCGGTCGTGCCCGGCGTGATGCTGACCGGCATCAATTCGGACTTGCCGGGCAACATGATCGCGCAGGTATCGCAGAACGTCTATGACACGGCCACGGGGCGGAACCTGCTCATCCCGCAGGGGGCGCGCCTTTATGGCGTCTATGATTCCCGCGTCGTCTACGGTCAGCAGCGCGTTTTGATCGCCTGGAACCGCATCATCTTCCCGGACGGGTCGTCCATGTCCATCGGGGCCATGCCCGGCGCGGATATGGCCGGCATGGCGGGTTTTTCCGACGAGGTAGACAATCACTATCTGCGGATTTTCGGCTCGGCCGTGCTGATGTCGCTGGTCACGGGCGGCATGGCCTACGCTATGGATTCGGCCAACAGCAACGTCGGTTCCTCGGATAACGGCACGTCCATGCAGGATGAGATGACCTCGGCTCTGGCCGCACAGCTCGGCCAGACGACGACCACGCTCCTGCAAAAGAATCTGAACATCAAACCGACGCTGGAAGTGCGGCCCGGCTATCAGTTCAACATCGTGGTGACAAAAGACCTGGTCTTTCGGCAGCCCTATCAGGCATGGGGACGCTAAACATGGGGGAAAGCATGGCTGACGAACAAAATAAACGCTGGCTTGTCACGCTGAATCTCAACAATACGTCTTTCGTTTCGGAAGAAGAGCTTATTGATAAAGATTTTCAGCGGGAAAATACGAACTGCATGATTTGGGGAATCGGCAGCACAAGGGAAGATGCCGTCAAAAATGCTGTTGATAATTTGTTGGTCGATGATGTGTTGCATTGTTCACTGTCAGATTCCGATCTCTGTGACTTCGTCGAAAACCACGGAGGTAGGGAAGCCGTTATCCACTCATGGTTCGATGACGATGGCGATCCTCATTTGCTACCTTATGGGGAGGTGCTGGCGGATTTTTGCAAGCGCCACAACCTTTCCCAAGCGGCACGCTTGGAGCTTTCCAATTTATTCAGCCTTTCCTGGAAAAGGGGTGATACTCCCGACATGTTTCTCCCCTCGCCGGGCAAGAACAGGAGGGGGGTATGAAGCACAACTACGGTATACAGGAAACAGCCGCAAAGGGCGGCAAGGGGCTGAAAACCGCCCTGCTGCTCTGCGTCCTCGCGCTTGCGGGCCTCGCGGCCATGTGGACGGCAACGGAAAAGGCGGCGTTCGAGTACGGCTTTCAGCCCGCGCTCGGCAAGCCCCTGTTCGTGACCGGCGGCTTTGCCTGGTATCCGCCCTGGGCCATTTTCTCGTGGGCGGACGCGCTTGACCCGGACGTGCTGGACAGGGCGCAGACGCTTGGCCAGATCGTCTTCATCCTGCCGCTGCTGCTGGGCGGCGCGCTCTATGCCGCCTCCCGCAAGCAAAAGGGCAATGCCACGCTGCACGGTTCGGCCCACTGGGCCACCAGGGCGGAAATTGAGGCCCTGTCCTATTTTTCCGGCAAGGGCGTGTACGTCGGCGGCTGGTGGGACAAGAAAGCTCGGCAACAGCGGTATCTCCGGCACAACGGGCCTGAACATATCCTGTGCTTCGCGCCCACGCGCTCCGGCAAGGGCGTGGGCCTGATCCTGCCCACCCTGCTCTCGTGGCCCGGTTCGTCCATCGTTCTGGACATCAAGGGCGAAAACTGGGCGCTGACGGCCGGCTGGCGCAAGCAGCAGGGCCATACCGTGCTGCGGTTCGACCCCTCCGATGCGTCCGGCTCCGGCTGCTGCTTCAATCCTCTGGAAGAAATACGCCTGACGACGCTGGAATGTATCCAGGATGTCCAGAATATGGCGCTCATGCTCGTTGACCCGGACGGCAAGGGGCTTGACGATCACTGGACAAAGGCGGCCTTTGCCTTCTTCTCCGGGGTGATTCTGCATTGCTGCATCACGGTAAGGGCATATCAAAACCGCACGGCAACGCTCAATGACATCGTGCTTATGATGTCCGCCGAAGATAAGGACATCAAGACGCTGCTTCAGGAGATGATGCAGGAACCCCATGACGTGCTCATGGATGGCTTTGCTCCTGACGCGGATAAGCGCGTCGGTGCCGCCTGCCATACCTTCATTGCATCCTCGGCCAAGGAAATGGACTCCAAGGCGGAAAACGAGGCATCCGGTGTCCTCTCCTCGGCGCTGGTCAACATGGCCCTGTATCGTGATCCCATCGTCGATCTTAATACCCGTACATCCGACTTCCGCATCCATGACCTCATGAACCGCGACAAGCCGGTTGACCTGTTCCTTGTGGTCAGTCCGGCGGCCATTGACCGGGTGCGGCCGCTCATGCGCCTGATCGTCGATCTTATCATCCGGCGCATCTGCGCCTCGATGGAGTTCAAGGACGGCGCAAGCGTGGCCGCCTACAAGCATCGCTGCCTGTTGATGCTGGATGAGTTCACCTCGCTGGGCAAGCTGCCCATTGTCGAAAAGGCCATTGCCTACATCGCCGGATACGGCGGCAAGATGTATATCATCGTTCAGGATACCAAGCAGTTGAACGGCGTATACGGCAAGGACAACGCCATTATGGCCAACTGCCATGTCCGTATCGCCTATGCGCCCAACGACCCCGAAACAGCGGAACTGCTGTCGAAGATGACGGGCCAGACGACTGTGGTGGAAAAAAAGGTGTCCATCTCCGGCGGCAAGGGGGGCACGTCTCGCTCCACCAGCATCTCGGAGACCGCCCGGCC
Organism: uncultured Desulfovibrio sp.; assembly: GCF_944324935.1. Taxonomy (GTDB): domain Bacteria; phylum Desulfobacterota; class Desulfovibrionia; order Desulfovibrionales; family Desulfovibrionaceae; genus Desulfovibrio. The sequence continues at coordinate 56,627 of NZ_CALUYG010000005.1, read as the reverse complement.
CCTGCTGACGGCCGATGAATGTATGCGCCTGCCCGGCGCACAGAAAAATGCGGAAGGCAAGGTGACGGCTCCGGGGCACATGCTCATTTTCACGGCCGGCAATTCCCCCATATACGGGATGCAGATACTCTATTTCCTTGACCCGGTCTTCAGCCGCCGGGCCAAGATTCCCGCACCGGGCATTACCCCCCGATTCCCCGCCGGCATTTCCGACTCCCTGTACCATCCGCGCCCTGCGGACTGGTACGGGGAAGGGGAGGCCGTCGAACCGACAGCGGCACAGCCGGAAGCCCCGAAAACCGCGCCGGAAGCACAGCCCGGAAAGCGGTTTGCGGATTTCCTTGAGGGCTGATCATGAAACGCCTTCTTCCCCTTGCCTGCTTTTTGCCCGCTTTGCTCATGGGCCTTGTCGCCCTGGGACTGACCGGCGGCTATGCCGTCAACGTCACCCCCTCGCTTGAGCGGGGCATCTACAAGGCTTCGACGGCGTCTCCCTCCCGTGGGGACATTGTCGGATTTTGCCTTGACGGCGCAGGCGCGCATCTTGCGGCGGAACGCGCCTACCTTGCGCCCGGCTCCTGCACGTCGGGACTCCGGCCGCTGCTGAAGTATCTGGCCGGGATGCCGGGGGATGTCGTCACGGTGACGCCGGACGGCATCCTTTGCGGCCCTGCCGCCGGGCCGCGCTGCCTGTGGCCCGTCAAGGCTCTGCCCGTCGATTCGCAAGGCAGGCCCCTGCCCCCTTCCCTGCTGCATGACGGCGTCATCCCCGCCGGGCAAGCCCTTGTGCTGACCGCGCATCCCGGCGGATTCGACAGCCGCTATTTCGGCCTTGTGCCGCTGGCCGGGCTGACAACCTATACCCCCTTTTTCATGACAGGAGGTCGCTGATGGACAAGGAATATGCCAATGCCGCCGCGCGTGATGCCTTTTTGCAGGCGGAAGACGGCTTTGCCGTGGAACTCGACCCGGAACTGGCCGACGCCCTGGGGGCGTTCACGGAAGAGGCCCTGACCCTTCAGGATATCCTGGAGGACATTCAGGAGGCGCAGGAGGGCACGGATGTCGGCGAGTAAAGCGTTCCATGAAGAGTTTGCCGCCAGGGTCATCGCCATGCTGGAAAACGGCACCGCGCCCTGGCAAAAGCCCTGGACGCCCGCGAAGGAACTTGCGCCCTACAATCCCATTTCCGGCGTCACCTACAGGGGCGGCAACCGCCTGTGGCTGTCCATGCTCTCCACGGGCGATCCGCGCTGGATGACGTTCAAGCAGGCCGTCAAGGCGGGCTACAAGATCAGGAAAGGCAGCAAATCCGTTCCCATTGAGTATTTCGTCACGCAGGTGACGGAAGACAGGCTGGATGAGAACGGTCGCCCCGTCCTGGATGAGGACGGCAATCCCGAACGTGTGACCCGGCATTTGGAGCGGCCCATGCTCAAGATCCATCGGGTCTTCAACGCGCAGGATGTCGAGGGCTTGCCGCCCCTCGAAGTGTCCAAGCCGCTCTATGAATGGGAACCGCTGGAAAAAGCGGAGGAAATCCTGTCCAGGTCGGGGGCCGTCATCAAGCACGATCAGGCGGATCGCGCGTTCTACAGCATTGCGCGGGATGAGATTCATCTCCCGCCCAGGAGCAACTTTGACGCGCCCGACAAATACTATGCCACGGCGCTCCATGAGCTTGGCCACTGGACGGGTCACGAAAGCCGCATGGATCGTCCGTTCGGGGTACGCGGTTCGGAAGGCTACGCCAAGGAGGAACTGCGGGCGGAAATAGCCTCCTGGATGCTCGGACAGGATATCGGCGTGGGGCATGATCCCGGTCAACATGCGGCCTATGTCCAGTCATGGATAGCCGACTTGAAGGACGATCCGCTTGAGATACTCCGCGCCTGCCGTGATGCCGAACACATCAAGGAATACCTGATGGGCCTTGAGCGCGAGCACTCGCTCCAGACGGAACGCGAAGCGGACAACGAAAAGGGGCGGCGTTCGGCGGTTCTGGACAGGGGCGTTCCCGATGTCGGGCGCGAACCGTCACGGGCCGCTCCGGCTTCGGAAAAAACGTGGCTGGCCGTCCCCTACTCGGCCCGGCGGGAGGCAAAGGCCCTCGGCGCCAAATGGGATGCTCGCGAAAAGCAATGGTATTGCCCGGAAGGAGGCGATTTGGCTTCCCTGCAAAAGTTCATGCCGGGGGAAAAGGCCCCTGCGCCGGAAAAAACATGGCTGTCCGTACCCTACAGGGAGAAAAACGACGCCAAGAGTCTGGGGGCGAAGTTCGACTGGAACGAAAAACGCTGGTTCGCGCCGGAAGGTGTTGACCTTGGGCCGCTGCAACGCTGGCTTCCCGCCGTGGAACAGGATCGGCAGGAGCATCTTGAGCCGGCGCAGGAATTTGCCGTCAAGCTGGCCGAACTCGGCCTTGACCTGAAGGGGCAACTGCCTGTCATGGACGGGCAGATCCATCGTGTGCCGCTGCTGGCCAAAAACGGCCGGGGTCTTGACGGCGCATACTGCCTCCATGCCGACGGCATCCCGGCCGGCTGGGCGCAGAATCACGTCCAGGGCGACAGAGTCAAGCTCATTGCCTCCGGCGTGAGGCTTTCTCAGGCCGAAATGGAGCAACAGCGCGCGGAACGTGCGGCCCGGATTCAGGCGCAACAGCAGGCCCGTGCGCTTGAATACGACAATGCCGCCGCCCGCGCTCAAAGGCTGTGGGACAGCTTTGGACCCGCCGGAGATCATGCCTACCTGCAAGAAAAGGGCGTTGAGGCGTTTGGCATCAGGCAAGTGGAAGTGGAAGCGGGCAAGTCGCGTCTGGTTGTGCCGCTCCACAATATCGACGGTGAGTTGCGAGGCTATCAAACCATTGATGACGACGGGCGGAAAAGATTTTTCGCGGGCATGGAAAAGCGCGGCAATTTTTGTCTGCTGGGCGACGAGGGCAAGGACTTGTCGCAAGCGGAGATCGTCATTTGCGAGGGCTACGCGACGGGGGCCAGCATCCACATGGCCACGGGCGCGCCGGTGGCCGTGGCCTTTGATGCGGGCAATCTCAAGCCGGTGGCCGAAGCCCTCAGGGAAAAGTATCCCAACGCCGCCATAACCATCTGCGCCGACAACGATCACGGCAAGGAACAGGAGACGGGCAGGAATGTGGGCGTGGAAGCCGCCCGCGACGCCGCCCGTGCGGTTCAGGGCAAGGTCAGGATCCCGATTTTCACAGCCGATGAAAAGCAACAGGGTTTGACGGATTTCAACGATTTGCACAAGGCTCGCGGGCTTGATGCGGTGCGGCGTCAGCTCGGCCGGGCGCAGGAAAAAGGAGTGGAGCGATGAAGCTGCTGATTGTGGAAAGTCCCGGCAAGATCAAGAAGCTGCAAAGTATTTTGCCGGCGGAATGGCGGGTGGCCGCCTCCGTGGGCCATATCCGCGATCTTCCCCAGGAGGGCTACGGTCTTGAGCCGCCCGATTTCCGGCCGGTGTATCAGATCACGCCGGAAAAGAAGGACGTGGTGGCCAGACTCAGGACGCTGGCCGCGGAAGCGGATGAAGTCTATCTGGCCTCCGACCCTGACCGCGAAGGTGAGGCCATTGCGTGGCATCTCAAGGACGTGCTCGGCCTGTCGGCCTGCAAGCGCGTGACCTATACGGCCATAACGAAAGACGATGTCGAGGCCGGCATTGCCGCGCCACGCGACATTGATATGGCCCTTGTCCATGCCCAGGAGGCCCGCCGGGCGCTGGATCGTCTCGTGGGCTACAAGGTTTCCGGGCCGCTTTCCCGCGCCTGCTCGGAAAGCCGCCTGTCGGCCGGTCGCGTCCAGAGTCCCGCCGTGCGGATCGTCGTTGACAGGGAACAGGAGATCAGGTCGTTCGTCTCCACCACGCATTACGGCGTGGAACTGACCTTTGACCGCGTGGAAAATGTCTCCGAAGGCTGGAACGCGGTCTGGCTGCCCAGGGAAGGCTGGCTGGATGAGGACAATCCCTATGTGCTTGACAAGGCCGTGGCCGACAGGGTGGCCGCCGTCAGAAGTCTGGATGTCCTTGCCTTTGAGGAAAAGGAGGCTGCCACGGCTCCGCCCGCTCCGTTCACCACCTCCAGCTTGCAGCAGGCGGCGGGAAATGCGCTGAAATTCACGCCCAAAAAGACGATGGAGCTTGCCCAGAAGCTCTATGAAGCCGGACACATCACCTATATGCGGACGGACAGCCCGAACCTGTCCGAAACAGCCATAGCGGAGATTCGCGCCTATGCCGATGCCCGGGGGCTGCCCCTGCCGCCCGCGCCCCGAACGTGGAAAAGCAAGGATGGGGCGCAGGAGGCCCATGAGGCGATCCGGCCCACGCATATCGACGTGGAAGAAGCCGGAGAAAATGCGGATGAACAGGCGCTTTATGCGCTTATCCGGCTGCGCGCGCTGGCCAGTCAGCTTGCCGATGCGGTCTTTGCCGTGCGAGTGGCCCGCCTTGGCGCGGATGTGGACGGCAGGCAGGCGATCTTTGAGGCCAGAGGCCGCACGCTCGTGCATCCCGGCTGGAAACAGGTCTTGGCGGCCGATGCCGCCGATGATGAGGATGCCGAACCGTCCAACAGTGTCCCCCTGCTGAAGGAAGGGGCAACGGCTGTCGTGCAACAGGGCACGGTCTCCACGAAAAAGACCAAGCCCAAACCGCGCTACAAGCAGACAACGCTTATCCGGGAAATGGAACGGCGCGGTATCGGTCGTCCGGCTACCTATGCGGCCATTCTGGACAACATCATTGTCCAGAAAGCCTACCTGCGGGAGGAAAAGGGCTGGCTAGTGCCCACGCCACGGGGCGAAGCCATTGTGGCCGCCATGCAGCCTGTCTTTTCCTTCATGAATCTTGATTTCACCAAAAGACTTGAGGACGCCCTTGACGATGTGGCCGGCGGCAAGACTTCGTATGCCGACTGCGTGGGCCTCGCCTATGACACGCTCATGGCCGAACTGGCCACGTTCCGCGAAAAGACGGCTGTCCCCTGCCCCGCCTGCGGGAACAGGGACACCTTCTATCACAACGTCAACCCTGAAAGGGGCTGGAATTACTGGAAGTGCAAGGAGTGCAACGCCTCGTTTGAGGATGACGGCGGCCGCCCCGGCTCCAGAAAGGAAAAGAAGGAGATCCCGCTGTCGGAATTTGACTGCCTCGCCTGCGGTTCCGCCAAACTGCGCCGCATTACGGGCACAAAGAACGGCGCGGCCTACGATTTCTTCAAATGCTCGGACGACAACTGCGGCGCGACGTTCAACGCCGTTGACGGCAGGCCCGTTCCGCGTGAGGAACCGACCCTCTCCGAATTTGCCTGCAAGCAATGTGGCAAGCCGCTGTCCGTCAAGCCTACGCGCAAGGGAGGCATCTACTTCTCCTGCACGGGCTATCCCAAATGCAAGCAACGGTACTGGGCAAAGGACGACAACTCGCCGGATTATGACAATCCCCCGAAATAAGGAGACGACAGAATGACGCCAGAGGAAAAGCTGTATACGTTGATGGCCCATGCAGAGGACTTACAGCAGCACGCGCAGACCTTGCAAACCTACGCAAAGACAACGCTGGAAAAGCTCGACAGGCAAATTGCTATCTTTCAGGATATGGTAGGAAATTTAGGAAATCAGAACGGCAGTTCGTCGGATTAAGGAGCGTGGTTATGGCAGGCTTTCTCGGAAACACGACCTCTTTCAGCCTCTTTGAGGCTTCCGTCCCCCAGCGGATGGATTTTGCCGATGCGGTGCGCGCCCTGCCCTTTTCCGATGCCGTCACGCCGGAAGGAAAACGCATGGGCTGGGTGGGTCTCGGCAATGCTGTGGACACGGATTTTTCGTTCGGTATCGACCACGGGCGCTTTGTCGCCCTCTCCCTGCGGGTGGACAGCCGCAAGGCCCCCGGCGCTGCCCTGAAACTCCAGCTTGCCGAAGCCGTCCAGGCGGAACTTGCCCAGGGCAAAAAAGTCTCCGGCAAGCGCAAAAAGGAGCTGAAGGAAGCCATAACGGCCAAGCTCATTTCCCGTGCGGAATGGACGCCCGCGCTCACTGACTGCCTGTGGGATCTGGAAAACGGCCGCCTGCTTGTGGCCGCTTCTCCCAAGGCCGCCCTGCCCCTGCTGGCGCAGTTCAAGGCCACCTTCGGTGTTGACGCGCAAGCCTTTGCCGCCGGGGCGGAGTTGCCGTCCTTCTTTGCCCGTCTCTCGCGGGAAGATGTCGCCCTGAACGGCTGGGAACTCTCCTGCGCCGGGTCGGCCACGCTGGCCACGTCCGCCCAAACGGAAGACAAGGGGGCCGTGGCCGTCCAGAATTGCGAAAGCTCCATCGCCTCGGCCCTCAATGAGGGCCTGACCATCCAAAAACTGGCCATGACGGCCGTACCCGCCGACACCCCCGATGTGTCGTTGTCCTTCTCCCTGGACACGTCCATGACGGTTTCCGGCCTGAAACTGCCCAAGGCGGAAAAAGGCGCGGACGCGGATACCGACTTCCTGCTGAAAGCGGACACCTGCGCCCGGACGGCCGATCTCGCCCTGCACATAGCCGGTCTGGCGTAAACTGGAAACAAAGGCCCGCTCCTCTGGGGGCGGGCCGTGTTGCGCCTGCTGGACAAAGAACCAATGCGCTTTTATCCTGTTTCAAATTTACGTCAGGGAGGCCAAGATGAATCTCATCGGAGAACCGAATTTGCGAGAGTATACGGAAGATGAAGTTTTGGAAATGGCTGTGAGAAGCGGTTTATTGCTTGAGGAAGGAAAAGAGGCGGAAGCCGCGAAGGCGATTGCTGACATACCGCTTACTCCTGATGCTGCTCAAGCATTAAAGGAAATATATGGCATGAGCTGGCTTATCGAACATAATGTGAACCTCTCTGTAGCGGTAAAAAAATATGGAAAAGACTGGCTTAACTCTTGATGAGGTGGCTGGCCGTTTGTCTGCGGCAGAGACCATTCAGCGTAGAATGGAAAAGACAAAGCTAGCCAAGAGTTTCGCTGGCAATCTTTATGGAGTATCCAGAGAGTTTGCCAAAGCTGTACACGAGAAAGACTTTGACAGGATTCTAAAACTTGAAAAGATTGCCCAGACTTTTGAAAGGATATATGCCAACAATGAAAAGGAACTCGAAGCGATAGAGGCCGTCTACAAAGTTGAGAAGGACATTGAACAGGCATGGGAAAATGGCAAGAAAGAAGATGTCGTCCGTGAAATGTATGCCGATTTGTTTGGCAAGAAAATTGAGGAGCTGACCCCCGCACAAAGACAGGACACGGGGATGAAAAAGCACATCAATGCCAAGCTGAGGCATTTGACAAAATTTGCTGTGGGTACGGCCAACCAAGCCGAAAAGGATTTTTTTCTTGCGCGAAAAGCAGCCCTTGTTCAGTTGGGTATTGCCCATCAAAAAAACATAGATCGCGCTTTGGGGGTGGAGCAGAAAAAGGCACACGATCTAGGCAGAAATCCATAACTCCCGCGCAAGTTATCGTCCCCTCCCCTGCTCACGTTGCCGTTGCCGTGACGCGGCAGGCCGTTCAAACTGCCGCTGCCCCTCATCCACGATCTTCTGGCCGTCGCTCAGGACAAGCACGGCCCTTCCCTTGCCGTCCTTCTCCAGACGCCGCACATGCCATTTGGCCGCCATGTAGGCCAGGGCCGTTTCCCGTGCGGACTCGCTGAAGCTGATCCGCCTCCCGGTATCGCAAATGCTGCCGCCGTTGGGCAGGGTGTAGATGATGACGCCATGCCGGGAAATTTTCATCGTGGCTCCGGGGGCGATACTCCGCATCAGGGCGTCGCTGAGCAGCGTTTTTTTCAGGCGGTCGGATACGCCCTTCCGCTCAAGGATTTCCGTCTTCCGGGCCTGCAAATCCGTCTGGCGCTGTATCTTTTCCTGTTCGGCCGCGAACTGTTCCGGCGCAAACTCCTCATGGCGGGATCGCAGGACGGCCAGCGCGGTTTCATTGCCCTGGGCCGCCTTTTGCCGCAGGAAGTCCATCCAGTTTGCCGGATAGCCGACAGTCAACTGATGCCGTTCCTGGGCGGCGTATTGGCGGGCCATTTTCAGGCCCGCACTCCGTGCTCGCCTGCCCACGGGCCTGCGCTGCAAGTCATCGCAGTAGTCCAGCCATTTCCGCTTGCTCGCCTCCAGCCTTTCCTGCTGCTCCTGCCGCGCGGCCTGAAATTCCTCCCACAGCTCTCCCCGGTTGGGCGCTTTCTGCAAGGGGGCTGCGCCATATCTGACACGGCTTTCCGGCATCTTTTCCTTGTCCGCCGCTGCAAACCTGCCGAAGCGTTCCTCCAGCTTCTTCAGCGACAGAGCGCGGTCGGCGGCGCTGGCCTTGGTCATCTGCTTGCCGTGCCGGTTCCGTATGACCAGCCCCGCGCCGCGCTTCTGCAAGACAAGGCCGCGTTCGGCCAGCAACGTATGCAGCTCCTCCCACGTTTGCAGGCTGTCCAGTCCGGCCACGATCTCCGACGCCTGTTCCTGGGCGTAGCCTTCAAAGGACTGCCGGCCGCTGTGCGCCTCCACGGTGGCCGCCGCGCTGCCCAGAGTCTTTTCCGGCCGCTTTTCCCGTCCGTTGTCCACCACAAGGCCATATTCTTTTTCCAGCTCGCGGCACAGCTTGTCACGGGCGACATAATCCCGCCACGGCTCCACGCGGGTCAGCTTTTCGGGATGGATCAGATTATAGGCAACGTGCATATGCACGTTTTCGGTATTGATATGCACGCCGCAATGGCGCTGATGCCCGGCAAGGCCCAGAGCCGCCGCAAAGCGTTCTTCAATGGCGCGGTAATCGTCGGGCGTCAGCCGGGGGGCGTCTTCCGGTCGAAAACTGACAATGAGGTGATACGTCTTTTCCTTGGTGGTGCGCGTGTTCAGGGCCTGGGTGTCGGCTACTTCCCGGATGCCAAGCTCGTAATCATCGCCTGCCCAGCAGCCGGACGCCCATTTCAGCAGGCACTTTTCTCCTGCGGCACGATCTGCGTCCCGTCGCAAACCAGCATGGGCTTGTCGATCAGGGCGTGCATCAACTGACAAAAGACTTGCACCTGATCTTTCTTCGCCTTCTCGTCCCTGACGATGTGCCAAACCGAGTTCGGACAGCCGACGCAGGCGGTTTTCGGCAAGGCTTCCAAGCTCTCCAGGGTGATGCTGCGGCGTGTAGGTTCTGACATTCTTCCGCTCCCTTGTGTGGTCATGACCGGCAATATAGTTCGCCAGCCGTGCATAGCTGTCGTTGGCGGGATGACAGGCGATGCGTTTGCTTATCATAGCTTGAGGATGCGCTCTTTCAGCATGGCTTGCATCTGATCAATCGTGTGCAACAGGCCGTGGATCCGTTCCCTGCTCTGCCCCTGGCTCAAGGCTTGCTTCAACAAGCCGCCCAGACGGCCCAAGTCTGCGTTCACCTTCAGCAGCTCCCGCCGGGCCTGCTGGTCTTCCCTGCTCTCCACCCTGCTGCCCAGACATACCTTCCTGGCGTACTCCGAAAGTGATAATCCTGCCCTTTGGCTGGATGCCAGGATTTCGCCATATTCCGCCATGTTCACGTTCACCGTGATGCTCCGGCCCCGTTTTTGGGTGTCCGGCAGTTTGGGCCGTCCCATGCTTCCCTCTCAAATGCCGCCAGACGCGCCATGCGTAGCGTCGCCCACGTTCCTTGTCCGGCGAGTGATATTTCCCCACGGCCTGCCAGTTGAACCCGTGCCGCCGGATTTCGCCGGCCAGAATGTGGACGCCGATTTCCACATTCCTTTGGGGGTCAAGCAGTTCCTCCGCCGTAATGCCCAACTTCCCGAACCATTGATTGTTGATTTGCATCAGGCCGACGTCATAGGACTTTTTTCCGGCCTCCGCCCTGCGGATGTAGTCGAGGGCCTGCCCGACGCTGCGCGGCCGCAGGGAGTGGCCCTGGATGTTGATGGCAAGATGGTTCAGGGAGGATTCCTGCCGGGCTATGGCGACGGCCAGCTCACGCGGTATGCCCGCGCGGGCGCACGGTTCGCTGAACACGTCGCCCGCACGGGATACTTGTGGCCACCATGCCAGCAGGCAAAGCAGCAGCCATTTTTTCATTCGCTGATTTCCTTGCTTATGGCGTTCCAGTCCACGGTATGCTGATAGGTCTGGTGCAAAAGATAGCCTGCGGTGGAAAGCATCTTCCCCACGTCATGGGCGGAAAGCCTGCCGGGATGCTGGGGATTGATGCCCGTCAGCTTCTCGAAATACTCCGCGAAGTCCTGATCCCGCGTAAAGCGCCACTGCCCGCACGCCGTCAGCATGTGGCGCAACATGGTCATTTCATTTTGCGTCGCGCCCGGCCCTTCCATGTCGCCCGTGGGGCGGTTGCTCACTTCCCACAGATAATCGAAGGCCGCCTGGATGCGCTTGCCGTTTTCCTCCTCGGTGATGTCCTCCAGCCGTTCAAGCCCCACATGGATGGCCAGGGCCAGTTCCGCCACGGCGTAAGGCAGCTTGTCCACAAAGGCCCAGTAGGCAATCAGGCCGCGCAGGATTTTGATGATGCGCTGCTGCCGCACGTCGTCCGGCTCCGTGGGCGGCAACGGCAGGCAACGGCCCGGCGCGGTCAGCCAGCGCTCCATCGCGTTGAACGCCTCCAGGAACTTCTCTTTCCAGACGGCCGCCCTTTTCCCGGTGAACCCCATTGCGAGAAAGGCAAAACCGTCGCGGGTCAGCCGGTAGGCGGGGCGCATCTCTCCCTTGGCGTCCTTGTATTCAACGGGCTCAAAATTGAGCTCGTTGAATAACGCCGAACACTCCAGATTCTCAATATCGCGCAGGACGTTTTTATGTTCCTTCTCGAACGCCTGCGCTACGATCAGCGACGTGGTGAACATGCCGCGAGCGTCAGCTTCAACAATGTTTTCGACGGGTTGCGCGGCAAGTTCCTGTGCGCTGTTCTGACAATCTTCCATGTCCTTTGCTCCTTGTCTTTGAGCGTTGAGCCGCAGGCGAATAAGCAGCCCCCCACGGCGATTGAGTGGGCAGGACGATGTAAAGCACATTGCTTTACCTGTCCTGCCCTCTGTATTTGCTGCTTTTCTTCTGTCTTTTAATGCATTTTTCGCTTTCTCAGCAATATTTTTTTCAGAATGCAAAGAAAAGCACAAAAAGTCATACAAAATGAAAAGAAAAGCAATGGCGGTCAGAAAAAGTGTAAAGAAGTGCTTGCCATTTTAGGGCAAGACAGATATGCACAAAGAGTCGACGGCAGCTCGGTGCTGACTTGGGGCAAGATGGGCATACCGCAGGGTCATTTTAAGACTGGCATGCCCAAGAAGCTGACTCACCACCTGCAAAGGAACGCCCCCCTGTACCAACCAGGAGGCAAACGTATGCCGCAGGGTATGGAAGCAGACTTGTGAGCGCCTGTCCGAGACTCCAGCGTTGAAACCGCATTGACGCACGGCCTCACGAAAATGTCGTGAATAAGGGTTGAGGGGATTTCCCTTCGCATGGAAGAGCGGCAAGGCGGATTCGCTGACGGCAAGATGTTTTTGTGCTATGTTCATCGCCGTGTCATTCAACGGAATTGACCGGGCATGAAAGGTCTTGCTTTCAAGGATATGGCACTCGCGGTTGGTCAAATCGATCTGGGATGGCAACAGCGATAGCAGTTCTCCGCGCCGTAGCCCCGTGTTAAGGTCAAAAACCGCGACATCAGCCCATATTGGTGAAATGGTGTACAGGGTGGACACGAGGTTCGCCGCTTCGGAATGTGTCAGATAGCGAATTCGGCGATTATCGAATTTCGGCATACGAATTTTGGGAACTGGCCCCGAGTACAGACCCCATTCAACGGCGCGGTTGAGAATTCGCCTGAGAAGGGATAGGCAGTGACAAACGGTTTGTGGAGCAAGTTTTTTTTCAAGCAGCGTCGCTCGGAATTTTGCTATCGTCAGCGCATTGATCTGCTCCAGCTCGTATGCCGCCAGCTCCGGTGCAATATGATGTTGCCAGCGTCCAGTCTCCGTTTGACGGCTACGGCTGGATGTGGCACACAGAACGTAGTCGTGGTACAATAAAAAGGCATCATGGATTTTCATTGGGAAACCTCCAATCAGGATTGATGGATATGGACATCCATTTCCCCAAATCGGAGAAGGTTGCACTAGCTGTTCCCGGCCTGTCACGCCGGAGGCCGAGGGTTCGAGTCCCTTCCGCTCCGCCAGAAAGTAAAGCGCACTGCGAATGCAGTGCGCTTTTTCTGTTCCCACGGACTGTGACGCCCCCTCCCCGTCGCGACCGCCGGCCTCCCGGCTGTACCGTGAGAGCGCGTGCGGCGCGGTCGCGGATGGCTTTGCGGAAAAAGGCTTGACAGTCGCTGGGAAGGGAGGTAAACATTGTTAATTCAGTGTCAACGGCCCTGCCGAATGACGACATCCTGCGGCAAGCGTTCCGGGGTGGCCTGAAAAGGCCCCCTTTTTTTATTATCTGCAAAGCGGCCGGCGAGAAGAACATGGATGAGAACCCGATTGCGAAGGCGGTCCGCCGCCTTGCCGCCCCGGTGGTGGAAGCCCTGGGGCTGGTCATCTGGGGGGTGGAGATCGCCCAGAGCGGCCGGATGGTGGTGCGCCTTTTCGTGGATGTGCCGTCGGACGGACGCAATCCCCACACCGTGGCGGAAGCGCTGGCCGCCATGCCACAGGATGACGGAGAGCCCGGGGAGGCCGCGCTCCCCTCGGCGAGCATCGACCAGTGCGAAGAAATCTCCCGCCATCTGGGACTTGCGCTTGAGGTGGAGGACATCATCCCCCAGGCCTATATTCTGGAAGTGTCCACGCCCGGCTTCAACAGGCTGTTTTTTGCGCCGGAGCAGATGCGTCCGTATGTGGGCGACATGGTGGAGGCCCGCATGCAGGCCGCCTACGCCCCGCGGGCGGACCTGGCTCCGCGGCGCACCTGGCGCGGACGGCTCGAAGCGGTGGAGGCCGACGCGCTTGTGCTCGCGCCCGCCGGCATCACGCCCGAGGGGCAGGTGCTGCCCGAAGCGATGGAGCCTGTGCGTCTGCCGTGGGATATGACCCGCCGCGTCGCCCGCGTGCATGTGTTCCGCGCGCCGGAGAAGCCCGGCAGATCCGGCGGGGGAAGTCGGCGGAAAGGGCGGCAGGAGGCGCGGTCCGCGTCCGGGCCCGAAACGGCCCGGAAGCCGCGCAAAAATGACGCGCTGGACGATGATGTGGCGTCCGCACTGAAAGGATAGCGACCCGGCGAGATCCTGTGCCGGGAAGATTTTGAGGCCGCCAGGGCGGCACGGAGGCGATTATGAATCTTGAACTCAAGAAGGCCATCGACCAGATCAGCAAAGATAAGGGTCTTGACCGCGATATGCTCATCGACACGCTGGAAGACGCGGTACGCACTTCCGTTCTGCGCCGCTTCAGCGAGGACATGGATGTGGAAGTGTCCTACAACGACGCGACCGGCGACATCGAAGTCTATCAGTTCAAGATCGTGGTGGAGGACGACGACCTGCTCAATCCCGATACGCAGATCGAGCTTTCCGAAGCCCGCACGCATGATCCGTCCGTGCAGATCGACGACGAGATGGGCTTCCGCGTCAAGGTCGAAGATCTCGGACGCATCGCGGCCCAGTCCGCGAAACAGGTCATCATCCAGCGCATGCGCGATGCCGAACAGGAGATCATCTACGAGGAATACAAGGACCGCGTGGGCGAGATCGTTTCCGGTATCGTCCAGCGCCGGGACAAGGGCGGCTGGGTGGTCAACCTCGGCCGCACGGAAGCCATCCTGCCGCGTGACGAGCAGATTCCCCGCGAACATTACAAGCGCAATGACCGGGTACAGGCGCTGATCATCGAGGTGCGCAAGGAAGGCCGCGGTCCGCAGATCGTCATTTCCCGCGCGCACCGCGATTACATGGCCGCGCTCTTCCGACGCGAAGTGCCGGAAGTGGACGACGGCGTGGTGCAGATCATGGGGGTCGCCCGCGATCCCGGCTCCCGCGCCAAGGTGGCCGTGCTCTCGCGCGAGCGCGATGTGGATCCCGTGGGGGCCTGCGTGGGCGTGCGCGGTTCGCGCATCCAGAACATCGTGCAGGAGCTGCGCGGCGAGCGCATCGACATCGTTGTCTGGAGCGCGGATATCGCCACCTATGCCCGCAATGCCCTTGCGCCGGCGCTGGTGTCCCGCATCGTGGTGGACGAGGAAGAAAATCTGCTGGAAGTCATCGTGCCCGACGATCAGCTGACCAACGCCATCGGCCGCAAGGGACAGAATGTGAAGCTGGCCGCGCGCCTGCTGGGCTGGAAGGTCGATATCTTCACCGAAAGCCGCTACAACGAGGCCAATGCCATCGGCCACGGCCTGCAACAGGTGGCCAGCGTGGCCGAAGTGCCCATGGAAACGCTGCTGGAAGCGGGGTACTCCTCGCTGGAAAAACTGCGCGAAGCCACCAATGAGGAACTGGCCGACAAGCTGGCCATTTCCGATGCCCGCATTGCGGATCTGCGGTCCGCCATCAACTTCCTTGCGCCCGTGGTGGAGAAGGATCCCGAGCCCTCCGCCGTGGAATGGCTGAAAGTGACGGAAGAGGCGGAGACCGCCCGGGAAGCCGATGGCGAAAAGCAGGAAGATTAGGGAGCGTGACGCCACGCCACATGTTCCTGAACGCATGTGCGTTATCTGCCGGGAGCGCTTTGCCAAGGCCGCGCTCTCGCGGCATGTGAAGGACGAGCAGGGAAATTTGATCATCGATGCGACCAAGACCCGCCCGGGCAGGGGCTGGTATGTGTGCGACAGGCCGGAATGTCTCAAGCGATTCGAGAAATACCGGCCCAACGCACGGCGCAAGGGGGGTAAGAATGCCTGAAACGAAGCTGAAAATCAAAGATTTGGCCGCCGAACTCGACGTGCAGCCCAAGGAAGTGCTGAATGTGGCCCGCGAACTGGGCATATCCGCCAGGCAGAGCACGGCGTCGCTGACGCCGGAAGATGTCGGCCGCGTGCGGGAGTACTTTGCCGCTTCGCGGCAAAATGAAGTGACGCGCCGCGAAAGCGAGTCCGGCGTCATCGTGCGGCGTCGCCGGCGGGTCGCCGACGAGCCCGCTTCCGTCGCGCCCGCTGCGGCGGAGCAGGAGGAAAAGGCCGCCGGACCAGTGACGGAAGCCGCCGCGCCGGCCGAAGAAAAGGCGGAAAGTCCGGCCAGCGCCGAAGCTGAGCCTGCCGCTGCCGCCGTGGCGGAAGCGCCCGCCGCATCCGCTGTCGCGGACGCCGGACAGGCCGCTGGAGCGGAGGCGGGAGCCGCCGCGCCGGAAAAGGCCGCCAAACCCCGGAATGCCCGCATCATCGCGCCTGCCCGCGTCATCAGCCGTCCGCAGGATGCGGCAGCCGAGCCTTCCACCGTGGAAACGGCCTCTGCCGCCAGAAGCGAAGAGCCCGAAGCGACGCCCCCCGTAGCGCAGACGACCGCTGCGGGATCGGCTGCCGACGCGCCGTCCCGTGCGCCGGAGCAGCCGCAGGAGAACGAGGGAGCCGAAAAGGCGCGGTCTGCCCGCCACGCCCGCCCCGATGCCTCTGCCGTGCCCGAAGGTTCTTCCGCGCCCACCTTGCCCCCGCGTGCGCCGGAACCCCGGGAAAAAACGCCGGAAGAGGAGGCCGCCCCCGAAGTGGCCACGGCCCAGCGTGCCCGGGTCATCGCGCCCGCGCCGCAGGTGCGCGTCATCAGCCGTCCCGCGCCGGGCAGCACGCCTGCGCGGGACGCCTCCGCCCGTGACGACCGGGGAGGCCGCCGCGACGGCCGTTCCGGCGAGGGACGCGACAACCGCGACCGTGGGCCGCGTCCGGGCAACCGGCCGGGCTTCGGCGAAGGCCGCGGGCCGCGTCCGGCCACCGGCGGTTATGCCGCGCCCGCCCAGCCCGCCCCGTCGGACAGCCGCGACGGCCAGAGCAAGAAAAAACGTCTCAAGGGTCGCCGCACCGTGGATTTCCAGCAGGGAGATTTCGGACATCAGGATGAGGATGATGTGCCGCGCATGAATCGCGGCAAGAGCCGCCGCAAGCCCGGCAAGACCCTGCCCGCCGTCCAGCAGGCCACTCAGCCTCTCAAGGCCGCCAAGCGCAAAATCCGCGTGGATGAGGCCATCGTGGTCTCGGACATGGCCCACCAGATGGGTCTGAAGAGCACCGAGATCATCAAGGTGCTGTTCGGCCTCGGCGTCATGGCCACCATCAACCAGTCGCTGGATATCGATACGGCTACCCTCGTGGCGGCGGAATTCGGCTACGAAGTGGAAAAGACCGGCTTCTCCGAGAGCGATTACCTGCTGTCCGGCGAGCCGGACAAGCCGGAAGATCTCAAGCCGCGTCCGCCCGTCGTGACCATCATGGGCCACGTCGACCACGGCAAGACCTCCCTGCTGGACGCCATCCGCAAGTCCAACGTGACCAGCGGCGAAGCGGGCGGCATCACCCAGCATATCGGGGCCTACCATGTGAAGACCAAGCGCGGGGAGATCGTCTTCCTCGATACGCCCGGCCACGAGGCCTTCACGGCCATGCGCGCCCGAGGCGCGCAGGTCACGGACCTTGTCATCCTGGTCGTGGCCGCGGACGACGGCGTCATGGAGCAGACCCGCGAAGCCATCAACCACGCCAAGGCGGCCAATGTGCCGATCATGGTGGCGGTCAACAAGATGGACAAGCCCGGCGCCGATCCCGACCGCGTGCTGCGCGAGCTCTCCGAACTGGGCCTCCAGCCCGAAGACTGGGGCGGCGACACCATCGTGGCCCGCGTGTCCGCCAAGACGCGCGAGGGCCTGGATGAACTGCTGGAAATGGTAGCCCTGCAAGCGGAGATCCTCGAACTCAAGGCCAACCCGGACAAGCCCGCCCACGGCCGCATCGTGGAAGCCAAGCTGGACAAGGGCCGCGGCCCCGTAGCCACGGTGCTCATCCAGGAAGGCACGCTGCACCAGGGCGATACCTTCGTCTGCGGTCAGTTCTCCGGGCGCGTGCGCGCCCTGCTCAATGACCAGGGCAAGAAGGTGAAGGAAGCCGGACCGTCCATTCCCGTGGAAGTGCAGGGCTTTGACGGCGTGCCGGAAGCCGGCGAGGAATTCTTCTCCGTGGCCGACGAAAAGCTGGCCCGCCGCATTGCCGATGCCCGCGCCGTCAAGCAGCGCGAAAAGGAACTGGCCAAGGAATCCCGCGTCACGCTGGAGACCTTCCTCTCGCGCCGGGCCTCGGATCAGGAAGCCCTCACCCTTAATCTGGTGCTCAAGGCCGACGTGCAAGGCACGCTGGAAGCCATTACCGAAGCCCTCAACAAGCAGAGCACGGACAAGGTGCGCATCAATGTGGTGCACGGCGGCACCGGCGCCATCACCGAGTCCGACATCCTGCTGGCCTCGGCCTCCCAGGCCATCATCATCGGCTTCAACGTCCGGCCTACCGCCAAAATCAAGGATGTGGCCGAACGGGAAAATGTGGATATCCGCTTCTACGACATCATCTACAAGCTGGTGGACGACATCAAGAGCGCCATGGCCGGCCTGCTGGCCCCCGTGCAGCGCGAGGTCTACCTTGGTCAGGCCGAAGTGCGCAATACCTTCAGCGTGCCCAAGGTCGGCATCATCGCCGGCTCCTATGTGGCGGACGGCAAGATCGCCCGCAATGCCGGCGTACGCCTGCTGCGCGACGGCGTGGTGGTCTACACCGGCAAGATCAGCTCCCTCAAGCGCTTCAAGGATGATGCCCGCGAAGTGGTCAAGGGCAACGAATGCGGCGTCGGCCTCGAAAACTTCAACGACATCAAGATCGGCGACATCATCGAAGCCTTTGAGACCGTTGAGGAAGCCGCTACGCTCTAATTTGACGGCAACCCCCGGCTGATACTGGGGAAGCCGTTTACGGCGAGGGGGAGAGGGAAACCGTTCTGGCAGATTGTCAATTGAAAGGTAACAGAGGGCTTGCCAAAAAAAGAAAGCCCCATGACAGTTGTTTTGTGAACAAACACCTCAACAACGAGGAACTGTCATGGGGCAAAAACACCTTACCAAAACTCACAGAGAAATCATAGAGCGGCTTCTGGGGGAAAAATCCCTCAGGAGCATTGCCGATCTCCTCGGCTACAGCCCAGCGGCCATTTCAAAGGAAATCCGGCGAAACGCCAATAAAAACGGCAGGTATGATGCACAGGCCGCGCAAAGGCGGGCCGACTGGCGTGCCTCAAAAGATAAGAACGCGGGAAAACGGACGGCTTTTCTTACCGCCTCTGTGCAGGAGGGCTTGAGGAATTACTGGTCCCCGGAGCAAATTGCGGGCCGCCTGCGACAGGAACTTCCCGAAGATCCGGCACGACACATTTCCTTCAAAAGTATGTATCGCTGGATCAGCAAGGATTCCCGACAATACGAGAAGGGAAGGCCGCTCAGAGGGTTTGGGCGCTACCTTCGACACAAGGGTCCGGGCAAGCGTCTTGTCCATGACAGGAAAACGAGGATTTTTGCGCTTCCCTGCATATCATCACGGCCTGAGGAGGATTGTTACGGCCACTGGGAATGTGATTTGATACATGGGAACCGCAAAAGTGGCTACATCATTACAGCTGTCGAACGCAAAAGCGGTTTTCTCATGGCAACGTACAGCGCGGATCGCTCAAGCGCCGTTGTCGCGGCAGGGATCAAACAGCTTTTTTCACGAGTTCCTGCCTGGTTTTTCAAAAGTATCACCTATGACCAGGGCAAGGAATTTTTCAATGACAAGCAGATGGACCACCATTTTGGTACGGCAAGCTCTTTCCGCCACGCCGGCTGCCCCGGAGAGCGGGGCTCAATGAGTGGACAAACGGCCTGCTCCGGCAATTTTTCCCCGCACTTGAAGCTTCAGGGGCCTTGGGGAGCACGAGACAGCGCGGGCGGTGGCCTTCATAAACCACCGCCCGCGCAAGAAGTTCGATTACAGGACAACTGTGGAAAAAATGAGGGAAGACGGGGTCTTCCTTGTGTCAACTTTCATTTGACAATCTGCCTTACTGTTCTCGCTGTCCGTCAGCCTTTGCGATGACTCAGAAGGGGGCTGCTTTTTGTCCCAACCCCTTACCGGAGCGACGTCCTCCACCGTATGCGTATTCCGTCATCCTGCTTGCCGCCGTAAGCGCGTCATGGCGCGGAGGAGATCGCCGCGCCGGAGGCGCGGAAGCTCCGACGCCGCCCGGACGCTCGTCCCGCGAGAAGGCGGGACAGCGGGAGGGCGATGCCGTATGACGCGCGGCAGGGAGGAGAGCAGGGCAGGGCCGCCGCCCGCCGGATACCCGTCAACGATGGCTGCCCCAGGGCGGGGTTGGGGGTCATAGGGGGTAAGGGGCCGCCGAGGCCCCTTATCCCCTGCCGCCCGCCGCGCAGGCGACCACGCTTGCATGCCGGGCCGAAGCCGTCAGACCCTGGAGCGATGAAAAAAGAAAGCAGCCGCTTACCCCCTGCCGCATCTCTGCTGTCGATGCCCGTAAGGCTCCTTCGCCGCCTGACGGGCACGGCCCCGCGGGCCGCCACTCGGTCGCCCGCCGCGCAGGCGACCACGCCCGCATGCCGGGCCGAAGCCGTCAGACCCCGGAGCGATAAAAAAGAAAAAGGACTGCCTTACCTGCGTGCCTCCTCTCGACGCTCAGGAGCAAGTCTGGCATGGTGAAGAAAAGACGCTTCAGGAGGTCAGCATGGACAGGAACACTACCGCCACCGCCCACGAGAACGCCTTTACCGTTTCTGACGATCTGCCGCCGCCACACGGCGGCAGGGGCCTGCAGAGCTGTCAGGTCTCCCCTGAAGAAACGGCGGAACTGCTGGCCCGCGCCGTCAGTCTGCCGCGTATCGAGGTCAGCTCCCGCGCCGAAGGGGATATCCTCATGCTGGGGAATGGGGCTTTCTCGCCCCTTCGCGGTTTTATGAACCGGGAGGACTGGCGGAGCGTCTGTCGCGACATGACCCTGGCGGACGGCACGTTCTGGCCCGTGCCCATCACGCTGGACGTGCCGGAAGAGGTCGCTGCGGCGCTGCGTCCCGGACAGGAGGCGGCGCTCTGGCGCGAGGGGCGCTGTCTGGCGATCATGCAGGTGGAGGAAGTCTGGCTCCTGACGATGGATGACCGCCGCCGGGAGTGCGAGCTGGTCTTCCGTGGACAGGGCCCGGCTTCGGAACGCTTCTGGGAGACGGCGCCTGATGACCATCCCGGGGTAAAAGCGGTGCTGGCCCAGCAGCCGTACAATGTGGCCGGGACGCTGCGCGTGCTGGCCCGCAGCCGCCTGGCGGAACAGTTCCCGGATCTGCTCCTTGATCCCCAGCCCTTGCGCGCGACGCTGCGGGAGCGCGGCTGGCGGGATGTGGCGGCCCTGCAGTTGCGTAATCCCATGCACCGCTCGCACGAATACCTTGCCAAGATCGCGCTGGAAGTCTGCGACGGAGTGGTCATCCATTCACTTGTGGGTGCGCTGAAGCCCGGCGACATCCCGGCGGACGTGCGCCTGCGCTGCATCGATACGCTGGTACGGCACTATTTCGTGCCACAGCACGTCATCCAGGCGGGCTATCCGCTGGACATGCGCTACGCAGGCCCGCGCGAAGCCCTGCTGCACGCGCTTTTCCGCCAGAATTACGGCATTTCCCGCCTTATCGTGGGCCGGGATCATGCCGGCGTGGGTGATTACTACGGTCTCTTCGAAGCGCAGGAGATCTTCCGCCATATCCCCCGGCCTGCCGATCCGGCCAAGCGCCTGCACACGCAGGCCCTGCCGCTGGACTGGACCTTCTACTGCACGGCCTGCGACGGCATGGCCAGTCTGCGCACCTGCCCGCACGGGCCGGAAGAACGGATCATCCTCTCCGGGACCCGTCTGCGCAAACTGCTTTCGGAAGGGCAGTCCGTGCCAGATCATTTCGGCCGCCCGGAAGTGCTGGAGATATTGCATGCATACTATGCCGGCCTGAGCGAGGCCGACCGCCCCGTCATCCGCCAGCAACAGGCCTCGACGCGGCCGGACGCGCCGCGGCCGTAAGAGCGCTGGCCGCGGCATCCGCAACCTTCCGGCATGAATGGGCTTTTTCCCGCCTGCACGATGTCCCGCAGCAAGATGTCTGCGGGACATCGCGTTTAGCGAGCGAAGAAAACGACAATTAGCGTCCAGTATCCGGCCTGTCGCGCGGCAGACCTCGCATTTCCTCCTTCTTTCTGGATCCCTGAGCTTTTTTCGTTTGAAACGCGAAGCGTTTCTCGCTCTACGGCCTGCCGTTTCGCGGAAAACCACGTTTCCCGCTCATGGTGGGCTGGACGGCGCAGTGCTGCACCTCGCGCTCCGCCTTTTTCAGGGGCAAAACGCTTGCGACACTATTTATAAATTTTTATTTATTTGACAATATGTATTGCAGTCATGGCCAGGCACGCCGGGAGCGCCTTGCCGAAACGCATCTGTAAGACCTCTTGCCTCTTGCTATGGAAAGATATTTGGAGGTGCATACATGCCGCTTGAACATGAATTTTTCTCACAAGAGCAAATTGCCGCTTTGCACAATCTTGCAAAAGAGCGTGGCATTCCTGTTGATTCCATGCGATTCAATGAAGTTATCGATTATTTATATAAAAATGAATATACTTCAATCGGAATGTTGCTTTTCAGCTCAGCTGTGGCTGGCGGCTGCCTGCATCACAACCTGTTTGGAGGATGGCCAGTACGCCTTTTGACTTCCTGAAAAACAGGCGGCTCTCGCCCGGCCGCCTTCCTGTCGGGGAGCGGCTGCGCCCGGCCCTGCCCCGTGCTTCATGTCACGGGGCTGTCGTTGCTGGAAGAGATACCCCGACGGGCGCATGCCGCCGCAATACAGGACGCTTATGCCCAGGATGGGCATTGTTCAGGGGAAATATCGAAAAATAGCCGTCAGGTGCGAAAAATGATGCGAGAAAAGAAAAGGGACGTACAGCCATGAACTGTACGTCCCTGAAATCTCTGGCGCGCCCGACAGGATTCGAACCTGTGGCCTTTGGCTCCGGAGGCCAACGCTCTATCCAACTGAGCTACGGGCGCGCAGGGCTTTACCATGCCTTCCCCGGCAGGTCTTGTCAATGAAAAAATCTTGTGCCGCGGGCTGTCAAGACGGGCCGTTCTCCCCTATACTACCCGCATGACGGTCCGTAAAACCCTTCTTCTCGGCGTCAGCGGCGCCAGCGGCATGCCGCTGGCCCTGCGCTTCCTGCGGCAGTGCCGGGCGCTGCCCGGGCTTGAGCTGCACCTCGTCCTCTCGCAGGGGGCGGAGGCCGTGCTCAGGGCCGAGGCCGGCCCGCGGCCGGAAGAGCTTTTCGAGCTGGCGCATGTGGCGTATGCGGCGGACGATATGGCAGCGCCCCCGGCCAGCGGTTCCTGGCGGCACGACGGCATGGTCATCGCGCCCTGCTCCATGAACACGCTGGGCGCGCTGGCGGCCGGGGTGACGGGCAATCTGCTGCAACGGGCGGCGGACGTCTGCCTCAAGGAGCGGCGGCCGCTCGTGCTGGTGACGCGGGAAAGCCCGCTCTCCCGTATCCATCTGCGAAACATGATCGCCGTGCAGGAGGCCGGGGCCGTCATCATGCCCTTTTCCCCGGGTTTTTATCTGCATCCCCGCACGCTGGACGAGATGCTCGACCAGTTTTGCGGCCGCATCCTCGATCAATTGGCCATCGATCATCCCCTCGGACGCTGGGGCGGCGCCCCCGCCCCGCAAACGACCGCGCACAAGGAGCGACCATGAGCAGCATCACCTGGTACGGCCATTCGGCCTTCGTCATCAGCAGTGAGGTGGACGGCGCGCGCCGCAGCCTCTGCATCGACCCCTTCCTGACGCCCGCTTCCGGCACGGATGCCGACGGCCTGGGCCCGCTGGACATCGTGCTGGTGACGCACGATCACGCGGACCATGTGGGCGAGACCGTGAACCTTTGCCGCAAGACCGGGGCCATGCTGGGGGCCATCGTGGGCACGGCGGAAAAGCTGGCCGCGCAGGGCGTGCCTCAGGCGCAGCTGCTCAACGGCATCGGCTTCAACATGGGCGGCACGGTGGAGCACGCCGGTTTTGCCGTGACCATGGTCCCGGCCTTCCATTCCAGCGAATCCAGCTGCCCGGCGGGCTACATCATCCGCACGCCCGACGGGCTCACGGTCTACCACGCCGGGGACACCTGTCTGTTCAGCGGCATGGCCCTCTGGGGGCAGCTCTATCCGCTGGACGTGGCGCTCCTGCCCGTGGGCGGCGTCTTCACCATGGACGCCCGGCAGGCCGCGCAGGCCTGCGCGCTGCTCGGCTGCAAGAGCGTCATCCCCATGCACTGGGGCACCTTCCCGGTGCTGGCGCAAAATACGGAGGAATTCAAGCATGAGCTGGGCCTGCGCGCCCCGGATTGCCGCTGCATCGACATAATGCCCGGCAAGACCCTAAGCTTTGCCTGAGCCGCTCCGTAAGGGGGATAATTTCCTGCCGGACGGCAACATCTTCCTCCGTCCAGAGGGACAGGGGGCACTTCCGAAAATATCACGGGGGACGTCATCACGCCTGAACGCGGACGTCCCCCGTTCGCTGTCATCCGGCCGGAGCCGCTGCCGGGACTGTCGGCCCGCCCCGCCGTACCGGGTATGGGAACCAGAGCGTTTTGCCGTTGAAAAACACATGACGCGAGCGGCGGTACAGCGTCACCCGGCCCCAAATGGACGGAAAACCGCGTTTTTCCGCGAAACGACAGGCCGCATGATGTGAAAGGCAAGGCCTTTCACGCGAAAAAGGCTCTAAAAAGAGACCTGCCAGCGCTCCCAGGAAAAATTGCTCAGGAATTGGGGGGTTATTCGCGGTCCCAGAGGAGGATGGATGATGCCGCATCTGCCCGATACTTTATGCACGGCTCCCCAGTGCCTTTCTTCCGCATCGTCCCGGGGAACAAGATATCCCTCGATGATATAGGCATCCGGCGTTTCCGCAACGATGTCTCCCACACGGAACGAGAGATGTTCCTCACCGATCTCCTGCAAAAAACGCGAGAACCGCTTCCGGATACACTCTCGGGCTTGTGCCGCGGTGATGGTCGCCTTGTCCGCCATTATCGTCGAAACGTCTTGTGCCATCGTCCGATCCCGCATGGCCTGAACAGGTGCATTTCTTATGTCGTCGGACCGACCTTCAGCGCAGGCGGATGAGGACAGCAGGAGCAGTGCGGCAATAACGAAGCCTTTTTTCACACAAAACGCCGGCATGCCCGCCTACCTGAAAAACGTGGACCGGACTTTTTTCTAGGGCGTGCACAGTTTGGGCGGAGCTGAGAGTCGTGTGCAGTCCTCACCGTAAAGTGAGCTTTCTTGGAGGACCGTTTCCGGTCCGAACACCTTGGAGTCGGGCATATCGAATATATTGCTGGCATACAGCAGCTTGTGTGTCGCGTTATCAAGTGTTTTATAAAATGCCGGTTTATGATAGGCCAGAGAGAAACAAACTGTCATAGATAGCGCAGACTCTGGCTATGTAGCATGGCGATTCGATGGAGAAGCAGTTCGTTTCAGCATATTCCCGCATCTTTATGAAAAAGGCATAATAGCAGTAGGGAACAGCCACAAAAGCAGGAAAAGGAAAAGAGCACATTTTTCATGGTTGTACTCGTAGGACAGGAAAGCGTTTCTTGATGTCAGCAGTTATTATGGCAAGTAACGCATCTCAGCCGCCATTTCCGCAGTTGTGCAGGGACTAGGAAGAAAGGCCAAAAAAAGCGATGGGATAAAGAAATTTGTTGAGGCGTTCTACTTGTTTCCCATAGTAATTTTTAGGCTTGGGTCTGTTTCGACTTCTTCAATAATTTTGTTATAGCGTGAGATGAGGCGTTCTGCTTCCTTACAGCGAGAATTTTCAGCAAAACCGCTCCATTCCAGAATATTTGTCGCTATGAATTGTTCAGCCTCAATGATTTCGATGCGGCCTTCAATCGCAAATCCCTTAGCGATAGATTCTATTCCTGCCCTGCTTTCAGCGATAGTTACGATGACAGGGCGTAAGCCCGCAGTGATATTTGCCTCACATTTACGAATAAGAGCTTCCGTCGGCGCTGTAGTCACATGAATAGCTACCTCATCCAAGACGAAATCGCCTGCGCGTGCGGTAGGTCCATCTGCCACATTGGCTCCATAATGCTTAAGATGTTTTTCTTCTGGCAAGATTAGATCAAGTTTGGCTCCGACAAGATGCTGCAATACTGTTCCTGCATATGTGGTGCCGGGGTTATCTCTCTGTCGCTTTGCCGCTTGGTCCAGCAGATCGGCGATAATGGATTGCAGGGATTTTCCGGGATCAAGTTTAAGTGTGAACGGCTTGCCGTTGAAGTATTCTCGAACGCGAGCGACCCACCAAGTCTCGATGACTTTTAAATCTATCGCGTTGTCTTGATTGAGCGTATTCAAAAAATCCGCATAAATCGCAGCGGCACGCAAACTTCCTCGACTGGTTCGGCCGCCTTCTTCGGCAAGAACTCGTTTTATGCCGTGATCCTTAAGGATCCCCTGCACACGATTCTTGCCGAGGCCTTTGACTTGACCTTCCTGCTCCGTTTTAAGGGTATTGACGTCAATCGGCAGCCCATTTTCAATAGCCAATCGGGAGATATGGAGCATTACAGCTAGTTGCCCTTTGGTCTTGAGGGCATGAATATTGCGAAATTCCGTCAGGGCTTGCTCAAGAAGCGTCATGGCAGACCTCTGCAAGAGGGGAGAGAATATGTTTTGCTAGATGCGCCGCTACAGGAGCAGCGACGGCGTCGCCCATAGCCTTGTAGCCGTCATTGAATGTGCCGGGAAGCTGGAAGGATTCAGGAGCGCCCATAAGGCGGGCTGCTTCTCGCGGGCTAAGGATGCGCGTTCTCCATCCATCCTTCTTTTTGATGACGATATACTGCCGGCTGCTTCCGCCAGTAGGCGTCCTCAGACATCCCGCAACTTCGTCGAAACGTAGTTCCAGCACCTGCTTTTTATTGCGGATGCGTTTATAGCCTGGCACCGCAGCAAGGCCGCATTGTTCCAGCAGACGTCGGTGCGCCGGAGGAATCATGGCCAAGTTCTTTTTGCTTGTCGGCTCATCCTGACAGGGAAGAGAATAATCTACTATTTCAGAAAGTCTTGTCGTAGGCTGTTCAGGTTCAGGCAGGCGCCACCAAATCCAGTGAGGCAAGTCGGCTGCAATATTGCGAATGACCGTCGGATGCGTCCAATTGGGCGCATCATCCACAAGATTTTGGGGAAGAGAAATGCGCTTGTCCACTGCAACCACAAAAATCCTAGGGCGAGACTGCGGCAGCCAGCGTATGGCGTCGAGCAACATGGCGCCAATTCGATAACCTCTTTCCTCCAAGGCAAGATGAAGTTCTCGATAATAAGCTCCTTTATTGGCGGACATCAACCCTAGCACATTTTCTGCCGTCAGAATTGGCGGACGCTGCGGCATTTCGTCCATAACACGCAACCATTCCCACACAAGTCCGCTTCGTTTTCCCCTAATGCCTTTCCCGACGCCTGCCAGCGATAAATCCTGACAAGGAAAGCTCGCCCACGATAATGTGCTCATCGGCAATCCGGCTCCGTTTACGTCCGTTATGGAGCAAAGACAGAATGGAGCGTTAGGGTGATTGGCATGGAAGACTGCCGCCTTTTTGGGGCAAACGTCATTTGCCCAGACCTCACGAAAATATGGCCTGAGAGCATGGCTTACCAGCCCGCTTCCTGCAAAAAAGTCGAGGAGCGGTGGGCGTGAGTCGTGCGGCAATGATGCAGCGCCTGATTGCAGAGTTTGTCCTTGCAGCATTTGACAGCCTTGGTTCATGCTTTTGAGGCTGTAGGTGAAGTCGTTGAGAAGAAGTGAGATATTCTCTCTTGAAGTGCCATAGTATCTTTGATTTCGCATTCCCAAATTACGAGAACATGCCATCCGGCACATTCCAAAGCCGCCTTGGACAATTTGTCGCGCTCTACGTTCCGGTCAAACTTTTTTTGCCAGTAGGCGGCATTTGCCGTGGGAGTCGAAGCTCGTTTACAGTTGGGATGACGGTGCCAAAAACAGCCATTGACAAAAATTGCCGTATGGAATTTAGGCAAAACAATATCAGGGCTGCCGGGAAGATCTTTTCTATGGAGTCTGAAACGGTAACCCATGCGGTGAAGAAGAGAACGCACAATTTTTTCGGGGCGGGTATCGCTTCCCTTCACCTGTGCCATGATTAGGCTGCGTTTTTCTGGAGTTACCCTATCCATTGACTGTGCCGTGTATTTTAAATGCATTAAGTTTCGGCGTCATTTTTGCGGAGGCGGATTCCTCGCTACGGCGCCTCCCCCCTTCTTCCGTACATGCGTCGGAGAAAAGGAGGGAGGGCCTGTCAACAGCCTCTAGCGGTTGTAGAAGTTGATCAGGCAGCCGTCGAGGATGATCTGCCGTTCGTCGTCCGTCAGCTCGCCGAGGCGGAAGGTGCAGGGTCGGGCCGGGCCGCCGTCGGCGGGCAGTATCCAGCCGGCGATCTCGCTGGCCTTCGCTTCCACGGCCTCGCGTACGGCAGGCAGCAGGATGCAGTCCTCGACGGCAAGGCTCTCCGCCAGTCCCGCATCGCCCAGCAGGGGCAGCATGCCCCAGTTGATGAGATTGGAGCGGTAGCGCTTGGTGGCGTACTCCACGGCGATGTTGGCCCAGCCGCCCAGCACCTTCTGGCAGGAGGCCGCCTGTTCGCGGGCCGAGCCGTCGCCGGGCTTGCGGGCAAAGACCACGGAACCGATGCCGATGCGGGACAGGTCGGCCAGCATGGCTTCACAGAGGGCGGGCTCGATCTCCCGGAAGGGCGCGCACCAGGTCTCCAGCGCGGCGCGGACGGTAGCCTCGTCCTGGGCGAGGCGGGCCGTTTCCACAGCCTGCGTCTCCTTGGCGCGGCCCACATAGGCCGGGTCCTTGCGCGACAGGGTGAACTCCGCCAGCTTGAGCGGATTGGAGCGCAGAGAAGAGGTCTCGCCGGAGGGGATGAGCTCGTCCGTGGTGGTGACCGGGTCCGTGATGACCGAGGCCACGCGCAGCAGCAGATGCGGCGGCAGGGCGCTCATGGCCGGCCAGTCGGCGATATTGGGGCCGCGCTTGAGTTCGGCGTCCGCTTCGGGATGGTCGAAGCCGTTGTAGACGCGGCGTCCGTAGACCAGCGGATCGAAACGGTAGCTCAGATCGACGTTCCTGAGGCGCGCGCTGTCCCAGTCCAGTTCCGTAGCCGGAGTGAGACGGCCGCCGTTGGCCGCCGTGGCGGCGATGGAGCGCGCGTCCATGAGGGCCACGCCGGACACCTGCCCGTTGCCGGGCTTGGAGCCTTCGCGGTTGGGGAAGTTGCGCGTGGAGTGCCGGATGGAGAGCGCCCCGTGAGCGGGCGTATCGCCCGCGCCGAAGCAGGGACCGCAAAAGGCGTTCTTGATGACCGCGCCCGCTTCCATGAGCTTGGCGATGGCCCCGTTACGCACCAGCGCCAGGGCCTGCGGTTCGCTGGCCGGATAGACGGACAGCGAGAACTCGCCGTTGCCCGTGCTCTGCCCGTCCAGGATGGCCGCCGCCATGCAGCAGTTCTCAAAGGAACCGCCCGCACAGCCGGCGATGATGCCCTGATCCGTCCACAGGCCGCCGTCATGGAATTTTTCGCGCAGCTTGAGGCCCTCGCCCGCCGCGCCGAATTGCTTCACGGCCTCGGCTTCCACGGCGGCGAGCAGTTCCTCGCCGTGGCGGGCCACTTCGGCCACGGGATAAACGTTGCTGGGATGGAAAGGCAGGGCCATCATGGGCGGCACGGCGGCCAGATCGACCCGTACGAGGCGGTCATAGCAGGCCGGGCCTTCGGGCCGCAGGGGCGCGTAATCGGCCTCGCGGCCGTGCAGGGCCAGGTACTCGCGCACCTTGTCGTCCGTCACCCAGATGGAGGAAAGACAGGTGGTCTCCGTGGTCATCACGTCGATGCCGCAGCGGTATTCCACGGAAAGACCTTCCACGCCCGGCCCGGCGAATTCCATGACCCGGTTCTTGACGAAGCCGTTGGCAAAGACCGCGCCGATGATGGCCAGCGCCACGTCCTGCGGGCCGACGCCGGGCTGCGGCGCATTTTCCAGCCAGATGAGCACAACCTCCGGGGCGGGCACGTCATAGGTCTTGCCGAGGAGCTGCTTCACGAGCTCCGGCCCGCCTTCGCCGATGGCCATCGTGCCCAGCGCGCCGTAGCGGGTGTGGCTGTCCGAACCGAGGATCATCTTGCCGCAACCGGCCATCATCTCGCGGGCGTACTGATGGATGACCGCCAGATGCGGCGGCACGAAGATGCCGCCGTATTTGCGGGCCGCCGTCAGACCGAAGAGGTGGTCGTCCTCGTTGATGGTGCCGCCCACGGCACAGAGGCTGTTGTGGCAGTTGGTCAGGGCGTAGGGCACGGGGAAGCGCGTGAGGCCGCTGGCCCGCGCCGTCTGGATGATGCCCACATAGGTGATGTCGTGGGAAGCCAGGGCATCGAAGCGCAGACGGAGGGTCGTCTCCCCTTCCGGGGCGGTATCATGGGCCGAGAGGATACGGTGGGCCAGCGTGGCCCGGCGGGCGGCCGCGTAGTCGATGCCGCGGGCGGCGGCTTCCTCTTCGGAGAACAGGTGACCGTCATCGACGATGACGGGAGAATCGTGCAAGCTGATCATGGCATTCCCTGTGGGGTGAAAGGTCTCTGGATACGGATCCGTCCCGCCGGAAGCCGGGCGCATGGTATCGCATTTCCCGGACAGACGGGCCGGACAGACGATTTTCCGCTGGATGCGCGCCGTGCGGCACGCGGCGCAGTATGCCACAGGGGCGCCCCCCTTGCAATGCGGCCCGGCTGATCCGGGCCGCCCCGCCGGCCACGGCGGGCGCTGCGGCCGAAAGAGAACGGGCTTGGGAAAAAAAGCACGCTCCTTCTCTTGCCGTCGGCTGCCGTTTTGGGCACACTTCCCCCGAACATCGCGGGAGGTTCACGAACATGGGGTTCTTTTACGGCTTGTTTTCCTCGGCGACCTTCGGCCTCATTCCCTTTTTCAGCATCCCTCTCATGCAGGGAGGCATGAGCGCCGAATGCGCCCTGTTCTACCGCTTCCTCATCGCGTCCCTGACGCTCGGCCTTTTCCTCTGCCTGCGCGGCGAGCGCTTTCGCGTGCCGCTGCCCATGCTGGCCGGGCTCTGCCTGTCGAGCCTCTTCTACCTGCTGGCCGCGCTGCTCCTCTTCTGGAGCTTCCACCACATGCCCAGCGGCATGGCCTCCACCATCCAGTTCCTTTATCCGGTGCAGGTCATGCTGATCATGGTGGTCTTTTTCCATGAGCGTTTCTCATGGGTGACCGCCATAGCCATCGCCCTGGCCGTGGCCGGGGTCTACATGCTCGGCGGGGACAGCACGAGCGGCGACATCTCCCTGCTGGGGCTCGGCATGGCGCTGCTCTCGAGCCTCTGCAACGCGCTGTACATCATCGGCCTGCACGTCACCCGCAGGCCCGGCCCCAGCGGCCTCGTGGTCACCTTCTGGGTACTGGCCTTCGGAGCCGCCATGTCCTTTGTCAGCGCCCAGATGACGGACAGCGTCCGCCTGCTCGCCTCCTGGGACGAGCTGCTGCATGTGCTGGGGCTGGCCATCATCACGGCCCTGCTCAGCAATCTTACGCTGGTGCTGGCCGTGCAGCGCATCGGCTCCACTCTCACGTCGGTACTTGGCGTCATGGAACCGCTCACGGCCGTGGTGGTGGGCATCATCGTCTTCCATGAGCCCTGCACGGCGGCGGTCTTTGCCGGCGTGGGGCTCATCTGCGGTTCCGTGCTGCTGGTCATGCTGGCTCCCCAGCTGCTGGCCCGCCTGCGGCGGCGGGACGGCCTGACCGGCGACGGGCAACGCGCCTGACCGGCATCGACGACAAAAAAGGAGGCCCCGCAAGGGGCCTCCCGCATGAAGGAGCGGCGGCATGCCACTGACGGCCGATCCCGTCTAGGCGGCGTCCTTCTTGAAGAAGACCGGCAGATCCCGGCTGCCGAGCACGCGCTCGCGCATCTCCTCTTCGGGGATCCTGCTCCATTCGGCCCGCTTGGTGAAATAGAAGATCACGCCGAGAGTGATCCAGGCCAGCATGATCCAGCGCGGCGCGGGCCCGATGAGGGCGGGCGAGCCGGGCGTCAGCAGGAGCACGATGCAGAGCACGGACACCGCCGCGCCGATGATGCAGATGAGCGGCTTGCTGCCGCGCTGCTCCGCCGGCCGGCTGCTGGTCAGCCGGTAGCCGGCAAGGCAGGTGTACAGGTAGGCGATGGCCGTCCCCACGGCGGACATGTCCACGATCCAGCCCACCACGGCGCGGCCGCACCAGGGCGTCAGCAGCACGATGCAGATGGTGAAGACGATGGACTTGTAGGGCGAGTGGAAACGAGGATGGATGTCCGCGAACCACTGAGGGATGATGCCGCCGCGGGCCATGCTGAGCAGCAGGCGGGTGGTGGCCACATAGAAGCCGTTGATGCCGGTGCAGACAGCGCCCAGCACGGCCGTGGCCAGCACCACGGCGCCGAACTTGCCGTAGGCCATCTCGCAGACCACGCCCGTGGCCCAGGCCGTTTCGCCCCTGGCCTTGAGCGCGGCCATGTTGGCCAGCATTTCGGGATAGGGGATGGCGATGGCCACGGCAAAGGTCACCATGGCATAGAGCAGCCCGCCCCAGATGATGGCCGCCAGCATGATGTTGCGGGCCTTCTTGGGCGAGAAGGAGAATTCCTCGGCCACCTGCGGCACGGTGTCGAAGCCCACATAGAGGAAGGGGGAGATGGCCACGATGGCCAGGATGGAGGTCATGGGCGAACGCCCTTCGGCGAAGACGGGGTTCAGGTTGCTGAGCTGAGCGGTCTCCAGCGACGTGGAGCCGAAGAAGAGCAGCAGGATGCCGACGCTGAGGGCAAAGGCGAGGATGACCTGGAGCGTGCCGGCGATGCTGATGCCCCGGTAATTCATAATGCCGAAGAACAGCGTGGCCGCGCACATGAGCAGCACTTCGCCGGTATAGACCTTCCAGCCGGCGATGGTGTAGAGCTCCCCGAAGTCGAAGACCCCCGGCAGCAGGAAGCGCACCAGCAGGCCGAGGGCCGAGATGTTGATGCAGATGATGACCGCATAGCCCAGCACCAGGGCCCAGCCGCAGATGAAGGCGGCCGTCGGCCCGTAGCCGATGTAGGCATAGGCGTATTCGCCGCCGGCCACGGGACAGTATTCGATCATGTAACTGTAGACCACGGCCACGAAGCAGAGCAGCAGCGCGCCCACGCCAAAGGCGATGAGCGTGGCCAGCGGGCCGGAATTGGGCAGGAAGGAGTCGCCGGGCAGCACGAAGCAGCCCCAGCCGACGATGCAACCAAGGGCCAGCGCCCAGACCTGTGAGGGCTTGAGCGTCTTTTCAAGGCGTTGCGAGGGTTGGGTATTCGCCATGAGCATCCTCCAGAGAGAACGGGTTGATGCGGCGCGGCCGCATGAATCGGTCCTGGCCGGCGTCATTGCGTCGGGATGCGTATCCTGAAACCGGGGGCGAGTCTCCTCCGGCGGCAACGCGCCTTATGGGCTGTATCAGAGCGGATACGGGCGGGGAGGACGGGCCTCCCCGCCCCTCGTAAGCACGATGTGCGGAGCCTGTCCGCGTAGCGGGCGTCACGCCGGCGGCATCACGTCCCGAGGACAGGCCCGGCCGCTAGGAGGCCACGCAGGAGCGGATCGAAGCGGACTTGGGCGCGTCCTGTCCCTTCTGGCCCCTGGGATCATAGGTACGCACCGTGGTGATCTTGTTCTGGGTGAAGAAGTCCAGGCCGTCCTTGCCCTGCACCTTGTCCGTCCCGAGCAGCGAACCCTTGATGCCGCCGAAGGGCACATAGGGATGCGGCGCGCAGATGCCCACGTTGACGCCCACCATGCCCACTTCGGCCTCGCGGGAGAAGACTTCGGCATAGTGCATGTTCTGGGTGAAGATGCAGGCTCCGTTGCCGTATTCCGAAGCATTGATGACGTCGAGGGCGTCGTGGATGTCCGCCACCTTGATGGTGGCCACCAGCGGCCCGAAGACTTCGGTGGTGAACAGCGGGTTGCAGGGCGTCACGTCGCGGATGATGGTGGGGCCGACGAAGAAACCATTCCTGTTCTTTTCCGGAAGATCGACGTTGAGGCGGTCCAGCACCATCTTGCAGCCCTGACCGTGCTTGAGGGCCAGCTCGGCGTAATGGTGCACGTTCTCCACGGCCTTGCGGGAGATCAGCGGTCCCATGTAGACATCGGGGTCGAAGGCGTCGCCCACCTTGACGGTTTTGGAGGCTTCCACCATGCGCTCGATGACTTCTTCATACACTTCCGGGACCGCGGCGACGATGGAGCCGGCAAGGCAGCGCTGGCCGGCCGAACCGTAGCAGGAGTTGAGGAAGTTGTTGATGAAGACGTCCATGTCGCTGTCTTCCATGACAAGGAGCACGTTCTTGGCGCCGCCCAGCAGCATGGAGCGCTTGGCCCCTCTGGCGCAGCCCTCCGCCATGGCCTTGGCCGTGGGCGTGGAGCCCACGAGGCAGACGCCGGCCATGCGCTTGTCCTCGTACCAGGTGCCGGGGATGTCGCGATGACCGTGCACCACATTGACCACGCCGGCGGGCAAGCCGATCTCCATGAAGATCTCGCACATGAGCTGCATGAAGTAGGGCGACTGGGTGGACGGCTTGAAGATGAAGGTATTGCCCGCCACGATGGCGTAGGGGATGAACCAGCCGAACACCAGCGCCGGAAAGTTGAAGGGAGCCACCCCGCCGAAGACGCCCAGCGGCTGCCGCACGACCTTGGCGGAGATGTTGGTGGACACATAGTCCAGGACGTCGCCCTGGATCATGGACGGCGCGGACGCGGCGGACTCGATGATCTCGATGACGCGTTGCACTTCGCCGCGCGCTTCG
Organism: uncultured Desulfovibrio sp.; assembly: GCF_944324935.1. GTDB lineage: Bacteria > Desulfobacterota > Desulfovibrionia > Desulfovibrionales > Desulfovibrionaceae > Desulfovibrio. The sequence goes on along the minus strand of NZ_CALUYG010000005.1, from coordinate 22,614 downwards.
GAAATATGCTTGGCCTGATCAAGGGCGATGGCATGCGCCAGCTTTTCGGCGTCGCGGATCATGCACTCACGGATCTTGAGCACATAGGCCACACGCTTGCCCATGGAAAGGTTGCGCCAGCCCTTGTAGGCGGCATGGGCCGTGGCAATGGCCTTTTCCGCCGTTTCCAGACTGGAGATGGGGACGGTGCCGATCTCCTCGCCGGTGGAAGGATTGTACAGGGGAACGCGCTTGCCGTTGACCTCGTCCTGCCATTCGCCGTTGATGAAATTGCGGATGATGATGTCTGACATGGAACTCCTGCCTGTGTAAAGGTTGAGACATCCCCTTGGCAGGATTCACGGCTGGAGAAAAGGGCATCTCGAGATGTTCGCGCCAAAGAAATGTCTTTGCTTCAGGATAGCCCAACCGTCATAACGCTGCAAGCGAAAAGGACGTCACTGTGATACGGATCCGTGCAACCCCCTCCTTCCCTCGGGGGACACCCGCACACGACTGAAAAAATCGTGTCGGCATCCCCGCTGCGTTCATAACGCCGTCAGGCCAGCATTGCGAGCCTCTTGAGCTGCGGCAGGTCAAGAATGATGACTTCCCGCTGGGTAAATCGGGCTATGATGCCCTTTCTTCTGAGTTTATGGATGATGCGAAGCAATGTGGTACGATGGATCCCGAGCAGTGAAGCCATTTCCTTCTGTGTCATGGGGCAGGGGAAACGTGTTTCAGTGTTATGGCATTGTGATAGCTCAAAAATAAACCGACATACATGAGACTCATGATTCCCAACACCCATATCAGCGAGAAATGTATAATGGATAAGCATTTTAACTCCCATTGACCATAGTAAATTTGAAATATGCCGTGGATAAGCGGCAATAAAAGATTCATCTTGGAGAAGATCCTTTGGGAATCTCCATATAATGCTCTTTTTTGTACAGTAAAAAACACCTTCTGGATTACATTGAGCAAAAGTTCTCGCCTCATTGAACAGGCAGCCAGGCTTGATCCGCAGGGTAAGGCGCTCCTGTCCATCATGGGCGACATAAAAGATGGAAACAGCTCCGCTGGCAAGATAATAAATTCCGCCTAATTGCGCGTGCGGTATGATGGAATCCTTTTCATAGGTATGGCGCGTGGCCATATCAAAAATTTCTTCCCAGCAGGTATTCAGCCCGCTAATGGTCGCCGCCCGCACGTAAAATTTCATACCGCGTCCTCAATTTCCCACTTTTTTCACTATGCTCATCTCCGCCACTTCCATTTTGTCATGGAAGCGGCGGAGATGTTTTTATGCTTTGTCAGTCCACCGCGCTCGTCAGAAAAATTCTTCCAGGAGCCTTTCAAGATCGTCGGCTGTCCCCTTGCGAGGATTGCCGTCCATCAGCCGCTTGTAGGCGGCGCCTTTTTCGGCGATGGCGCGCAGGTCGCTTTTCTTGATGCCATAATGTGAAAGCCCCTGCCTGATCCCAAGGTCATCCATGAGCGCGGCGAACCCCGCCGCGGCGGAACGGGCTTTTTCGCGTACGGAAGCGCCCGCGGGGGCACTGCCCAGGATCTCGGCGATTGTGGCGAACTTTTGTGGGGCGGCCAGGGCGTTGAAGCTTATTCCCATTGGGGCGCATACGGCCATCATCAACCCATGCGGGATATGCAGTTCATTGGAGACGGACATGCCGAGGGCGTGGATGATGCCGTTTTGCGTATTGGAAAAAGCCATGCCGGTCATGGCCGCTCCATACAACATCTGCTCGCGTGCCCGAAGATTCCCGCCATTGGCATAGGCCTCACGGATATTCTCCACCAGCATGCGCAACCCCCTGATGTTGAGCGCATCGGTAAAATCCGTGGCATTGAGATTCACAAAGGATTCAATGCCGTGCACAATCGCGTCCAAACCTGTGATGGCCGTGTAGAAAGGGGGGAGCCCCAAGGTCAGCTCCGGGTCAAGCAGAACGAGACGGGCGTAGAGATAGTCGCTGACCGTCCCCATTTTGCTGTTGGTCTCCGGGTCATTCAGAACGGCGTTGGAGGTCATTTCGCTTCCCGTTCCCGCCGTGGTCGGGACGAGGATGGTCGGCAGGCAGGGGGAAGGAACCTTGTGCAGGCCGAAATACCGGCTCATGGGGGCTTCATTGGTGGCAAGGACAGACGTTGCCTTGGTGCTGTCCAGGGCGCTGCCCCCTCCCAGCCCCACAAGCATGTCCACGCCGCTTTCCTTTACCCAGGCCGCCGCCTTTTCAATGGAAGCCGGCGAGGGGTCCTTTTCCGTATCATCATACAGCAAGGCTTCGATGCCCGCCTTTTCCAGAGACGCCATCAACGGCAGATGGATGCCGGCAGCCACAAGTCCTTTGTCCGTTATCAGGGCTACCTTGCGCGCCCCCAGATCAAAAGCCTCCTTCCCAAGTCTGGCCGCTACGCCATTGCCGTAAAGGACGCGCTCCACAGTTCGAAAATTCGCAAACATGTTTTTGATCCTCCTCGATAGAGCATTTTCAGTTTGAAACGCTCTCATGCCGCTTTTCAAAGAAAGCGGGCGCTATCAGTGGTGAGAGAATGCCGTCCTTCGCGTGTTTTCCCGTCCGCTTCGCGCGGGGGCGCTATGAGGCGATCTCCTTGCTGTAGCCGCGCCGCTGCAACCGGCTCATGTACCAGCAGGAGATGACACTGATCATGCCGACGGCGAAGGTAAAGGCGCAGAGATACCAGGGCGCGCCGTCATTCCACTCCACCAGGGCAATACAGATCATGGGAGCGAAGCCCACAGCCGGGATGCCGGATATCTGGTACACAAAGCCCATGCCGGAGTAGCGCACCGAGGGAGGGAAGCATTCCGCGAACAGGGACGACATGATGCCGAACATGCCGGAATAGATCACGCCGAACGTCAGCCCCAGGCCAATGCAGCACATGAGGAAGGATGTGGCGTGATTGTAGAAGATCCAGAAGGCCAGAAAAGTCAGGAAAGCCAGCAGAAGGGAGTTCTGCCCAAAGGTGCGGGCCTTGCCGATGCGGTCCGCCAGCACGCCCCAGAACGGCATGCAGACCCCCATGATGGCGGAGGCCACGGCCACGACCATGAGCGACCACGAACGCTCCATGCCATGCTGGGTCAAAAACGTCAGCGAATAGACACTGAAGATGGCGAAGACCAGCCCCTCGAAGCAACGTGCGCCTATGGCCGCCAGCATGATCTTGGGATAATTTGTAAAGGCTGTCAGCAGGGGGACTCCCACCTTTTCCCTGCTGGCCTTGGCTTCCGCAAAGTCCCTGGTCTCGCCGACCTTGTTGCGGATATAGCTGCCAACACCAAGCAGGACGATGGAGGAGATAAAAGCGATCCGCCAGCCGTAGCTCATGAAGTTGGCGTCGCTCATGCTCAGCGACAGCAGGCCGATGACCCCGGATGCCATGAGCAGGCCCACCGCCAAACCCACCTGGGGCAATGTCCCGTAAAAGGCGCGCTTGTGCGCGGGCGCCGATTCAATGGACATGAGGATGGCTCCGCCCCACTCTCCCCCCAGGCCCAGTCCCTGGCAAAAACGGCAGATGATCAGCAGGATGGGCGCCATGATCCCGATCGAGTCATATGTGGGGATACACCCAATGGCGAAGGTGCCGATACCCATCACGTAGAGTGTGAGCACCAGCATCTTTTTGCGGCCCAGCTTGTCGCCGAAATGACCGAAGATGACCGCGCCGGAAGCGCGGCCCACATAGCCGACGGCAAAGGTGGCATAGGAAAGGATCGTCCCTGTCACAGGGTCGAAGCTGGGGAAATAGAGAGGAGCGAAGACCAGACCGGCAACGGCGCCATAAAGGAAGAAGTCATACCATTCAAGCGTCGCGCCGACAAAAGAGGAAAGAACGGCTCGCCTGAGTTGACCAGCATCATGAGCATCACATGAGGAATTTTGCGACATGGATATTCTCCTTCATGTTGTTTCATTTGATGTACAATAATGAAATCATGCACTCGTTATGATGTATGACCGCACTATGGATATATTGCCTCCATTTCGTCGAATCCTGTTGAAAACCCGCTCTGGAGGAGCGGAAAGAAAACCCCTCTCCGCTCCCCGCGCAATGCCGCCTCCCCCGCCTGCCGCGAAAGGCTGGGCCGCCTATGCCCTTTTTCGCGTGACGGGGGTGGGGAACTGATCAGGAGGCCACGCAGGAGCGGATCGAAGCGGACTTGGGCGCGTCCTGTCCCTTCTGGCCCCTGGGATCATAGGTACGCACCGTGGTGATCTTGTTCTGGGTGAAGAAGTCCAGGCCGTCCTTGCCCTGCACCTTGTCCGTCCCGAGCAGCGAACCCTTGATGCCGCCGAAGGGCACATAGGGATGCGGCGCGCAGATGCCCACGTTGACGCCCACCATGCCCACTTCGGCCTCGCGGGAGAAGACTTCGGCATAGTGCATGTTCTGGGTGAAGATGCAGGCTCCGTTGCCGTATTCCGAAGCATTGATGACGTCGAGGGCGTCGTGGATGTCCGCCACCTTGATGGTGGCCACCAGCGGCCCGAAGACTTCGGTGGTGAACAGCGGGTTGCAGGGCGTCACGTCGCGGATGATGGTGGGGCCGACGAAGAAACCATTCCTGTTCTTTTCCGGAAGATCGACGTTGAGGCGGTCCAGCACCATCTTGCAGCCCTGACCGTGCTTGAGGGCCAGCTCGGCGTAATGGTGCACGTTCTCCACGGCCTTGCGGGAGATCAGCGGTCCCATGTAGACATCGGGGTCGAAGGCGTCGCCCACCTTGACGGTTTTGGAGGCTTCCACCATGCGCTCGATGACTTCTTCATACACTTCCGGGACCGCGGCGACGATGGAGCCGGCAAGGCAGCGCTGGCCGGCCGAACCGTAGCAGGAGTTGAGGAAGTTGTTGATGAAGACGTCCATGTCGCTGTCTTCCATGACAAGGAGCACGTTCTTGGCGCCGCCCAGCAGCATGGAGCGCTTGGCCCCTCTGGCGCAGCCCTCCGCCATGGCCTTGGCCGTGGGCGTGGAGCCCACGAGGCAGACGCCGGCCATGCGCTTGTCCTCGTACCAGGTGCCGGGGATGTCGCGATGACCGTGCACCACATTGACCACGCCGGCGGGCAAGCCGATCTCCATGAAGATCTCGCACATGAGCTGCATGAAGTAGGGCGACTGGGTGGACGGCTTGAAGATGAAGGTATTGCCCGCCACGATGGCGTAGGGGATGAACCAGCCGAACACCAGCGCCGGAAAGTTGAAGGGAGCCACCCCGCCGAAGACGCCCAGCGGCTGCCGCACGACCTTGGCGGAGATGTTGGTGGACACATAGTCCAGGACGTCGCCCTGGATCATGGACGGCGCGGACGCGGCGGACTCGATGATCTCGATGACGCGTTGCACTTCGCCGCGCGCTTCGGAAATATGCTTGGCCTGATCAAGGGCGATGGCATGCGCCAGCTTTTCGGCGTCGCGGATCATGCACTCACGGATCTTGAGCACATAGGCCACACGCTTGCCCATGGAAAGGTTGCGCCAGCCCTTGTAGGCGGCATGGGCCGTGGCAATGGCCTTTTCCGCCGTTTCCAGACTGGAGATGGGGACGGTGCCGATCTCCTCGCCGGTGGAAGGATTGTACAGGGGAACGCGCTTGCCGTTGACCTCGTCCTGCCATTCGCCGTTGATGAAATTGCGGATGATGATGTCTGACATGGAACTCCTGCCTTTGATAAGGTTGCTGCCGCACAGGCGGCCGTACATGACGTTTTGCCCGAAAGCCGCGGTCTGCGGGCTTGCCCTGGCCGCGTTCTGGTTTTCGGATTCTTGTGAAGAATAGCTCATGTTGCGCGTAATGCATGTTGCATTTGCGACATCGCAAGATAAATTTCTTGAAGTCCTTTCGGGAAAGAGAGAGAAAAAAAACCTTGCCTGCATGCGCCGCGGACGCGACAGTCCGGGGCAATGGCCCGGAGACGCATCGGGCACGCTCGCCAGGCAGGCGGCCTTTTCCGCTGAACGACCGCATCCCGATTGCACGGGCCATGACCGCTGGCCGGCCGCCATGACCGGGGTACGGCTGAAGGAGCTGGGACTCAGCGAAAAAGCCGGTGGCTACGACAAGGTCGAGGTCGAGTTGCTGGCTTCCGAGCCGCTTCCCGCGGAGCGGCACGGCCGCCCGCTCTTCCGGCAGGTGCACAAGGTGACCATAGCGGACGGCGGCAGGACCTTTACCGCCATCACGATCAGCACGTCGTCATTTGAGGAATGTTCGGAATCCGGGGGCGACGTGTCCTTCGTTTCCATCGAATGCCCTGCCAGTGGCGACTGCCGGCGACGCCGTCTGCCGGGCAGATAGGTCAGGCCCCCTCTCGCGCGTGTCCGCAGCGAGGGTTCTCCCATGTTGACCGGCGCGACGATTTGTTACACATCAAGGGTTGCGCCGCACGGCCCGGACCGCCTCAGCGTCTGACCTCGAATGACCGCGTGACGCACCAACGACGCATACAGGAGCAAGCGGACATGTTGAGCGCCATTTTCATGTATTGTTGTCTCGGGGCGTTTGCGGGCATCCTTGCCGGATTGCTGGGCGTGGGCGGCGGCATCGTCATCGTGCCCATGCTGGTCTTTGCCTTCGGCTGGCAGGATTTCCCGTCACAGTACATCATGCTGCTGGCCCTGGGGACCTCCCTGGGCAGCATCATGTTCACCTCGGTCTCCAGCGCGCTTTCCCACAGCCGCCGGGGGGCGGTGGACTGGCGCGCCGTGGCGCGCATCGCGCCGGGCATCATGCTGGGGACGTTCTGCGGCTCGCATCTAGCCGCTCTCCTGCCCAAGAAGGGGCTGCAGATCTTTTTCGTCTGCTTTCTGGCCTATGTGGTCAGCCAGATGCTGCTGGGCAAGAAGCCCAAGGCCAGCCGCGAACTGCCGGGCATGGCGGGCATGAGCTGCGCGGGCGGGATCATCGGCGTCATATCCAGTCTGGTGGGCATCGGCGGGGGCACGCTTTCCGTCCCCTTCCTCATCTGGCATAATGTGGAGATGCACCGGGCCATCGGCACGTCGGCGGCCATCGGCTTCCCCATTGCCGTGGCGGGCTTCCTGGGATACCTCGTGGCCGGCTGGGACGCGTCCGGCCTGCCGGCGGGCTCGCTGGGCTATGTCTACCTGCCCGCCCTGGGCAGCCTTGTGGTGTGCAGCATGCTCACCGCGCCGCTGGGCGTACGCATCTCGCACAGCCTGGACGTGCCGCGCCTCAAGCGCTGCTTTGCCGTGCTGCTCATCGTGGTGGGCGCAAAGATGCTCTGGGACGTGATCTGACGGGCGGGGGGCCGTCCTCCCACACCAGATGCAACAGAGGATACGGCCTGCCGTCATCATCCACCGGCGAACGTCCGCAGACCCGAAAACCATGACGGGCATAGAAGGCGCGAGCCCCCGCGTTCTGTTCGTTGACGTCCAGCTCCACGCGGCTCTTGCCCGCGCAGGCATGACGCAGCAGAGCCGTGCCGACGCCCTGTCTGAAAAAGGGCGGATCCACAAAGAGCATCTCCACCCGCAGGGCGTCGCCTCCCCAGAACCCGGCCGGACGGCCTTCCCGTTCCAGCAGCCAGAGACCACGCATGGCCGGCAGATAGACGCGCGGCATGGCGGCATCGATGGCCTCAAGATCAGAGGCCTGGAGAAAGTGATGCGTGGCCTCCACGCTGCGCCGCCAGAGGGCCGCCAACTCCGGCCAGTCGGCGGGGCAAGCCGGACGCAGGCTCTCCTGCCGGTTCAGCGGCATCCGCCCCTTCCTTCCGCTCCCTGTTCGGAAGCGGGCGGCACGGCCACCGCATCCGTTGCTTCCAGCTTGAAGATGACGGGCCGCAGGCCGTCATTGCAACAGACGATGGCCACCCCGGGTTTGTCTATCCAGTCGCCGTAGTAGAAAAGCCCGCTCTCCGCGCCGTGGGCCAGCGCGAACACATACTGATAGATGGCCTTCCAGGCCTCATCGCACAGACCGTCCGGTTTGGCGTAGTCCGCGACGAACGTCTGTCCGGCCTGATGCATCGGGCAGGGGCCGAGCCCGGGGATGCCGTACCGGCCGGCCAGTTCATGGTCCAGCGTCGTCTTGAGCACCGTGATCCTCACGCGCCGCATGGTGCGCGGAGCCGTCGTCGTCATGTCCACCCTCCTTTCATCGTCAGATGCCGCTCAAGAGCTGGATCTGGGCAAGATGTTCAAGCTGTTCGGTGAGGCCCAGCGCCTCATCGAGCGTTTCCCCGCAGGCGCACAGGCCGTGGCCGCTCATCCAGACGGCGGGAAAGCGCCGCGCCACTTCGGCCACGCCCGCCGCCAGAGCGGCCGTGCCGGGCTCGCAGGCAGGGGCCACGCCGAGCCGCGCCCGCCAGACCTCCGACTCGTAGAGCGGCAGGCGCAGGAGCGCTTCCATGCGGTCAGCCAGCCGGATGCCAAGGGCCAGCAGATGCGGCGGATGGGTGTGCAGGATGGCCCGGCAGGACGGCCGGACCGCATAGACCGCCAGATGCATGGCCCCTTCCGACGAGGCCGGGCCGCCGGCCAGCAGACGACCGTCCGGGTGCAGCAGGCAGATGTCCGCCGCGCGCATGCGGCCCTTGCAGACGCCGGAACGGGTCATAAGGATGCGCGGGCCGTCCGGGCTGTCCCAGAGAAGACTGGCATTGCCGTTGAAGCCCAGCAGGCCGCCCGTGCGCCAGGCCTCGCGGCAGCAGGACAGGAGCGCCTCGCAGAGGGCGGCGGGGATGTCCGCAAGAGGGGCGTCGGGCATGCTCACTCCGCCTCCGCGGCAAAATGGTCAAAGCCGTGCAGGCCGGACAGGTTCTCGTTGTTGCACTCGATGCCGGGCGCATCGGTCACCACGCCGATGCTGTGGAAATTGGGGATGGCCGTGTGCAGCACCGGCAGCATGTCCGGCGCGCAGGAGCCGAGCAGGCAGTAGTCCTCGCCGCCGAGAAGGGCCTCATGAACGGGATTTTTCCCCTCCTGCAGGGCATGGCGCACCACCTCGGGATGCAGCAGCCCCTGTGGCAGCAGCAGCGAGGCCCCCAGTCCGGCTCCCTCCGCCCGCGCCGCGCCGCCCGCGCCGCTTATGCCCAGCAGGCGCGGCAAGTCGCGCATGATGCCGTCGGAAAGGTCCATCAGCGCCGGCGGTCGGGCATTGAGGCCGGCCCGGGCCAGCATGAGTCCGGCGTCCACCTGCGGTTCGGGCCGCAAATGAGCGGCACAGGCGGCCGGCCAGCGCTCCAGCGCCGCGCGCCCGTGAGCCTCCAGCTCCCGCAGGCCCACGCGGGCCAGCCCCGGCAGGCCCACCAGGAAGAGACAGTCGCCGGGCATGGAGCCGCCGCGCAGCAAAAAGGCCGCGCCGTCGCTCAGGGGTTCGCCCCAGACCGTGATGCAGATATGCAGCCTGTCGCTGCGGGAAAGATCGCCCCCGGCAAGCGCCATGCGATATCGGCCGGCCAGCGCGGCCATGCCGCGAAAAAAGAGGTCCAGCCAGTCGGCGTCCGCCCAGGCGGGCAGGCCGAGCCCCAGCGTGAAGGCCAGCGGACGCCCGCCGCAGGCCGCCACATCGCTGATGTTGACGGCAAGCGCCTTGTGGCCCATGTCCTCCGGCGTGAAGTAGGCCCGGCGAAAGTGTACATCCTCCAGAAAGAGATCCGTACTCACGCACAGGGGCTGCCCCCCCCGGAGCACGGCGCAGTCATCGCCACGGCCCAGCAGCAGGGAAGGGTGGGTCGCCGGAAAATGGCGGCCCAGCAATTGCAGGATGGCGTCCTCGGATAATGCGGACGAAGCGGGTTTGGGCATCTAGGCGTCCTCCATGAGCAGATATTCCGCAAGAATGACCTTGAGGCCGAAGCCGGGGAAATTGACCTGCACCTTGTCCGGCGGCAACTGGCGGACCACCTTGCCGCGCCCGAAGATACGGTGGCGGCAGTAGCCCTGCGGCAGACGGGGGCCGCCGGCGGGAGCCGCCGCGACGTCCCGCGTGGCAGAAGGAGCGGCGGGGGAGGCCGCAGGCGCGGGGGAAAGGCGCTCTTCCGGCGGCAGCTGGCAGTCCTCCGCGTCGGAGAGAGCAGGGGTGGCGCCGCGCTCCTTCCCCCGGAACGAGCCGGCGGCCGCCCGCGGCGAGGTGGCCGGCCCGCCGGGCAGGTCATGCCCGCCCGTGGCCGCCGGCGTGCCGAAGCCGCTTTCCCGGCGGCGCAGGCCGCCGCCGAAGCCCTCCAGCCACTGCTCGGCAAGCTGCGGCCCCATTTCCCGTACGAAGGGACTCTGGTTCACATGGGTCATGCCCTGCTCGGCGCGACTGTACAATGTGGCCGGCGCGTAAAGATCGAGCTGCTGCCGGGCGCGCGTGCAGGCCACATACATGAGCCGCCGCTCTTCCTCGAAATCTTCCGGCCGCGCCAGGGCATGCCGCGAAGGGAAGCGGTCCTCCACGAGGTCGATGATAAGCACGGCGTTCCACTCCAGCCCCTTGGCCGAATGGATGGTGGAAAGGGTGATGCGGTCCTCGCCGCCTTCCTCCTCTTCCGGGGATTCCAGCGCCAGATCGGCCAGGAAGAGGTCCAGCTCCGTATACCCGGCCGCCATTTGCAGCAGTTCTTCCAGCGCCTGTTGCCGCCGGGGCCAGTCCTCGGGGTAGTGCAGCTCCAGCAGGGGCCGGTACTGCTCCAGGATGGCGGCAAGCGTCAGAGCCGGGGCCTGCGGGCGCGCCCGCAGGCTCTCGATGAACTCCATGTCCGCCCGAAACGCGGCGTGCCGGGCAAAGGCCTTGCCCATGCGGGCGGTATCGCCGGAAGCCGCGGCCTCATAGAGCTTTTGCGCCGTTTTGGGCCCGATGCCCTCGTGCAGGGCCGCCAGCCGTTCAAAGGCGGACATATCCAGCGGATTGAGCAGCAGGCGCGCAAAGGCAACGACGTCCTTGACGTGGGCGGCCTCGGCATAGCGCAGGCCGCCGTACTTGCGGAAGGCGATGCCCGCCTGGTTGAGCGCCATCTCCAGCGCGAAGGAATGGAACCCCGCCCGGAACAGCACGGCGATCTCGTGCGGCAGATGCGTCCGCAAAAGCTCGCGGATGCGCTCCACCACCAGACGGGCCTGGGACTTGTCGCTCAGGGGCGTCACCAGCCGTACGGGGCTGCCGCCCTCGCGCCGGGTGAAGAGCGTCTTGCGGAAGGACTCGGCCGCATGTTCCAGCAAATTGTTGGCCACCGCCAGAATGGGCCGGGTGGAGCGGTAGTTCTCCTCCAGCCGGATGATGCGGGCCCCGGGGAAGAGCCTGGGGAAATCCAGGATATTACGGACATTGGCCCCGCGAAAGGCGTAGATGGACTGGGCCTCGTCGCCTACGGCCATGACGTTGCCCGGCGCTTCCCCCTCCGGTCCGGCCAGCAGACGGACTATGCGGGCCTGCACGAGGTTGGTGTCCTGATATTCGTCCACGAGGATATGGCGGTACCGCGCGCGCAAAAGCTCGGCGGCCCGTGCATCGTGCCGCAGGAGCGCTTCCAGCTCGAACAGCAGATCGTCGTAATCCATGACGCCGGTCTCCCGCCGGAAAGCGTCGTACCGGCGGCCCAGCTCCGTCAGGCCGTCGGCATAGGGCAGGAGGTGGAAGGCCTCGCGCTGAAGGATCTCGGCAAGGGGCAGCTCCTTGTTGCGGGCCTTGCTCAGCAGGCCCACGATGGCCTGCGTCTTGGGGAAGGCCCTGTCCCCCTTGCCCAGGCCCAGCGCTTCCTTGCAATGCTTGACGGCGGCCGTGATGTCCGCGCTGTCCATGACGGTAAAGGGCCTGTCAGCGAGCCATTCCGGCCGGAAACGCCGCAGGATGCCGTAGGCGAAGGCATGGAAGGTCCCCCCCTGCACCCCGGCCAGCGCGTGATCGCAGAGCAGGCCCGCCCGGTGCAGCATCTCCTGTGCGGCCTTGCGGGTGAAGGTCAGCAGGAGCATGGATTCCGGGGACACCCCCTGTTCGGCCAGCCAGGCCAGCCGGTAGGTGATGGTGCGCGTCTTGCCGCTGCCCGCGCCGGCCACCACCAGCACCGGGCCGTCGCCGCAGGTGGCGGCCGCGTACTGCGCCTCGTTGAGCGCTTTGGCGTAATCGATCATCCTGTCAGGTTAGCATAAAGACGGCTGCCCCGCCAGAGGCGGCGCGCCGCTCCTCCCGGCGGCCTTTCCCGCAGCATGCGGCGGCCGGGCCCGTCTGCGCGCTTGACGGCGGCGGAGCCCCCTTCCTACACTGCCGGCACATCATCTACGGGAGGACGGTATGACACAGGAAAATGACGCCATCGCCCCGGATGCGGCGGAACGCATCCTCGAAGCGGTCATGTTTGAAAGCTGGCTGCGCTTTACCTTTCTGGAGGAAGTGCCGGGCGAACGGCCGGAAGACGAGCCGCGCCTGTTCATCCGCCTTGACGAGGCCGCCCGCCAGCGTCTGGCCGGAGAGGAGGCCCATCTCCTGCCGCTGGCGCTCATGGTGGACGGGCGCGAGGCCAGCTTTGCGAACTCCCGCGAGGCCGTCTGCCGCTTCGTGCTGGAGGAGCTGGAAGGGCGGGGCATTCCCCAGGGAACGGCCGCATCCGTGCTGGACAGCCCGGATTTCCAGTTCCGCCTGCAATTGTTCAACAACTGGTTGCAGGAACAGGAAAGTATGCTTGAGTGCACGCCGCATGACTTTTCCGACTGGCGCATCAAGTTCGCCCAGTGGCGCAGCCGCCCGGATGTCCGGGAGCAGGCCCGGGCGGCGGTGAGCCCCGCCGCAGATCCCGCCGGGGCCGCCGGGGACGGCGGCGCGCGGGGCCCGCGTCTGCTTGACGCCGCCGATGTGCAGGAAGAGCCGCATCGCTGACGCCTTACCCGCCTGGCGGGACCGGCGGCCGCAACAACGCAACAGGCCGCCGGGGGGGCGGCGGCCTGCGCGAGAGAGGGAGGATGTTCCAACGGTTAAAGGTTACTGTTCACGTGAGGAGGAGTTGCCATTGGTTAGAGGTTGATGAAAGACTGTGAGGAGGATGTATGCTTTCCGCCTTTGGCGGGAAGTTTCACGAGATGCGTGTCTTTGCGCGTCGTTCGTGGGCCGTGTTACTGCTGGTTGCGGCCTCCGCCGGCAGGGCCGTTGCCGGGCCGGCCGGCAGGACCGTCAGGGAAGCCCACTTCCCTGGATATCTTTTCCATCATCTCATCGTGCAGATCGGCCATCTGATTGTGCAGCTTGACCAGTTCCTCGGCGGTCTGCCGCACCTGCTTCACGTCGGGGCTGCTGGCGTTGCGCAGGGCACGCAGCTCCTGCCGCTTCACGAAGATCTGATCGCGCAGGGGCTCCAGACGCGGGCTGTATTCATTGACGATCTTGTCCACGGCGGCCCGCTGCTCGGGCGACATGGCACGGTAGCCGAAGCCGTGGCCGTGGCGTCCGTGTCCCCAGCCCATGCCGGGGCAGCCGCCGCGGAAGTCAGGGCCGTCATAGCCGGGGCCGTAGCCGGGGCAGGGGCCGTAACCGCGACCGTCATAACCGGGGCCGTAGCCGTAGCCGTCTCCATGACGGGGGCCGCCATGATGCGGACCGGCAAAGCTTTCAGTGGCCACGAGGCTGCCGCCTGCGAGAACTGCCATCAACACGGGGATCATCAGCTTCTTGTTCATTGTCTGCTCCTTGGAGATTCATCTGTCAGCAGAGATATTCGTTCACGTCAGCAGCCGTGGCCGTCGCCGTGATGGCCGCCGTGGCCCCGCCAGCCGGTCTCAAGTCCATTGCCGGCGGCATCGTCGCTGCCGAAACAGGAGATCGTCCCCTTGTCGAAATCGGCGCTCCCCTGGGCGGCAAAGCTTTCGGAGGCGAAAAGGCCGCTGCCTGCGATCAGGGCCATCAGTACGGGGATCATCAACTTCCTGTTCATACGCTTACTCCTTGCGAAAACGTCGTGTCAGCGACGGCGGCCCGGAGCTTGTCGTTCCTGTGACAGATACGCCACCGGCAGGAAGCCGGGAAGCGGCATAAGCAGAATCGCCGCGGCAAGTATCAGGGTCGTCATCCTGTCTCCTATGTCATTGTTTGCCGGGCGACCCCTTCGTCGCCCTCGCCTCTCTTATAGCAACCCGTGTGCCAAACTTAATTTTTATTTTTATTTTAATATGTTATATAAAAAATTATTCTGGCGGCATCCGCCGGGACGGCGAGCGCGCAGCGGCATTGCTCACAATTTGTACACCTGCCGCGCCGCCATGTTTATTTTTTGAACACCTGTTCAAATTTCGCACGCTTCGTCGCCCGCCGTGCGGGACGTCCCCGGGAACGGCAGGGAAAAGCCGGGCCCCGCCGCGCTGGCCGAAGGCCTGCGCTGGCCTGCTGGCTGTTCCACCGGATGCGCCGTGCCGCCGTGCGCGGCGCCCCCTGCGGAAGGGACGCCTGTCCCGGCGGAGGAAAGGGACGCCGCCGCAAAAAAAGCGCCCCCGCTTCCTCGTGGGAAGCGGGGGCATTTTTCGGACAGCGGCAACGGTCGTTCCGCAATGCGTCATTGCGGGAAGGCCGGCCTGGTCATGCTCCGGCAGCCTCGGCCGCGCTTGAAGGGGAAGTTCACGCCCGCCTCGAGCTGGAGGCGTTCGCGCACCCGCCCATACCGGCTACGCAGGCTTTCCCGCAGGGTTTGCAGTTCCCAGCCCAGCCGGGGCAGGGCATCCGAAGGGGTATTGGCATTATAACTCAGGCTGTCCAGTTCATCCATCTTGGCGTGGATGCGCTCCCGCAGATCTTCAATGGCGGGACGCTCCTCATCCAGTATGGCGCGTGCGCGGTCCCGCTGGTCCACGGGCAGTTCGGACAGCCAATCTTCCACATCACGATACTGCCGGTGTCCGCCGCCATGCCCATGCCCCCCGGCCAGCACGCCGGTCGGCAGGGTCAGGCTCAGCAGGAGCAGCAAAACGATTACCAGAGTATGCATCGTCCAATCCTTGAGCAGAATACGGCCTCAGCTTCTGCATACCAACAAGCATGCCATGCGCGCAAGTCCGGCCGCATGAAAAAGATTGCAATAATCAGGCCAGGGTCTGCCACCGTCAACGGCCGGCAAGCGTGACGCCGCCGGGATGACAGGCTTGCCGTCCGTGCGTATACTTTGCCCATGACACAGCCCGCCGTACAGGAAGAAACCACCGACGTTCCCGCGTCCGCGCCGGCAGCCCCGGGCGACCCGCGCGGCAGCGCGCCGCCCATAGGCCTCGTGCTGGGCGGCGCGGCCTTCATCTTCGTCTTCATCGTGGCCCTCGTGGCCGTGGGCTCCATCCATCGCAACGAGGACGCCATGGGCCGGCTGCTGGCGGAAAAGGGCTCCACCCTCGTGGGCACGCTGGAACGCGTCCTCGGGCTGGGCCTGCGCAGCCAGGCGGGCATCCCGCTGCAAAGCCTGCTCGACACCATGGGCAACAGCCGGGATGTGCGCTTCATCGCGGTCACCATGCCGGACGGGACCATCCTCGCGCACAGCGAGCGCAGCCGGCGGGGGGAGATCCTGTTGCTTGACGGCCGCGAGATGGACGAGGCCCGCATGGCCGAGCTCCACCCTGACGGCAATATGCGCTACGGATTCCTGAACATGGAAAACAAGCCGGTTTTCGTGGTTTACCGCCAGTTCATGCCGCCTCCGCCGGAACTGGCGGGGCGCTTCCCCACGCCGGTCATCTTCCTCGGGCTCGACCCCTCGCCCTTCGACATCACCCGCCGTCAGGACAGGGACTACATGATTATCCTGGCCGGCGTGGCCCTGCTGGTGGGGCTGGCCCTGCTGGTGGCCCTTTACTACGCCGAACGTGCCCGGCAGTCTCGCCGGGGCCTGCGCAGGGCGGAAGGGCAGGTGCGCCGCCTGGAAGAGGAGATGCGCCGCAAGGAAAAGCTGGCCGCCGTCGGCACGCTGGCCGCCGGCGTGGCCCACGAGATCCGCAATCCCCTCAGCTCCATCAAGGGATACGCCACCTATTTCGGGCAGCGCTTCCCCGAGAAGAGCGACGACCGCAAGGCCGCCGAGGTCATGGTGCGCGAGGTGGACAGGCTCAACCGCGTCATCACGGATCTCATCGGCCTTTCCCGTCCCACGGACATCCATCCGCATCCGGCCCGCCTGGAAGAAGTGGTGGGGCATGTGCTGCGGCTCATCCGGCAGGATGCCGCCCAGCATCACATCGAGCTGGAAAGCAACGTCGCACCGGGCCTGCCCCCGGCCAGCATCGACCCCGACCGCCTGGGACAGGCCCTGCTCAACATCTGCCTCAACGCGCTGGACGCCCTGCAGGGCGGCCCGGACGACACGCCCCCGGGAGGCCGGGCCCGTCTGCGGCTGGACATTGTCCGCGAAGGCCGTATGCTGCGGCTGGACGTGACGGACAACGGCCACGGCATCGCCCCCGAGAACCTGCGGCACATCTTCGATCCCTACTTCACCACCAAGGGGCACGGCACGGGGCTGGGTCTGGCGACAGTCCACAAGATCATGGAGGCCCACGGCGGCAGCGTGACCGTGCGCTCACGACAGGCGGAAAACGGGCAACGCGGCGAGACCGTCGTCAGTCTGCGGCTTCCCGTCGCCGGGGATGACCGGCACAACGTCAAGGAGAAGGCATGAGTTCCCGTATTCTTGTGGTGGATGACGACGATGCCCACCGCGGCATGCTGCGTATGATGCTGCGCTCATGGGGCTACGAGGTGGACGAGGCCGACGACGGCGAGGCCGCCGTGGACGCCGTGCGCGCGCATCCCTACGACGCCGTGCTGACCGACGTCCGCATGGCCCGCATGGACGGCATCAGCGCCCTCAAGGGCATCCTGGCCTACAATCCGGCCCTGCCGGTCATCCTTATGACCGCCTACTCCTCGGTGGAGACCGCCGTGGACGCCCTGCGGCTCGGCGCCAGCGACTACCTCATCAAGCCGCTGGACTTCGACGCCCTGCGCCAGTGTCTGCAAAAGGCCATCGAGCAGTCACAGTGCAGCGTGGAGAACCGCGAGCTGCGCCGTCAGCTCGCCGAGGCCGCCGCCGGGCCGGAGATCCTCGGCCGCAGCCCGGCCGTGGAAGAGCTGCGCTCCATCATCGCCACGGTGGCCCCCACCGAGGCGACCGTGCTCATCAATGGCGAGTCCGGCACGGGCAAGGAACTGGTGGCCCGCGCCCTGCACATGGCCAGCGAACGGGCCTCACGGCCGCTGGTGACGGTCAACTGCGCGGCCCTCGCCGAGAACCTGCTGGAGAGCGAGCTCTTCGGCCATGAGCGCGGCGCGTTCACCGGGGCGGACAAACGCCGGGAAGGCCGTTTCGTGCAGGCCGACGGCGGCACGCTCTTCCTCGACGAGATAGGAGAGATGCCCCTTGCCCTCCAGGCCAAGCTCCTGCGCGCCCTGCAACAGGGCGAAGTGCAGCGCGTGGGCTCCGACAAACCGCTGACCGTGGATGTGCGCGTCATCGCCGCCACCAACCGCAACCTTCAGCAGGAAGTGGCGGAAAAACGCTTCCGCGAGGACCTGTATTTCCGGCTCAACGTCATCAATATCGAGGTCCCGCCCCTGCGCCGCCGCCCGGAGGACATCCCCCTGCTGGCCGCGCACTTTCTCCAGCGCTATGCCGAGCGGAACCGCAAGGCCATCAAGGGCTTTTCCCCGCAGGCCCTGGACGCCATGCTGCGCTATGAATGGCCCGGCAATGTCCGCGAGCTGGAAAATGCCGTGGAGCGCGCCGCCATCCTCTGCACCGGGGACCTGATCACCCTGCGCGAACTGCCTCAGGGCGTCTCCGGGGCGCTCAACGCGCCGCTGCCGGCCGGGCTGGCCCCGGAACAGGGCGACGGCTCCCTGGCCGGGCTCAAGCTCGACGACGTGGAACGCCGCGCCATCGAGGAGACGCTCCGCCAGACGGGCGACAACAAGAGCGAGGCCGCCCGCCGCCTCGGCATCACCCGCGCCACCCTGCACAACAAATTGCGCAAGTACGGCATGGAATGACCACCCGCACGGAGAGAACATGAACAGGGACGCCACCTCACAGACCGCGCCCGCCCTGACGGCGGGACAGCGCGCCAGACTGATCGACCTCTTCCACGAGGCGGGCATGCTGCGGCATACCCCGCGCAGCGGCTACGCCTTCCTCGGTTCCGGCAGGGAAAGCGTGGCCGAGCACAGCTACCGCATGAGCATCATCGGCCTCGTCCTGGCCCGCCTGGCCGGAGCCGATGCCGGACGGGTGCTGGAACTCTGCCTGCTGCACGACCTGCACGAGGCCCGGACCGGGGATTTCAACTACATCAATCACCGTTACAACAGCTGCCGGGCTCGCGATGCCCTGGCCGATGCCGTGGAAGGGACCGGCCTCGAGGAGGAGATCCTGTCCGCTCAGGACGAATTCGAGGCACGCGAGACGCTGGAGGCACGGCTGGCCCGCGACGCCGACCAGCTGGATCTCATCTGCAACCTCAAGGCCGAACTGGATCGCGGCAACGCCTTTGCGGCCCAATGGCTGGAAAGCGCGGTGCAGCGCCTGCGGACCCCCTGGGCAAAGGAGCTGGCCGGGGAGGCGCTGGCCGCCGACCATAACCGCTGGTGGTACGGGCGCGTGGAGAAGCAGTGGTGGGTCGAGCGGCGGTAGGGCGGACAGCGACGGGCCGCGGGCTCTCTCTCCCGCGCCGCCGGGGCCTGGCACAGCATGCCGCCCTTTTCGCTTGCCATCCGCCCCTTCCATCCCGTACAAGGCGGCATGCCGAACATTCCCCATACGTCTTTTCCTCCGCAGGCCATCGTCCTCTTTTCCGGCGGGCTGGACAGCATCCTTGCCGCCAAAGTGCTGGAAGAACAGGGCCTGCGCGTCCGCTGTCTGCACTGTCATTCTCCCTTTTTCGGCGAGCCGTCCGCCGTGCCGCGCTGGCGCAAGCGCTATGCGCTGGACATCGACACCCTGGATGTGGCCGACGACTTCTGCGCCATGCTGCGCGAGCGGCCCGCCCACGGTTTCGGCAAGACGCTCAATCCCTGCGTGGACTGCAAGATCCTGCTCCTGCGCCGGGCGCGTCAGTACATGGAAAACGTGGGAGCCGCCTTTCTGGCCACCGGCGAGGTGCTCGGTCAGCGGCCCATGTCCCAGCGGCGGGATGTGCTCAACGTCATCCGGCGCGAGGCCGGGGTGGGCGACATCCTGCTGCGGCCCCTCAGCGCCCCTCTGCTGGCTCCGACGCCGATGGAGGAGAGCGGCCTCGTGGACAGGGAGCGCCTGCCCGCCATCAGCGGCCGCGGCCGTCAGGGCCAGCTCCAGCTCGCCCGGCATTTCGGCCTGGCGGACATCCCCACCCCCGGCGGCGGCTGCAAGCTGACCGAAAAGGAAAATGCCCGCCGCTACTGGCCCGTGCTCGCCCATCTGCCCGCCCCGGACAGCGGGGACTTCGCCCTGGCCAATCTGGGCCGGCAGTTCTGGCATGAGGAGGACGGCCGGCGCTACTGGCTGGCCGTCGGCCGCAACAGCGGCGACAATCAGGCCCTGCAGGCCGCCACGCGGCCCGGCGACGCCCGCATCTTCCTTGCCGACATCCCCGGCCCGCTGGCCGTGGGACGGCTGGCCTCCCGATGGCCCGAGCACATCCTTGCCGCCGCGGCGGCGCTCATGGCCTCCTATTCCGGCCGGGCCGTCCGCGAGGCCGGGGAGGCGGGCTCCGTGGGCGTTCGGGCGCAGTGGCACACGGCAGAGGGACGGACAGACGGCTGGCAGGGCAGGGTCATGCCCGCCCGCGAGGGTATCTGGCAGGAACCGCAGTGGGAGCCCGCCCGCGAGGCCATCCGGGCCGAACAGAAGATCCGCCTGCACGGCGCGCCCTGCGGCCCGCAGCCGGACGGGGAAGAGGAAGAAGGGGCAGCCTGAGCTTTCCCGCCGGGCAGTCTGGCGGCAGAAGATGGCTTTACAACGTATCTTTTACCCTGTAAAAGTCGTCAGTTCAGCTTACCCTGATTAGGGGAGGCGACAGCTTGCCTCCCGGGAGGTTTCATGGATCACAAGGACTTGGAATATTTCCGCAATCTGTTGAACCAGATGCTCGAAGAGGCGCAGCAGAAGGGCGACAGCACGCTGGAAGAGATGACCGACAGCAACGAAGTTTTCGCTGACCCGGCCGACCGGGCCACTGCCGAATCGGACCGTTCCTTCACCCTGCGCATCCGCGACCGCGAACGCCGCCTCATCCGCAAAATCCAGGCTGCGCTGCAACGTATCGAAGACGGCAGCTACGGCATTTGCGAGGAGTGCGGTGAAGAAATCGGCGTGGCCCGCCTCAAGGCCCGCCCCGTCACCCGACTCTGCATCAACTGCAAGGCCAAGCAGGAAGAAGACGAGAACCTGCGCGGCGATTAACACCCCGGGCGGCTGCCGATCGTGGCGGCCGCCTTTTTTTCGGCGGACAGGCGGCTGCCGGTCCTGCCCCCCCTCTTTCTCCCGGCCGGCGATACCGCCGGCACTGACGCCATCACATGGACGCGCATCTCTTCCTTCGCTTCTGCCGCGCCGCCCTTCCCCGTCTGGAAGGAGCCTGGCTGGAAAAGATCCAGGAGCCCCTCCCCGGGCTCGTCTGCTTCAGTCTGACCCTGCCCAACCGCAAGACGGATCGCAAGGTACAGCTCTGCCTCTGCGCCCGGCGCAAGGAGCCCTTCCTTTTCCTCTCCAGCCAGCGCCTGACGGCCGGCAAGGCCCCCGGCGCACCCGTCATGCGCCTGCGCAAGTATACGCTCGGCCGGCGCGTGACTGCTTGCGTGCCCCGCTTTGCCGAACGCCGGCTCTGGCTGCTCATGGGCGGGCAGTCGCAGGCCGCGGCGGATGCCCCCGAAGGGACAACCATCTGGCTGCTGCTCGATCTGCGGGATGGCCCGGCCCTGCGATTCCTTACGCCGGAGGAACAGCCGCAGGAAGACGTTTTGCGCTGGCCTGAGCCGCACGAACTGGCCGAAGCCTGCGCCCGCTGGCAGGAGTGGCCCGTGCTGACCCCGGCCCTGCGGCGGACGCTCCAGCTCTACGATGACCCGCTGGACCGACAGGCTCTGCTGGAAGATCTGCGCCTCGGGGATGGCGATCTTTTTCTCTACCGCCGCAGCGAAACGCTCCCCGCGGGAGAACCTGCCTGCCGCCTCAGCGCCTGGCCGCTGCCCGCGGCCCTGCTGGGAGCGCAGCCCGAGAGATGGCGGGAAGAGTGCCGGGAAGACGTGCTGGAAGCCGTGGAAGAGGCCGACAAGCTGCTCGTGCTCGACCCGCTTTCCCGACAGGCGGCGCAGGCGGCCGCGCTGCCTTTGACCCGCCGCGAGCGCAAGCTGGAGCGCCTGCTCGACAAGCTGCGGGAGGAGGAAACCCGCCTGGCGCGCATGTGCGCGGCCCAGCCGGACGCGCTGGCGCTGCAGGAGAACTGCTGGCGCTGGCCCGCCGATTTTCGGGCGGAGCGGGTGGAGGTCCCCGCCGGGGCCCACGGCCCGGCCCGCAGCGTTGAACTGGATGTGCGCTACAGCCTGCGGGAGAATATGGCCCGCCTGTTCCATACCGCCCGGCGCGGCCGACGCGGGGAGGAACATCTCGTGGCGCGACGCCGCCAGCTCGAGCAGGAGCTCGCCGCCCTGCGGACAGCCCGCGACGCCGCCCGGCTCGGCGGCATCGCGGCGGATGCCGTGGCCGAAAACACACGCCTCCCGCTGCCGCCCAGCGTGCCCAGAAACGTCCAGCTCTTCGTGAGCGAGGACGGTTTCGTCCTCCTGCGCGGCCGGGACGCCAAAGGCAATCTGGCGGCGCGCAAGCTGGCCGCGCCCCATGACATCTGGCTGCATGCCGACGGCGGGCCCGGCTCGCACGTCATCATCCGCCGCGCCCATGCCGGTCAGCCCATCCCGGACCGCACTCTCGAACAGGCGGGAGGCCTCGCCGCCAACAAAAGCTGGCTGCGCGACGCCGCCCGCGCCCGCATCCTGTATGCGGAGGTCCGCCATATCCGCGCTCTGCGCGGCGCGGCCCCCGGGACGGTACGCATGGACAAGATATGGCTCTCACGGGAAGTGACGGTGGACCCGTCGCTGGAGCTGCGCCTCCTGCCGGAGGAAAGCGTGCCCGCCGCACGCGATGCCTGAGGACCATTGCCGTTATCCGATCCCTCTACTGGGGGCAAGAGCCCCCGGAATGCCGTCGATGTCCGCAGGTCTCCCGTATGTTCGTGGGCACCGACGGCAAAGCGGGGCCCTTCCCTGACAACACGCAAGAGAGCCTGAATGCGTTTTTCAGGCCTCACCCTGCCAGGGTAAGCCAGCTGGTGTCAGGCGCGCAAATGAGCCGCGCATTCTGATAGGCCATTTCCAGCGTCAGGATGGTATGTCCTGAATATCCCCCGGCAGATTGTCAAACGAAAGTTGACACACAGAAGACCCCGTCTTCCCTCATTTTTTCCACAGTTGTCCTGTCACCGGACTTCTTGCGCGGGCGGTGGTTGATGAAGGCCACCGCCCGCGCTGTCTCGTGCTCCCCAAGGCCCCTGAAGTTTCGCGTGCGGGGAAAAATTGCCGGAGCAGGCCGTTTGTCCGCTCATTGAGCCCCCGCTCTCCGGGGCAGCCGGCGTGGCGGAAAG
>NZ_CALUYG010000004.1 GCF_944324935.1 uncultured Desulfovibrio sp. | reverse complement strand
GTTTTTATAACATACGCAAAGCTTTAAGCTTTTTTGAACCTCCCGCCTAGCGGGAGGTTTTCTTCATACAAAAAAAGCCGGAGACGAGCTCCGGCTTTTGCATAAACAGCAGCGCCGCGCGGGGAGAGAGGAGGGATACCCCCCGCGCGGGCATCAGGCGGTGACGGCCAGCTGCTGTTTGGCCTGCGCGGCTTCCAGTTCCAGGGCGTCCTTGCGCTGCGGCGCGATATGCAGCGCCTGGGCAAGCCCGTCGAGATAGCTGCGCTCCATGAAGTGATCGATATCCACGATGAGGCAGGAAAGGCGGTACAGATCTTCTCCCTGCTCCGCCGAACGTATCTGCCCGGCCAGCACAGCCGGATCGATGGGCTCATTGAGCAGCGCATTGACGAGCTGACTGGCGTCCTGCCCGGGGAACATCTGGGCGACCATTTTGGAAATGCGTTCCTGTTCCGTGGCGTCGATGTGTCCGTCGGCACGGGCGGCAAAGATCATGGCCCGCAAAAGCAGCATGGCCGTGGGGTCACTGGCTCCGCTCACGGGGCCTGACGGGGCCGCGGCGGGCTGTCCCATACCAAAGCCCGCGGCCGCCTGCCGGGCCGCTGCGCCCTCTTCCTTCTTGTCCGACCATTTCTTGTAGAAATTCCAGGCCACGGCCCCGGCGCCCACCAGCGCCGCGTTCTGGAGCACATCCTTGGAAAGCACGGAGCCCAGCAGGGCTCCCAGCGCCCCGGCGCCCAGCAGACCGCCCATGCCGCCGGGGGCATTCCTGGTCAGGTCGCTTGCGCCGCTTCTGGCCTTGTCGGCCAGCGAACCGAGGGTGGCGCCCCAGTCCTTGCCCTTGATGATGTCAAAAAGTGACATAGTTGTTTACCTCTGAAGACTTGGGGGTGACAGTATGGAACACCATATCAGATTGACGGCATGATCTGTCAAGGCAGCGGCAGGCGGGTGCAAAGGTTTGTCACCAAAATGTCACATACGCCCTGCCGTCACACCGGCAGGGGAGGGGGGACGGCCATCGTGCGCTGTGCCGGAATAAGGGAACAGGTCTGGCGGAAAAGGAAAAGCCCCCGCGCCGAACAGCGCAGGGGCTTTGCTTTCGTGGCTCCCCGAGACGGACTTGAACCGCCAACCTAGTGATTAACAGTCACCCGCTCTGCCGATTGAGCTATCGGGGAATGTCGAACTGACGAAGATGCTTGTACGCGGGAGAGGATATTTTGTCAAGGGAAAGTTTTCTTTTTCTCGCAGCCCCGCCATCGTCTCATGGCCTGCCTCACGACTCCGCCGCGAACGCCGCCTGTCCTGCTGTCGCCGCAAGGCAACGCTTCCGAGCGGCACGGCGGCTGCTTCGCGGATATGGAAAAGCCCCCGCGCCGAACAGCGCGAGGGCTTTGCTTTCGTGGCTCCCCGAGACGGACTTGAACCGCCAACCTAGTGATTAACAGTCACCCGCTCTGCCGATTGAGCTATCGGGGAATGTGTCGAAGTGACGAAGATGCTTTTACGCGTCTTTTCTCCTCAGGTCAAGAAAAATTTTTCTTTTTCTCAGGCCCGCCCCTCGGACGTCAG
Organism: uncultured Desulfovibrio sp.; assembly: GCF_944324935.1. GTDB lineage: Bacteria > Desulfobacterota > Desulfovibrionia > Desulfovibrionales > Desulfovibrionaceae > Desulfovibrio. The sequence goes on along the minus strand of NZ_CALUYG010000004.1, from coordinate 83,345 downwards.
CAGGCGCTGCCACTTCTTGTGGTAACGCTCCGCCTCGCTGTAGACGCAGCCGCAGTACGGCTGACGGTAGACGCCCCAGGCCCGGGAGATGTCGATGCCCGCCTGCCAGTCCGTACGAAAATCCCGATAGACGAAGCAGGGCCCTGCCGTCTGCGCTGCCGCCGCGTCTGGCGCGGACGCGGGATGCGCTTGCGGCAGGACAGCCGGGACATCCAGCCCGCACAGACGAAAGCCCGCCGCGGCGATGGCATCATGCGGCTGATAGCGGGAGTAGAGCAGGCTGCTGGAAAAATACGCGAACCCCAGGGCGCGGGCGGCGGCATACGTCGCCTCCATCCGGCTGGTGCAGCACCAGCGGCAGCGCTCCGGCGGCAGGTCGCGCCCTGCCACCTGCCGCAGCCAGGCCACGATATCCCACGGCGCATCCTCGTACAGGATGGGGATGCCCAGCCGCTCCGCGCATTCCCCGGCGGCTTCCCGCCGCCGGAAATACTCGCTCAATGGCTGAATGTTGGGATTCATGAACCAGGCCGTCACCGCATAGCCCGCCTCCTGCAGGCGCTGCACCGGCATGATGGAACAGGGCCCGCAGCAGACGTGCAGCAGCAGGCTGTTGCCGGCAGCGGACGTTACGGACGCAGACATATTTCAATGCTCTTGCCGAAGCTGTTTTCCATATCGCGCAGGGTATCACGCTTGTGATTGAGCAGGTACATGCCCACTTCGGCCGTGGTCTCAAAACGCAAGCGGTCCTCCTGGCAGGAGCGCAGCAGACTACGCAGCTCACGCAGGGCCTGAAGGGCCTGCCACTCGCGGTTGCGCCGCTGGCCGGTACCGTTGCAGTGCGGGCAGGGCTCCATACTGATGGCCAGCGCCGAGGACCCCATGCGCTGCCGCACCAGCTCCAGCAGCCCGAAAGAACTCATGCGGCCCACATCGTGCCGGGCACGATCGTTCTTCATGGCTGCGCGCAGGGTCTTTTCTACTTCCAGGACATGTTTGCGATCACGCATCTCGATGAAGTCGATGACCACCTGTCCGCCGATGTCGCGCAGCTTGAGCTGTCGGGCGATGGTCTCCGCCGCTTCCACATTGGTCTTGAAGGCCATGGACTCGAAGTTGACCTTGCCGGAGATCTTGCCGGAGTTGATGTCCACGGCCATGAGGGCTTCCGTCTGGTCAAAGACCAGCCGCCCGCCCGAAGGCAGCGTCACTTCGCGGGAATAGATCTGATCAAGCTGTCGGCGCAGATTGAAGCGCTCCCAGAGAGTATGCCGCGTGTCCGAATGCAGACGCACCAGATCCTTCTTGCGCGGGAAGAGCTGGCTCACCATATCGCGGATGCTTTCGGCAAGCGCCTCGTTGTCCACCCATATCTCGCACACGTCGTCGGTCAGGTAGTCGCGCACGGCCCGTTCCGGCAGGCCAGGTTCCTCATGGATGAGGGCCGGAGCCGCCACTTCCGTAGCCTTTTTGCGGATGTCCTTCCAGACGCGCTTGAGATATTGCAGATCGCTGCGCAGGATGGTCTTGGTGACCCCCGCGCTCACCGTGCGGACGATGACACCCAGCCCCTCGCCGGGATCGATGCCGTTCATCATCTCGCGCAGCCGGGCCCGCTCCTCGTCATTGTCCACCTTGCGCGAGACGCCGATCTGCTCCTGGCCCGGCGTCAGCACGAGAAAGCGCCCGGCCAGCGACAGCCAGGTGGTGAGGAAGGCCCCCTTGCTGCCGTTGGGTTCCTTGACGACCTGCACAAGCACTTCCTGCCCGGCCTTGAGCACCTTCTGGATAGGCGGATACTTCTTGCCTTTGGCCGGTTCATGGTGGGTCAGCCAGTATTCGGGGTGCACCTCGTCGATCTGCAAAAAGCCGTTCTTGCCCGCGCCGTAGCTGACGAAGGCCGCCTGCAGGTTGGTGTCGATATTGTGGATGACGCCCTTGTAGATATTGCCCTTGAGCTTCTTCTGGTGCAGCATGTCAAGGTAGTATTCCAGCAGCACGCCTTCCTCGGCGAGCGCCACTTCCACCTGTTCGCCGGGCAGGATGCTGATGAACATGCGCTGCCGCCCCGTGGAGGAGGCCGCCCTGGCCTTGACCGCCGCCGCGCGCACGCTGCCCTTCCTGGCCGGTTCGGCGTTTTCTTCCCCTGTCGCGGGCTCCGCCGACTCCAGGGCGGAGGAGGCATCCGTGTCGTCCCCTCCGGCAAATATCTCGCTCAGCGACGGCGTTTCCGCCGTTTCGCTTCCCTGACGGTTCTTGCGGTTGCGTCCCCGGCCGCCCCGGCGGCCGCGCCGGCTCTTGCGGCGAACGCCTTCCTCTTCCGTTTCCACGGCGTCAGAGGCGGCGGCTTCCGTGCTTTCACCCGTCGCTTCCGGTCCCGTTGCTGCCGCCGGCACAGGGACCGGCAGGGACTGTTCGCGCAGGACGGGCACTGGGCGTGTTTCCTGCAGGGCAGGCGGGAGCATATCCTGTTGTTCCAGGGCCGGCATGGCTGGCGTCGCCGCTTCCCCTGCGGACGCGGCAGCTTCCGCCGCGCTGTCGCGCTTCCTGCCACGGGCCGCCGTTTTGCGGGGGGCTGGGGCGGTCGCTTCGCCATCTTCCCGCACAGACGCATCCGCCGTTTCCGCATCAGCTTTGGCGCTGGACGGCTGCGCGTCCTGTCCGCCGGCGGCCTGATCGCTCCGTTCCTGTCCGGCAGCGTCTTTCTTGCGGCTGCGTCCGGTACGGGAAGTACGCCGGGGAGCGGCTGCCCCCTCCCCATCCGGCGCGGCATCCTGCGGCGCTCCTTCAGCAGCGGGAGCGGCAGCCGCATCCTGCACGCCGCTCTCCGCAGGGGCGGACGCCGCCTGCGCCGTTTTTCTGGTGCGTCCCCTGGCGGCGCCGCGCGTCCCGCGGGCAGGGGAGGGCGTCTCCTCCCCGCTCGTCGCCGGAGAGGCGTCCTCTCCGACAGGGAGCGTTGCCGTCGTGTCGTCCCCGGCACTGGCGGCGCTGCGGGCAGCGCCCGTCCGGCGGCCTTTGCGTGGCGAAGCGGTCCTGGCCGGCGCGGCAGCAGGCTCCGCTTCAGGCGAGGCCTCAGCCTGCACGGCGTCCGCCTCCGCCGCTGTCTCATCCGCCGTACGGCGGCTGCGGCGTTTGCGGGGAGCGCTCACGGCATCGGCTGCGCCGTCACTCTTGCGGCGGGAAGCGCGTGCCCCGCGTTGCGGGGAAGAAGAGGATTCGGAGGAGGGGTCATCGGCCGCCACCGCGGCCATCACAGGGGAATCGGCCGTACCGGCCGTCTCGGCAGCGAGGGATTCGCTTCCTTCAGGCTTTTCCTGATGGGATGTCATACCATTCCTTATGGGACTGCTGTCCGCAGTCAAAAAATGTTTGCAGCCATCGCACGCGCGGAGCCGCTGCTCCGCAAGGGAACGGACACGCCGCACAGGCTGTCCGCGGCTGCGAAAACCCCAGCGCTGCCGGCATATCCGGCAGGGGGCCCGCGCCAGCGTCGAGAGGGCTGTCTGTCAAAATATCATCGTCCGCACGGAAGATCCCCGGCGGAAGGGGGAGCGGGGCATCCGGCCCGGCCTCCCGAAATTTGCCGTCGATACCATGCCGGGGCTTCCGGCATCCGCCCCGCCGCGTCGTCCCGCAAGGACGGCAACACGGCAGGGCTCCCGATCCGCTCAGCTTTCCCGCAGATCGAGACGGCAGAGCTCGGCGGAAAGCTGCCCGTCGTTGCTGCGCACGACCACATACCCGCCCTGGGCCAGCGCGCCGGGATTGACCACCAGCGTACGGCCCACGCGGTCGATGGCCCGCGCCTCATGGATATGCCCGCACAGGCAGAGCTCCGGCTGGGCCTCTTCCAGAAATTCACGCACCGCCGTGGAGCCCACATGCACATCGCCGGGGATGACGTCGCAGGCCGTATCCTTGGGCGGGTTATGGGACACGAGAATGGTGTGCGGATAGAGGCGCGCCCGCTGCCAGCAGGCATTGAGCCATTCCGAGAAGCTGACTTCCGGGAATTCGCTGGGCGTCCCGAAGGGCGTGAAGGTGGAGCCGCCGACCCCGAACAGGGCGATGTCCGGCGTCAGTTCCTGTACGCGGGCATGCAGGTTGCATCCCTTCTCGCTCAGCCAGGCGTCCACTTCCGGCCGGTCCATATTGCCGATCTGCGCCCAGACCACGGGGCAGTGCCGCCACAGGACATCCATCACAAGCTCGGCCTGCTTGGCGCCGCCGGTGATGGTCAGATCGCCGGTGACGATGATCCCGTCGGCCTGCGCCAGTTCGGGAATACGGGCAAAGCACGCCGCATCGTCATGTATGTCGCCTACGGCGATCCACAGATAATCCTGCTTGGGGAGGCTTGGCATGGTCACACTTCCTTTGTTAGGCTTGCAACGCCAAAGACTGTGCCATATTTTACGTCACAAGGAAAGCACTATGTCCGCCACCTCTTTACCGGAACGGAAAAAAGCCCTGCGCGCCCGGCTGCGGCAGGCCCGGCGGGACGTCGCCGCCACACGGGGCGGGGAGCTCGCGGCGCGGGCGCACGCGCATTTGCTGGCGTCTTCCCTCTGGCGGCAGGCGAAGGGCGTCGTCCTCTATGTTTCCCTGCCGGATGAGCTGGATACCGCCCCGCTGCTGGATGCCGCCTGGCAGGCCGGAAAGACGCTCTACCTGCCCCGCGTCCGCCAGCAGTACGGCCTTATGGACTTCGTGTCCGTGCGCGGCCGGGAGGAGCTGCGCCCCGGTCCCTTCCAACTGCTGGAGCCGCGGGACGATCTGCCGGGCTTCGGCCCGGAAGATGCGGGCACGGCATTCCGGCCGGACGTGTTCATCGTGCCCGGACTGGGCTTTGACCGGCAGGGCAGGCGGCTGGGCTTCGGCGGCGGCTATTACGACCGCTTCCTTTCCGCCGTGCGCGCGCGGGAAGACGACGGCCCGCGCGCCTTCGTAGGGTTGTGCTACCACTGCCAGCTCCAGGAGGAACTGCCCGCCGAACCGTGGGATGAACGCATGACCCATATCTGTACGGACAGGGAGTGGCTATGTCTGTAAACGTGCTCGCCTTCCACTTCCCCGGTCTGCCGCAGGTCGGCTGCGCCTTCCAGCTGCGCCGGGACCCCGCGCCGGATGCGCCCGCTTCCGGCGGCAACATTTCCTTTGCCGTGAACGGCGATCCGGCGGAAAACGTGCTGGCCGCCCGCCGCGGGCTGGCGGCAGGGCTGCATATCGCGCACTGGGCGGAACTGCGCCAGGTACACGGCGACGGCCTGCTTTTCGATCCCGAACCCGTCGCCGCGGAGGCGCAGCCCGTGGCGGAAGGGGACGGCATGGCCACCGACAGGCCCGGGCTGCCCCTCTGCATCAAGACGGCGGACTGTCAGCCCATTCTGCTGGCCCATACGGGCGGCCGCCACATCGCCGCCCTGCATGTGGGCTGGCGGGGCAACCGCCGCGGTTTCCCGCAGTCGGCCGTACGGCGCTTCTGCGAGCGCTACCGCCTTTCGCCGCGGGACATCCTGGCGGTGCGCGGGCCGAGCCTCGGCCCTGACCGGGCCGAATTCATCCATTTCGACACGGAATGGGGCGAGGGCTTCCGGCCGTGGTTCCAGCCCGAAAACCGGACCGTTGACCTCTGGGGCCTGACCCGGCATCAACTGCTGGAAGCCGGCCTTGAGGCGCGCCATATCTTCGGCGTGGACATCTGTACGGCCAGCAATCCCCGGCTTTGCTTCTCCCATCGCCGCCATCCGGCGTCGGGCCGACAGGCGAGCCTTATCTGGCTGCGGGAGGACTGATGTTCGCCGGCTGCCCGCAAAGGGACGGATAGCCATGCCGCCCCGCCGTTTCCTGTCCCCCGCCGGTCTGCTTGCCGGCATCGTCCTGCTCTGGCTGGCGTCCGTCCCGTTGTCCTGCCTCGGCGGGCCGGTCTCGCTGACGCTGCCCGAGATCTGGTCCGTCTTTGCCGGGATGGCCGGATTCGGCGAAAGCGGCGTGGACCCCGTGGCCTGCTCGGTCATCAGCGAGATACGGCTTTCACGGGCCGTGCTGGCCCTGCTGTGCGGCGGCACGCTGGCCGTGGCCGGCGTGGCCCTTCAGGGCGTCCTGCGCAATCCGCTGGCCGACCCCTTCACCCTCGGCATCTCTTCCGGGGCGGCCTGCGGCGCCAGCATCGCCATCGCCCTCGGCGGTTCGCTGGGCCTGACCGTTCGCCTGGGGGCCAACGGCATGAGCCTCATCTCCCTGTGCGCCCTTGCGGGCGCGCTGCTGGCGCTGGCCGGCACACTCTGGCTGGGCAGGGGGGACGGCGGCTTCCGGCGGGAGACCGTCATCCTGGCGGGCATCGCCATGTCGGCCTTTCTGGGGGCGCTGGTGGCGCTCATCAAGGCCCTCAACGAGGAATCCGTCACCAGCATCGTCTTCTGGATCATGGGCAGCCTGCAGGGGCGCGGCTGGCAGGCCCTGCCGCTGCTGCTGCTGACCCTGCTGCCGGGCCTGCTGGCCGTGGCGCTGCACTGGCGGGCGCTGGACGTGCTGGCGCTGGGCGACGAACAGGCCGCTCAGGTGGGCCTGCATGTCGGGCGGGCCCGCTTCTGGCTGCTGGCCGGCGCAAGCTGCATGACGGCGGGTTGCGTTGCCGTGACGGGCGTTATAGGCTTTGTGGGCCTCGTGGTGCCGCATCTGCTGCGCCTGCGGCTGGGCGTGCGCCATGCCCCCCTGCTGATCGGCGCCTTTTTCGGCGGGGGCATCCTCCTGCTCTGGGCGGATGTGCTGGCGCGCGGCGTCCTGGACGGCGGCCGCGAACTGCCGGTAGGCGTCGTCACCTCCCTGCTGGGCGGGCCATTTTTCGGCGTGATGCTGCGGAGGCGCTGATGCTGTGCTGTGAACATGTCCGCGCAGGCTATCCCGGACGGGACGTGCTGCACGACGTCAGCCTGACGGTGGCCCCCGGCGAAAGCGTGGCCCTGCTCGGGCACAACGGCAGCGGCAAGACCACGCTGCTGCGCGTACTGGCCGGGCAGCTTGCGCCCGCTGCCGGACGCGTCCTCCTGGAGGGCAGGGGGCCCGCGACCCTGCCTCCCCGCGAGCGTGCCCGGCGGATAGCCGTCGTCCCCCAGCGCGCGGAATTCTTCGCCTCCCAGCTCGTCCGGGACATGGTGCTGCTGGGTCGCTATGCCCACCTTGGCTGGTGGGGAACCTACACCACCCACGACCATGCCGTGGCCGATCAGGCCCTGGCCAGCGCGGGAGCGCGGGAGCTGGCCCATCGCCGCATGGGGGAGCTTTCCGGCGGCGAGGTACAGCGGGTGATGCTGGCCCGCGCCCTGGCGCAGGAAAGCCGCCTGCTGCTGCTGGACGAACTGGCGGCCGCCCTTGACTGGGCGCGGGTGGTGGAACTCTTCGACCTGCTGGAGCAGCGCCGTCGGGCCGGCATGGCCATCGTCATGGCCGTGCATGATTGCAGCCTGGCGGCCCAGTACGCCACGCGCCTTGTGGGGCTCAAGCAGGGCCGCGTACTCTTTGACGGTCCCCCGGAGACGGTTTTTACGGAGGAAAATCTCGGTGCCCTCTACGATCTTTCCCTTTGCGTCTTTGCCCATCCGCGTAACGGCCTGCCGCAGGCGCTTCCCGCCTGTCCGCACGGCCCGTACCATGCGGACGAGGAAACTGTGCCGCGTGCTGTTCTGTCTGGGGCTGCTGGCGGGCCTCTGCTGTCCGCCGGGGACGTCCCGCGCGGCTGATGCCGCCGCGACGGTCCCCATCAGGAGCAGCATCACCCTCAGCACCCAGGACGGACAAGGCAAGGGACTGCCCATCCCGGTACGCCGCGTCATCTCCCTGTACGGTTCCTTCAACGAGATTCTGCTGGCGCTGGGCGCGCGGGACGTCATCGTGGCCCGCACCGCCGCCGACGAGCATCTGCCGGAACTGGCCGGCCTTCCGGCCATCGGCACGCACATGCAGCCCAATGCCGAGCTCATCGTGGCCCGGAAGCCGGACGTCATCCTGCAGATGAAGGGCCGCCGGGAAGCGGGGAGCCAGACGGAGCACCTGCGGGAACTGGGCATACCCGTCCTGACCTTTGAGCTCAACTCCCTGGAGGATCTGTATACGGTGACCCTGACCCTCGGCCGGCTTGTGGGGCGCGAGGTGGAGGCCACCAACCTTGTCGGGCAGTGGCGACGACGTCTGGCCGCCCTGCGCAACAGCTACGCCACGGAGCCGGCGGTGCGCGTCTTTTTCGAGGCGGGGTCCCCCAATCTGCTGGCGGCCGGCAAGGGCAGCATCGTCAATGACCTCATCAATGCCGCCGGGGGCATCAACGTGGTGGATTCCCCGCGCAAGCTGGTTCGCCTCAATGAGGAGGCCGTCCTCGCCGCCGACCCGGATGCCTACATCTATCAGGTCGGCCCCATGAACCCCGCGCCGCAGCCCGTGGCCGAACGGCCGCATTACCGGGAGCTGCGCGCCGTACGGGAGGGACGCATCCTTGAAGTGAAGGAAGAGCTTTTTTCCCGGCCCGGACCGCGTTCCATCGAGGCGGCGGAAATGCTCGGCCACTGGCTGCATGCCCGTCCCGCCGCGGCGCAGGGCACGCGGCGGGCGGAATGATGCCGCTGTGACGCCAAAGAAGGAGGGGAGCCCGGTACGCGCATCGTCCGGGCTCCCCTGTTTTTTTGAAAGCGTCCATTGCAAAAGCAACCTGCGCGGCGGCAACACCCCGTCCGGCCACACGCGAGCGGAAAAACCGCATTCTCCCGCGAAACGACAGGCATGGTCTGCAACGCAAAGCGTCTCAACCAAAAAAGGCCCTCTCCGTATCGCCACTACCGGCCGTGAAGGCCTCTTCCCGCCTGGAAAGGGTGAAGTACCCCTTGAAAGGCGGGACTGTCCGCGCCCCGGCAACCACGGCAAGGCCCGCTGGGGCCTGTTGACGCTATTTACTGTTTGTTGGGGGGAAGTCAGGGACACGAGGCGAGCCCACCCCCAAAGGCAAGCTGAGCACGTTCAGCTACTTCATTATCTACTTAAATTATTTGTCAAACTTGTGTTAACAGGCGCCTACTGCAGGCGCGGCAGCGCTCCCGCTTCGGCCATCTGCCCGGCCTGGCGTTCAAGCTCGGTTCTGATCTGGCCGTGCACCCGGCTTTGCGCCTCCAGCAGATCGGCCAGCGGCTCCAGCCCCTCAAGGGCGCGCATGGCCGTGAAGGCACTTTCCCAGATGGCCTGGAAGCCTTCGGCAATGCGGGCGCTCCTGTCCGTCGCGGCAGGATCCGTCTTACGCAACAGCTCGGCAATGGCTGCCGTATAGCGCCAGAGAACGTCATGCAGCGGCTGCCAGTGGCTTTCCAGCACGGCGCGCTCCTTTTGCAGCTTTTCACACCAGAGGAAATCCAGACGGAACTGAAACTCGCGCCAGGCGTCGTTTTCCGCCTCGTCACGGGCATGCGGCGTGCTTTCCAGGAAATGGATGAAGCTGTGCGCGAGCTCCTCGGAATAGAACCAGCCGACGGTGGTGAACCCCAGCAGGGTAGGGACGCTTGCCGACCAGCGCGTACGGCCGTCGGCCGTTGTTGCGCGTTTGCAGAAAAAGACCATCATTTCCGAGACCTCCCGTTCATTACTGTTGTTGCCGGGGAACGGCCGCCGGCGAGGGGGCGGCAGGAGCGGCCTGCGAGCCGGCCGACGCATCCGGGAGCGGCCCGCCGGGCTGCGGCACGACGATATGCGCCAGCGCCAGCCCCGCAAGCCCCACGCACAGCCAGAGCAGTACCCCCTTGAGGCGCGTCTTGCGCCGAAAAAGGATGGCCCCCCTGGGGCTGATAAGGCTCATAAGCACCATGACGGGGCTCAGCACCATGAGCATGGCGGAGAGGAGTTCAAGACGTTCCATGAAAAAACGGCTCCTTGGGACAGGCTGTCCGGCCACAGGAAAGCGGCGGAGCGGCAAGAGAAATGATATCCGCGCCCCTCTTGCGCCGGCCGCCTGAAGTGAAAAAAAGAGGGGAGCGGCCCGCCGGTCGCTCTCCTTTCCAGAAAGGACGGCAGGGATCGCCTCCCTCCGCGCCGCGGCTGCGGCACACTGTTTTTCAGGCCTGTACGGCTTCGTATTCGCGTTGCAGCGAGTCCATCAGTTCCCTGACGGAAATGATCTCCTTCACGCGGGAGACGTTGGCCCCGCAGAAGGCGAAACCCCGCTCCAGATTGCCCTTCATGGCGTTGATGAGGGCGGAGGCGATGCAGTAGGGGGTCTTTTCCTGCTCGCAGGTGCTCACACAGTGGAAGACGCACTTGAAGGGTTTTTTGCGCCCTTCGCGTGCCGCTTCAATAAAGGCATTGTTCAGGGCCCGGCCCGGCATGCCCACAGGACTCTTGATGATGGTCACGTCCGCGTCCGTGGCCGCAAGGTAGCTTTCCTTGAAGCGCTGGTCGGCATCGCACTCGTAGGTCGCCACGAAGCGCGTGCCCATCTGCACGCCGGAAGCCCCCAGATGCAGGAACTTGTCGATGTCTTCCCCATTGTAGATGCCGCCGGCCGCAATGACAGGGATGGCCCGGCCGCTCTTGTCCTCAAAGGGCTTGACCGACTCCACCACATCGGGGACGAGCTTCTCCAGCGCGAAGGCCGGATCATCCAGTTCCTCGACCTTGAAGCCCAGATGCCCGCCGGCCCGGGGACCTTCCACCACCACGGCGTCGGGCGTGTAATCAAAGCGGCTCAGCCATTTTTTGGCAATGACCGTCGCCGCCCGGGCGGAGGAGACGATGGGCACGAGCTTGGTCTTGAATTCCTGTTTCTTTTCCTCGCAGAGTTCCCGCAGATGGCGGGGCATGTCCAGCGGCAGGCCCGCGCCGGAAAAGATGACGTCGGCATGATTCTCGATGGCGGTACGCACCATCTGGGTAAAGGTCGTCAGGGCCACCATGATATTGACGCCGATGATGCCCTGTGTTTTTTCCCGAGCGAGTTGCAGCTCCTGCCGCAGGGCGCGCAGGTTGGCTTCAATGGGATTTTTGGCCACGTCCGGCTCGCGCATGCCGATCATGGCCCCGGCAATGACGCCTATGCCGCCTTCATTGGCCACGGCGGACGCCAGGCCGGAAAGGGAAATGCCGACGCCCATGCCGCCCTGCACGATGGGACGACGGGCACAGAGCTCGCCAATTTTCAAAGGGGGAAAAGGCACGGTATACAACCTCCGCAGGCGCATGGAAAGGGAGGTCATGTCTTCCCCGTCACAGACGGGGAGGCCGCATGACCAGAATGTCCCGATGGTAGGCAAAAAAAAGGCAAAACACAAGGGCGGGCCCGTTATCGGCAGCCTGCGACGGCCCCGCCCGTGCCGCCTGGCCGCCGGGATGTTGCGCGCCGCGCCCTGCAAGCCGCACGCGGGCCTCTCCGCTTCCGCTCACCATGCCGGCGCTGGCCGCGGACACAATATCTTACAAATAACCGCATTCCGCGCGGGTGCAGGACGGACGAGAAAAAGCCGGCGGCCGCATCAGGCCCGGCAGGCTCCCCGGTAGGGACAGTGCGCGCAGCGTCCCGTCACGGGCCGGAAGGTCGCGCAATGCTCCATGTGCCAGATGACCAGACCGAGCAGCTCACGACAGCGCCGCAGCGCCACGGCATAGTCCTCGTCTGTCCACGGACCGCTGAACAGCGGGTGCTCCTTGCCCTTCTCGTACAACTCCACCAGACAGGCGTTCTCCACCCGCTCTTCAGGCCGCAACCCGGCCAGCAGAGCCACATAGCAGGGCAGTTGCAGGCTGTGCAGGCGCTCGCGCACCACCGCCAGCAGCGGCAGGGCGTCGTCGGCATCCGCCTCGCCCGCTTCCGCCGCGCGGCGGAAATCGTCCAGCTCCCGCCAGAAGTCCTCCTCGTTCCAGAGCAGCGTATCCGCGCCGCGCACGCGCCCGGTCTTGTAATCCACGAGATGGAGCGCTCCTTCCCGCCTGTCGATGCGGTCCGCCTGCCCCCAGAAGGCAAACCCGCGCCCCTCCCAGAGCGACAGCCGGGTCTCCAGCGGCTCCTCCAGGCCGATGATGGTGGTTTCCGGCTGCTCGTCCAGATACTTTCGCAGCCGGTAAGGTACGGACAGCTCAAGCATGATGCGGCTTTCCGGCGGCAGAGCGTCCTCGCCTCCCAGATCGGCAAGGGCCTGCACCAGCAGGGCGGCCAGATCAGCCTGCCGGAAATCCTGCGCGCACACGGTCTTGCCGATGTGCGGACGGTAAAGCTGCTCGAGCACACGATGGACGACCTTGCCGACCAGGGCGTGATCGTCCCCCTCATTGACTTCCTCCGCCTCGCGCAGCCGGCAGAGGTAATGCCAGACGAAACGCTTGGGACAGCCGAGGTAGGCATCCAGCGCCGTGGGAGAGATTCGCCCGTCCAGAAACCGCCGCATGACCTCCCGCAGGGCAGGGGAGTGGACGATCTCCTCCGGTTGCGCGGCGGAAGGGCGTGCCGCGCTGGCGGGAGTGTGCAGGGGCGCTTCGCCGGGCACAAGCAGCCGGCCGCGCCGCCGCTCCTCCTGCCAGATGAGCTGCTCCACGAAGCGGCTGCGGCTTTTGCGGGCATCGAAGAGAGCCGAGCGGGAAATGCCCTCCTGCCAGGAGAAGGTGACCTTGCTCGCCCCGGCACACAGCCGGAAGAGGGTATGCGCCGCCGCCCGTTCGCGCCGTCGCGCATCGGGCAGCCCCAGTTCCAGCCGCAGACTGTCCGGCAACAGGGGGTCCTGTACCGCGCTGCCGGGCAGGCTCTCGTCCGTGGCGTCCAGGATATACAGACGATCGAAGTGGAGCAGGCGGGTCTCCAGCATGCCCAGCACCTGCAGGCCGGTAAGGGGGACCGCCTCGAAGGGGATGCGCTCCTGTCGCAGGATCTGCCGGGCGAACTGGAAGAGCTGCCGCGCCGTGAACGGTTCCCGGCTCAGGGCGTTGTGGCGCAAAACGGGCAGACAGTGTTCCCGCAGGCGGTACATGGCCTCGGCGTCCAGCGGATAGTGCGGCCAGATGTGCCCGCCGCGCTCCTGGAGGCAGACGCACAGGGCCTCCAGCGCGTCGGCCAGCTCCGCACAGGTACGCACGGCGGCAAAGGCGGAAAAAAGGATGTGGACAAGTTCGCGCAGGGCCCGGGCCTCCCGCGGCGCGAGACGGACTTCCACCGGGGCCAGAACCTCCTCGAGCGTGCGGCTCCGGCTGCCCTGACGGATGGTCTCGGCCAGCAGGGCCAGCGGTTCCCGCAGGGAGGCGCGCCCGGCTTCCGGCGCTGCCGCGGGATCGACCGCCTCCTCCTGCTGGAGCATGGCCAGGTAGGGATGGCGCAGACATTCCAGCAGGCTCCGCCAGTAGTAGCGGCCGTCCGCGCCGCGTTCCTCCTGCGTGCGGAAAAGGCTTTCCAGCAGGCGGAACAGCGGCGAGCGCTCCAGCGGATAGCCCATGGAGATGTTGACGTCCTTGCGCGGCAGATGGTGCAGCACCGGCAGGAGCAGCCCGTTATGGGTCAGCACCACGGCCGTGGACGGCCCGGCGGGTTCCTGGCCCGTGGTCCAGTGGATGACCGCCTCGTCGCCGTCTTCCCTGTCCAGGCGGACGGCATCTTCCGCATCCTTGGCGGAAGGCATCTCCGCCAGCAGGTCCTCGCGCAGGGCCTCCAGCTGGGAATGCACGTCATACCCGGCAAAAAAGTGGAATTCCGGCCCCGCCGGCTGCGCCGCATCCGCCGCGTCGCCGGCATCCGCAAGCGTGGCCCGCGCCTGCCAGCGGCGCAGCCAGCGGGCATGTTCCTCGCAGGCCCAGTGCGGCCTGTCGCCCAGCGCCAGCGCCGCGTCCGTATGCAGGCAGATGTCCGCGCCGGCTTCCCAGAGACGACGGAGCAATATGTCCTCGGTGGGCGTCAGCAGAGCAAAGCCCGCCAGCAGCACCGGCCGGCCGTCACGGGCGCGCAGGCTCTCCGGCACGTCTTCGCCGAGGCGGGCCGTCTCGCAGGCGTCGAAACCCGGCGTCGTCCAGCCCCGTTCCCGCAGCAGGCGGGCGTACGCCTCCTGGATGCGCCCCAGCGCGGCAAGCAGGGCGGCCGCGGGCGGCGCCACCTCCCCTTCCATGTGGGCGATGTCGGCGGCCGTCACGCCATACCCGAAAAGCTCTTCCAGCACGCCGGCCAGCCGCATGCCCCAGGGCAGGAATTCTTCCATCTCCATGCGCGAGAAGCGCTCGGCAAGGCCGCTGTCCGTCCGGGAAAGGCCGGCGACGCATTCGCGCAGCAACGCCACCTGATCCAGACTGTTGGCCGTATGGACGGGCGGCTCGCCCGCCTGTTCCCGCCAGCGGCCCAGCAGCTCGGTGAAGGTTATGACCTTGGGCAGCAGGGTCGGCCTGCCGTCCAGAGCATAGAGGTGCTGGAGATAGCGCCAGGGGCGATTGTGGGGGACCACCAGCAGGGCCCGCCCGGGACAGCCGTCCGTACGTCGGGCGATGAAGTCCTTGAGGGCGGGCAGGAAGGGCTTGCGCCAGTCAAAAAGGAAAAAGGGCGTTCCGGGCATGTTCTATACCTCATGGCAACAGGGAAAGGCCTGCGTCAGCTCCGCCAGCAGTTCCGTGGCGTCCGTGAGTTCCACCCGCCGGAAACAGCGTTCATCCAGATAGACGAGCAGCCCCGTGGCCGGAAGGTCCTGCGGCAGGCAGCTCAGATAGCCGCGCAGCTGCGCCGCATGCCCCGCCTCCGGCCTGCCGCTCTTGAATTCCAGCACCAGATGACGCCGCCGGCCCGGGACGATCAGGTCCGCCCGACCGGCCCGCAGGCCGTCGCGCCCGGCCACGAGCAGCCCCTGTTCCGCATGCCCTCGGCCCAGCCAGTCCATGAGCAGGGGCTGTCCCGCCGCCCAGTCGAGGGCGGTCAGGATGCCCTGACGAAAGGCGTCATCCTCCGGCACGGAACGGGGAAAGGTCTCCCGCCCGCGCCGCCAGGCCGCGACGGCCCGGCTCCCGGCACAGTCGCCCGCCGTGGCGGCAAGGTGTTCAAGGCAATGGTGGAGGAATTCTCCCCGGTCCTGCGGACGGAATGCGCCGCCCAGCGGATTGCGGAATATCTTGAGCGCGGGCAGCCACTGCATGGGCCGCCACGGCCGCTCCTCGTCGTCGGGCCCCGTGGGGGAGATGTCGTCCGCCATCGGGGAGATGGGCTCTCCTTCGGGAGGACAGGTCTCCGCATCGCTCACGGCATCCGCCGCCACCGTCCGTGCCGGGAGCTCTCCTTCCGCATAGGGGACGGCAAAACCGGCCAGCTCCCAGAGCCGGTCCAGACCGGCCGTGACGCTGCCGCGCGCAGAGGAGGCAAGCGGCGTGCGGATGATGTGCAGCTCTTCGCAGGCGCGGGTAAAGGCCACATAGAGCTGATTGAGGCGCTCCACACCCTGACGAACGTATTCGCGGTAATAGGGCTCTCCCATCCCGGCCCGCGCCCGACAGACCACGCGTATCCCGCCCACGCTCACGGGCAGCATCCTGTTCACCAGAAGGGACATGCCGGTACCGGGCAGGATGACCACCGGCGCCTGCAATCCCTTGGACTTGTGGATGGTCATAACGCGCACGGCATCCAGGTTGTCCGGCGCGGGGACTTTTTCCTCCTGCCCCTTCTGATCCCAGTGGTGCAGAAAGGCCGCCGGAGAGGCCAGGCCGTTCTCCTCGGCGCAGGCAAGCACCTCCATGAAGTAGCGCAGGAAGACCGCCGCCTCGGGAAAGCGCTCGTGCGCCTGGAGACGCGCGCACCACTCCATGAGGGTATCGTACGGCGTCATAAGCCCGGCCCGGCCAAGGAAGGGCGCCAGGAAATGCTCCCAGATGTCCGGGCGGAACTCCCGGAAGGCCTGCCAGAGCGGACGCTGTCGGCGGGCATGGGCGGCCCGCCAGTCGTGCAGCGCCTGCGAGTCGAGGCTGAAGGCGGAATGACCGGCCAGCAACGCGCCGTGCAGCACGGTCCACAGGGCCACGTCGTCCTCGGGCCGATCCAGAAAGCGCAAAAAGGCCACCAGCTGCAGGATGAGCGGATGTTCCGCCAGCAGGAGGCTGTTCTCCGTGATGACGGGGACGCCGTCCTCCATGAGCAGTTCAGCGTAATCATGGGCCAGCTCATTGGTGCTCACCAGCACCAGCATATCCGACCAGGGACGGCGCGCGCCCGTCTCCCGCACGAGGCGCAGCAGGCATTCCCCCACGGCCTGCCTGCCTTCGGCGGCATGGCTGATCCCCGCCGCGTCCTCCACATCGTACACCCGCACGCAGCCGCCGGCGGCCGCCGGCTCCGGCAGACGCTGCACGGCATCGGCATACGCGCCCGCCACGGCGGCCGCGCCCTCCTCCAGCAGATCGGCGGGGACGCTCCTGCCCAGGATGGCCGTCAGCACCTCCCGCGCCGTCTCGCGGTCGGCCAGACGGGAGAACAGACGGTTGTTGTGCTCCACGATGACTTGCCGGCTGCGCCGGTTGCAGGGCAGGGATTCCTGACGGCAGCCCTCGGCCATGCCCAGGAGTCCCGCATCCCGCGCCAGCTCGTCGAAAAGCCGGGTATCGCCGCCGCGCCAGCCGTAGATGGCCTGCTTGACGTCGCCCACCCAGGTCAGCGTCCCGCCCTGGGCCAGCGCCTCCTCCACCAGCGGATGCATGGCCTGCCACTGCTGGCGGCTGGTATCCTGGAACTCGTCGAGCATGAAATGCCGTAAACGGCTGCCCAGGCGGCAGAGAGCCTCGGGCACGCCGTACTCCCCGGACAGCGCCTCCCTGGCCTTGAGCGGGATGAGCACCGCCGGGATGTTGCCGTCCCGGCGACTGTCACGCTCGAACTCCTCGCAGAGCATCCGGGCAAGGCGCACGGTCTGGGCGGACTTGCCCGCCTCCTCCAGCACGGCGAGCGGGCGGATGGCCCCGCTGGCCGTCCGCCAGAGCCGTTCCCAGGCTTTTGTCAGCGAGGCGGGGCAGGCGCTGCCCTTATTGAGGAACTCCTTGTCCGGCTCGGTGAAAAAGGAACTCTTTTTGAAATCCGCGTTCCGCGCCACGATCTTTTCGCAGGCCTGTTTCACCGGCGCCTTGACCTTGACGCCGTCGCCCCCGCTCTCTTTCAGGAAGGCTTCGGCCGCCGTGCGGCAGTCCGTCCAGATGCGTTCCACCTCCGCCTCGATGGCCGCCGGCGGACTGAGCCGGGCAAAGCTGCCGTCCAGAAAGCCGTCCCAGAGGGAGCGCAGCTCCTCCACAAGATGCGTGCCGGCCACGAAGCCTTTCCTGTCTCCCTGGAAGATCAATCCGCCATACACGGCGCGCAGCATGGCCAGCTTGTCCGCATCTCCGTGCCAGGCCTCGTCCATGAGCCGGTCAAGCCGGGGCTGCATGGCCTCGCTGCTGGCAAAGACGGGCTGGAAGTCCGGCGGCAGGCCGAGATCCAGCGCGGCGGCCCGCACGATGCGGTGCAGCAGGCTGTCGATGGTGCGGATATTGAGCGAGGCAAGGTCGCGCAGGATGACGTCCAGCCAGCGGGCGGCGGCCTGCGGCTGCAGGGGGATGTCCTGCGCCATGTTGCCCAGGGCCACGTTTTTCAGTTCCCTGATGACGCGGTCGCGCATCTCCGTGGCCGCGGCATTGGTGAAGGTGATGGCAAGGATCTCCCCCCAGTGCGCCGGGCCGTCATGCCGGACAAGACAGGCGGCCCCCGCCCCGGCGGCGCCGGCCTCGCAGCGGGAGAGCCGGTTCAGGAACAGGCGCGTCAGCGTATAGGTCTTGCCCGAGCCGGCGGATGCCTTGATCTGGAGCATGCGCTGGCGGGCATGCAGGGCGGCGGCGATATCCATCCGGCCCGTCCTATGCCTGTTCCGCCGCGGCAGCCGGCGTGGCCGTCCCTTCCGGCGGCAGCATGCCGGCAAGCATGCCCTGCCCGGTGGACTCCAGCACGGCCCGCCAGAGGTCGGAGGCGATGTTGAGCTTGCGGCGCTTGGCCGTCACGAGAGGCAGCGGCAGATGGACGAACTTGTCCTGCAGGCGGCCCACCACCATCTCCGTACGGCCGGCCATGGCGGCATGCACGGCGTACTGGCCCAGAAAGCCGCAATAGACCTTGTCGTTGGGGGTGGCGGGCACGGAACGGATGATGTAGCTCGGATCGATGAACTTGAGGGTATGCGGCACGCCGCGCTCCCCGAGGTAACGCCTGATCTCCCGTTGCAGCAGGCTGGCGACATCCCCCAGCACGGGATTGCCCGAAATATCCGTTTCGCCACGCTGATCCAGCAGATGCTGGCCCGCGCCCTCGGCAACCACGATGACGGCATGATGCCGCGCGGCCAGCCGCTGCTCCAGTGCGGGCAGCAGCCCGCCTTCGCCTTCCAGCCGGAAGGGGGCCTCCGGCACGAGCACGAAGTTCACCTCCTTGAGGGCCAGTGCCGCGCGCGCCGCGATGAAGCCGGACTCGCGCCCCATGAGCTTCACCAGACCGACGCCGTTATGCACGCCGCAGGCCTCGGTATGGGCGCTCTGTATGGCTTCGGTGGCCTTGGACACGGCGGTCTCGAAGCCGAAGGACTGGGCGATGAAGTTGATGTCGTTGTCGATGGTCTTGGGGATGCCGATGACGGCAAGCTTGAGACTGCGCGCGGCGACCTCGCCGGCGATGGCCTGGGCCGCCTTCATGGAGCCGTCGCCGCCGATGACGAACAGGATGTTCACGTTGCTGCGTTCCAGCATGTCCACGATCTCTTCCGGGGACTGCGGCCCGCGCGACGTCCCCAGGATGGTCCCCCCGAAACGGTGGATCTCGCCCACGCGCCGTGGCGTCAGTTCGGCCACTTCATGCCCGTAACGGGCGATGAAGCCTTCCAGCCCATAGCGTATGCCGATGACCGAGGGCACGTCGTAGGCATGGTAGGCCTCCAGAACGATGGAGCGGATGACGTCGTTGAGCCCGGGACAGAGCCCCCCGCAGGTGACGATGGCGCACTTGGCCCGGCGGGGATCGAAATAGAGCTTGCGCCGCGGCCCGGCCGCCTCGAAGCAGAGACAGACCGGGTCGTCGAAGTCGTCGCAGAGTTCCCTGTCTACATAGATGGGGATGCGCCGGTCATCGGCCCAGGCCCGGAAGGGCAGGGGAGAGTCCAGCTTGGCCGGGCCGAGCAGCCGGATGCCGGTCTCGATGCCGTTGTACTCCTCATGGCAGATGGACATGATGGGATGTGACGCGCCGTTCTTGTGCTGATGAGACATCGTTCCCTCTCCTTGTGTCCCGGCCGGAACCGGAAGTGTTGGCGTCCTGCGGCCGGAGGGCCGCCGCGGAGGGCGGCTCTCCCCGGTCCGAAAAAGACGTATCGCCCCTGCCGCCGCGCCGCAGCGCTGGCGAAAGATCAGCCGGGACGCCTCTCAGGCGGCCGGCTGCGCGGCGTCATGTTCCGCCTTCATGGCGGCGATGACCAGCGTGAGGAAGGCGTCCAGCTCCAGGCCGATCTTCTCGCATTCCCGGATATTGTCCCGGTTGACGCTGGCGGCGAAGGCCTTGTCCTTCATCTTCTTCTTGATGCTCTTGCTTTCCATGCCCTCATAGCCCGTGGGCCGCATGAGGGCCGCGGCGCTCACCAGCCCGGTAACGGTCTCCGCGCAGCGCAGGGCATGATCCAGCCGGCTTTGCGGCATGACGCCCGTCATCTCGCCGTTATGGGCCCGGATGGCCGTAAGGGCCTCCTCCGGCAGCCTGCCCGCCAGCAGTTCGCCGGCCGCCAGTCCGTGCCGCTGCGGTTCCTGCATGGTGGCCGGATAGTCCACGTCATGCAGCAGGCCCGTCAGCGCCCAGAGCTCCTCATCCTCGCCGAAGTGACGCGCCAGCGCGGCCATGACCGCCGCCGACGCCGTACTGTGCTGCAAAAGACCGCCTTCCACGCCATGTTCCGCCAGCAGGGCCAGCGCATCCTTACGGGATATCATATGAGTTGCACCTCGTCAGAAAAAAGTATCTTAAGCCTATGTCAGGCGGCAACGCTTGGCAAGGGAGGAGCCCCCTGTGTTGACAGCGCGCGGAATATGTCGGAAAAGCACTGTTTGTCGTCACGATTTCTTCACGAGGTTCCGTATAGCCATGCCCCTTTATGGCCTGAAATTCCGTACGCTCGGCCAGACGTGCTATTATTCCGGCCCGGATACGCTGCGTCCCGGCGATCAGGTGATCGTTGCCGCCGAGCAGGGCGAAGCCCTGGCCGAGGTCGTTTCCGGGCCACATGAAAGCCTGCCCGCGCCCTATGCCGACACCGCACAGGACATCCTGCGCCCGGCAACGGCGGAAGACAAGGAACGCGCCCGCAGCAATGCCGTCCTGGCGCAGGAGGCCGCGGCCTTCTGCCGGCAGTGCATCCGGCAGCGCCGTCTGGACATGAAACTTGTGGAAGTGGAAGTCTATTTTGACCGCAGCAAGTTCATCTTTTACTTTACCGCCCCGGCGCGCATCGACTTCAGGGAGCTGGTGAAGGATCTGGTGCGTGAATACCGCGCCCGCATCGAACTACGCCAGATAGGCGTGCGCCATGAGACCCAGATGGTGGGCGCTGTGGGCAACTGCGGTATGGTCTGCTGCTGCCGCCGCTATTTGCGCAAGTTCGCGCCGGTGACCATCCGCATGGCCAAGGAACAGAACCTGTTCCTCAATCCGGCCAAGATCTCCGGCATCTGCGGCCGCCTTCTGTGCTGCCTGGCCTATGAGCAGGAGAATTACGACCGCTTCCACCGCCACTGCCCCCGCCTGGGCAAGAAATACCAGACCACGCAGGGCAGCATGAAGGTCCTGCGGGCCAACATGTTCCGCAATTCGCTTTCCGTCCTCAACGAGAACAATGAAGAACTTGAACTGACGCTTGAAGAATGGCAGGCCCTTGATCCCCACCGCCCCGAAGCGCCGCAACAGCAGCAGGCGGCGGGGCAGGGCAAGGCCCAGGCCAGACCGGCAGCCTCGCCCGCCGCGGACGGCATGCTCATCGTTTCCGCCACGCCGGACACCATCGATGATGATCTGTCCCGCTTCCATGATCTTTTGCCGGAGGCCGGAGACAGCGCCGACGGCATGGCCGCCAGCGCCGCCCAGCCGGCCGCGGGGCAGGGCGAGGGCGGCAAAGCCCGCCGCAAACGCCGCCGCAAGCCGGCCGCCCGCAGCGCGGACGACGACGGCCCCTCCACCGAACAACCGTAAGGAGCGACCCGGTGTCCCACTTTTTCATCACCACGCCCATTTACTACGTCAATGCCCGGCCGCATCTGGGCCATGCCTATACCACCATCGTGGCGGACTGTCTGGCCCGCTTCCATCGCCTGAAAGGAGATGACACCCTCTTTCTGACCGGCACGGACGAGCACGGCGACAAGATCGTACAGTCCGCCGAAAAGCAGGGCCAGAGCCCACAGGAATTCGTGGACGCCATCAGCGGTCAGTTCCGCGCGCTCTGGCCGCAGCTCGGCATTGCCAACGACCGCTTCGTGCGCACCACCGACGCCGACCACAAGGCCCGCGTACAGCGCTTTTTGCAGCAGGTCTACGACGCCGGAGACATTTATTTCGGCGAGTTCGGGGGCCACTACTGCTATGGCTGCGAACGCTTCTATACGGAAAAGGAGCTGGAGAACGGCCTCTGCCCGCAGCACCTCACCAAGCCGGAATTCATCAGCGAGAAGAACTACTTCTTCCGCATGTCCAAATATCTCCCCTGGCTGAAGGAGCACATCCTTGCCAACCCCGACTTCATCCGGCCGGAACGCTATCGTAATGAAGTGCTGGGCATGCTGGAATCCGGAGCGCTGGAAGACCTGTGCATCTCCCGCCCCAAGAGCCGCCTGACCTGGGGCATCGAGCTGCCCTTCGACAGGGATTACGTCTGCTACGTCTGGTTCGATGCGCTGCTCAACTACATCAGCGCGCTGGGCTGGCCGGATGGCCCCGATTATGCCCGCTACTGGCCGGGCGAACATCTGGTGGCCAAGGATATCCTCAAACCCCACGCCATCTTCTGGCCCACCATGCTCAAGGCCGCGGGCCTGCCCCTCTACCAGCACCTGAACGTGCACGGCTACTGGCTGGTGCGGGATACCAAGATGTCAAAATCCCTGGGGAACGTCGTCGATCCGCTGGCCATGAGCCAGGAATTCGGTCTGGACGCCTTCCGCTACTTCCTCCTGCGGGAGATGCACTTCGGTTCCGACGCCAGCTTCAGCGAGGAGAGCATCGTCACCCGCATAAATGCCGATCTGGCCAATGATCTGGGCAACCTCTACAGCCGCGTGCTGTCCATGACCGCCAAATTCTGCGACGGCAAGACGCCCCCTTGCGGCAGCCTGCGCGAAGAGGACGAGGCCATTGCCGAACTTTGCCTCACGGCCGTTCAGAATTATGTGCAGCTCTTCGACGCCGTCCAGTTCTCGCAGGCGCTGGAATCCCTCTGGGAACTGGTGCGCGCCTGCAACAAGTATGTGGATTCGCAGGCGCCGTGGGCCCTGTCCAAGCAGGGCGATACCGAGCGCCTGGATACGGTGATGCACACCCTGCTCACGGCCATGCGCAAGGTGGCCCTCTGCCTCTGGCCGGTCATGCCGCAGTCGGCGGCGGCCATGCTGACCCAGCTCGGTCAGCCAGCCAGCGGCGAGACGGCTCCGGCCTGCGATCTGGAGCGGGAGATGGAGACATTCGCCGGACTGACGGCGGGCACGCCGCTGGCGGCCGCCTCCAACCTTTTCCCGCGTATCGACGTCGCGGCCCGGGCCAAGGCGGCCGAAGCCGCCGCCAGGGCCGAGAAGGAAAAGAGCAAGGCCGAAAAGGCCGCGCAAAAGGCGAAGGCGGCCCCCGCGCCCGCGGGACCGGCGGAAGAGATCAGCTTCGAACAGTTCAAGGCCGCGGATCTGCGCGTGGGCACGGTGCGCGTCTGCGATCGCCACCCCAATGCCGACCGCATCCTGCGCCTTGAAATCGACTTCGGAGAAGGGCAGCCGCGGCAGATCCTCTCCGGGCTGGCGGAATTCTTTACGCCGGAAGAACTCGTGGGCAAACAGGTGTGCGCCGTGCTCAACCTGGCTCCCCGCAAGATACGCGGCCTCATGTCTCATGGCATGGTGCTCACGGCGGAGCAGGACGGCAGGCTCGTCCTCCTGCAGCCCGGCGGCAGCATGCCCGACGGCAGCCGGATAGGGTAGACGACGGCGGGGCAGGGACGTCCCGCCCCTTGCCGCGGTCTCCCTCAATCGTCGTGCGACGGCTGCGAAGGGGCGGATCCCCCGTCCCGCGTTGCGAAAAGGCGCTCCAGCGCGAGCTGATCGAGGGGACTGAGGTTGAAGCGCATGGCGGCGTCATCCAGCAGGGCGGAGAGCCCGGCCCGCCCTTTTTCCGCCAGTTCGGCCGCCACATAGGCCGCCGCGCGGCGCACAAGTTCGCTTTGCGGCATGATCGTCGTCATAGGGAACCTCCTTGCGTGCGGCCCGACCCGCCGCAGGCGGCAGGCGTCCGCTTTTATGCTGAAGAGACGGCCCGGCCCGCCGGGCATATCCTTCTCAACCACTAGCCAAAGTCGTGCCCTCTGGCAAGGAGAGCCGGGGCGCACAGGGGAAATCATGGACAATCTTTTTGTGGCCCTCATCCTCAGCATTGTGGAAGGACTCACGGAATATCTGCCCGTCTCCTCCTCGGGCCATCTCATCCTGGCCAGCGATCTGCTCAATTTCGTGGGCGAAAAGGCCGCGACCTTCAACGTGGTCATCCAGCTCGGCGCCATC
Organism: uncultured Desulfovibrio sp.; assembly: GCF_944324935.1. Classification (GTDB taxonomy): domain Bacteria; phylum Desulfobacterota; class Desulfovibrionia; order Desulfovibrionales; family Desulfovibrionaceae; genus Desulfovibrio. Next base: position 59,567 of record NZ_CALUYG010000004.1, on the reverse strand, counting down.
ATGGCGGTGGTGGTGCTCTATCGGGAACGCTTCCTGGGGCTGCTGCGCCCGCAGCCCTATGTACGTTTCGCCGGCATGCGCGGCATCGTCCTGCTTGTCCTGACCTGCCTGCCGGCCTGCCTCGTGGGACTGCTCCTGCATTCCACCATCAAGAAACATCTGTTCACGCCCACCACGGTGCTGCTGGCGCTGGTGGTGGGGGCCATTATGATGATCGTGGTGGAGCGGCGCAAGTACCGCCCCTCCTGCGTGACGCTGGACGAAATGACGCCCCGGCTCGCGCTGGGCATCGGGCTCTTCCAGTGCCTCGCCCTCTGGCCGGGCTTTTCCCGTTCGGCATCCACCATCATGGGCGGCATGATCCTCGGCGCCAAGCGCAACGTGGCCGCGGAATACTCCTTCATCGCCGCCGTGCCCATCATGGTCGCCGCCACAGGCTATGACATGCTCAAGAGCTGGCATCTCTTCACCGCGGCGGACATCCCCTTCTTTGCCGTGGGCATGGTGGGGGCCTTCCTTTCCGCGCTGGTCGCCATCAAGGCCTTTGTGGCGCTGGTCGGGCGGATCACCCTGATCCCCTTTGCCATCTACCGGCTCGTGCTGGCGCCCTTCGTCTTTTATTTCATGGTATACTGAGGCCCTGCAAAAAAAATCGGGCTGGCCTGAAAAAAATGCTTGCCAAAAAACGGAAGGTTGTCTAAGTTCTTCTTCGCGCTTGATGGAAAGCACACGGCAAGGTAGCTCAGTTGGTCAGAGCATGCGGTTCATACCCGCAGTGTCGGGGGTTCAAATCCCTCCCTTGCTACCAGAATGCATGACGTCCGGGAGCTGTCCTCCTGGACGTTTTTCTTTTTGCCCCGGGCTGTCGCCCGTGAGGCCGCCATGCTGAAGTCTCCCCCCCGTCCGACGCCCCCTCCCCAGACCACCGCCGTCCCCTGTCCGCCTGCCGGGCCGGGGCCCCTCCCGGCAAAACATGCGGGCAGGGCCGTCCGGCAGCCTCAGCAGCCTCAGCCGGGCTGGCGGGAATGCCTGCGCCGCTATGCCGCGCATCTGCGGCGGCATCCTGTGCGCGGCCTGCTGCGCTGGGCGGTCTTTCTGATCTGCCTGGACATCTTCCGCTATCTGGCGCTGCCGCCGGTCATCCCCCTCATGGCCTGGGAACCCGGGGAAACGGCCATGATGGCCCTGCGCCGCGAAGCCTTCGTGGCGGCCCACCCCGACAAGACATGGCGGCTCCGGCAGCGCTGGGTCCCGCTGGAGCGCATCTCCCCCTGGTTGCGACAGGCCGTCGTCGCCTCGGAAGACGACCGCTTCTATACGCATCACGGCTTTGACGTCGAACTGCTCTGGCAGGCGGCCCTACGCAACTGGGAAAAGGGCAGACTGGCGGCAGGCGGCAGCACCATCACCCAGCAACTGGCCAAAAACCTCTGGTTTTCGCCCGAACGCTCCCTGCTGCGTAAATTCAAGGAAGCCATCATGACGGCACGTCTGGAGATCTGGCTCGATAAAAAACGGATCCTGGAACTTTATCTGAACGTGGTGGAGTGGGGACAGGGCATCTTCGGTGCGGAAGCGGCCTCACGGCACTATTTCGGCAAGCCGGCTGCCGCCCTGAGCAAGCGGGAGGCCGCGCAGCTGGCGGTCATGCTGCCCGCGCCGCTCAAGCGTTCGCCACGCTCGCCGCTGGTGCAGCGCCTGTCCTCCCGCCTCATGCGCCGCATGTACTGAACGTCCGCCCGGGGACTGTCCAAAAATCATACGCCGTCCAGTTTTTGCACAGGGGGGAGCACGCCGCCGGAGGCCTCGCCTCTTGATTGTCTTCTGTCCCGTAATGGGGTAAAGTGCTCCCCTCATGTTTGAGACCATACCTTTCAAGGAGTAATACATGACCGAGGAATTGCAGACCCAGCAGGGCCATGACGACGCCCAGGAAGATTTCGCCACCCTTTTCGCCGCGCAGGAAGCCGCCGCGCCTCGCCTGCAGACGGGCCAGAAGGTGACGGGAAAGATCATCGAGATCAATGGTGATTCCGTCTTTGTCGATGTGGGCATCAAGGTGGACGGCGTCATGGATCGCAAGGACATTCTCGATGCCGAAGGCAAGGAAATGGCAGCCCCCGGCGACAGCATCGAGGTATGGGTCGTGGGCGTCAACCCCCACGAGATCCGCCTTTCGCGCTCCATGAGCGGCAGCGGCATGGCCGCCCTGGAAGAAGCCTGCCAGTCCGGCGTCCCGGTGGATGGTCGCGTCGTGGCCTCCTGCAAGGGCGGCTATACGGTGGAAGTACTCGGCAAGACCGCCTTCTGCCCCGGCAGCCAGATGGATGCCGCCGCCACGGGCGATGCCGAATCCGTCGTGGGCCGTACCATGCAGTTCGTGGTACTGCGCGTGGAGAATCGCGGCCGCAACATCGTGGTTTCCCGCCGGGCGCTGCTGGAACGCGAACGGCAGGACAATCTGGAAAAGCTCCTGACCAGCATCAAGGTGGGCGATACCGTCGAAGGCCGCATCACGCGCCTTGCCCCCTTCGGGGCCTTCATGGAACTGGCCCCGGCGGTGGAAGGCATGATCCACCTCTCCGAACTGTCGTGGTCGCGCGTGGGCGCCGCCGACGAGGCCGTCTCGCCCGGCGATATGGTGCGCGCCAAGCTGCTGTCCGTGAGCACGGACGACAAGGGGCGTACCCGCATCTCCCTTTCCCGCAAGCAGGCTGAGGGCGATCCCTGGGCCCAGGTGACCGACCGCCTGAGCGTGGGCAGCGTCATGGAAGGCAAGGTGACCCGCCTGGCTCCCTTCGGCGCCTTTGTGGAACTGCTGCCCGGCGTGGAAGGCCTCGTGCACCTTTCCGAAATGTCCTGGACCAAGCGCGTGAACAAGGCCGAGGACGTGGTGGCCCCCGGAGATACGGTCTCCGTGAAGATCAAGGACATCAATCCCGAAACGCGCCGTATCTCCCTGAGCATGCGGGACGCCGAAGGCGACCCGTGGCAGGATGCCGCCAGCCGCTTTGCCGTGGGCACGGTGGTGGAAGGCACGGTGGAGAGCCAGAGCAAGTTCGGCGTCTTCGTGACGCTGGCTCCGGGCATCACGGGCCTGCTCCCGGCCGGCGTCATCAAGAACGCCAAGAAAAGCGAATACACCAGCCTCGACAAGGGCGACAACGTCAAGCTGGTCGTCCAGAATCTGGACACCGCCGCCCGTCGCATCAGCCTTGCCCCCGAAGGGGTGGAAGTGACAGAAAAGCCCCGTGACAACGACTGGAAGCAGCATGCCAGCACGGGGCCCGCCGGACAGGGTGCTGGGATGGGGATCATGGCACAGGCTTTGCAGAAGGCTCTGCAAAAGAAAGCCTAAGGAGCTTCCCTATGAAAATGAGAAAACCCCTTGCTCTGGCGCTGGCCACGCTGCTTATGATGGGCAGCCTGGCGCAGGCCGCCACGCTTCCCGATTTTTCCACGCTGGCCGCCAAGTGCGGCCCGGCGGTGGTCAATATCGGCACGGAACGCACGGCCCAGGGGGGCGGTCCCGAAGAATTCTTCGGCGAGATGTTCCGCAACATGCCCCCCGGTTTCGGGCAGTTCTTCGATCAGTTCGGCGCAGGCCCGCGCGGCGGACAGCGTGCCCCGCAAAAAAAGCAGAAGTCTCTTGGTTCGGGCTTCATCATCTCGGCTGACGGCTATATCGTCACCAACAATCATGTGGTGGCCGATGCCGACGTGATCCACGTCACCCTCGACGAGAGCAACGGCAAGCCCACGCCGCTCGTGGCCAAGCTCATCGGCGCCGACGAGGAGACCGACCTCGCCCTGCTCAAGGTGGACGCCAAGAAGGAATTGCCCTTCCTCAAGTTCGGCAATTCCGATGCGCTCAAGGTGGGCGAATGGCTCATGGCCATCGGCAATCCCTTCGGCCTTGACCACACGGTGACCTCCGGCATCCTGTCCGCCAAGGGCCGCAACATCCGCTCCGGGCCGTTCGACAACTTCCTGCAGACGGACTGTTCCATCAATCCCGGCAACTCCGGGGGCCCGCTCCTGAATATGGACGGCGACGTGATCGGCATCAATACCGCCATCATCGCCAGCGGGCAGGGGATCGGCTTTGCCATCCCCAGTAATATGGCCGCCAACATCATCGAACAGATCAAGAGCGGCAAGAAGGTCAGCCGCGGCTGGATCGGCGTGACCATCCAGGACGTGGATGAAGCCATGGCCAGGGCCATCGGCATGGAAACGCCCCGTGGGGCGCTGGTGGCCAGCACGCTGGAAGGCGAGCCCGCCGCCAAGGCCGGCATCGAAGATGGCGACGTCATCGTCAGCGTGGACGGCGAAAGCATCGCCGACTCCTCCGCGCTGCTGCGCGCCATCGCCGCCAAGAAGCCCGGCAGCATCGTCAAGCTGGGCATCTGGCGCGGCGGCAAGGAGCAGGTGATGGACGTCACCCTTGGCGAACGCCAGAGCTCCCAGAACGCCGCCGCCCCCGGCAAGGACGGCAAGAAGCGGGATGAAGGCCTGCTGGGCCTCACAGTGCGGTCGCTCAAGGCCGAAGAACGTCAGGAAATGGATCTGCCGGACAAGGAAGGCATCCTCGTGCTGGAAGTCAATCCCGACAAGGCCGCCGCCGAAGCCGACATCCGCCCCGGCGACATCATCCTGCGGGCTGACCGCAAGCCGGTGAACACTCCCGAGGCGCTCTCCAGGATCGTCAAGGAAGTAGGCGTGAAGCGCGGGGCCATCATGCTGCAGGTCATGCGGCGCGGCGACACACTCTTCAAGGCGCTCACCATCGAAAAGAAGTAACAGCACCTGATGCCGCCTGGTAACAACAAAAAAAGGAGGCGTATGCCTCCTTTTTTTGTTGCCGCCAGAAACGGGACTTGTAACATGCGGCAAAGCCCTGTATCTGAAAGACAGGAACGTTTCGCCCGTGAAGCGACAACACGTGAGGCGGCCGCACAGCGCCGCCCGGCCAAAGTGGGCGGGAAAACCGCGTTTTTTCCACGAGACAACAGGGCCGTATGCTCTGGAGCGCGAAGCGTTTCAAACGGAAGATGCTCAAGGCCCACCCCTTGTCCAGGCCGGACACGACACCCCAAGGAGACGTCATGGCTACCACCCCCTCCGGCAGGCAGATGCACCCCTCGTTCGACGCGGCCCATGAGGCCTTTGTCCAGGAATACCTTGCGCTTTACCACAACTTCCCAAAATACATGGAAGATCTTGTCCTCGGCTTCGGCTGGGGCGAAGGCAGCGACGGGCAACGCTGGTTCATCATTTCCGCCGATCCCAAGGACCTGCAGCACCTTACCTACCCTGAGCTCATGAACTGGGATCATGAAGGGTTCAGCGATCTCCCCGAACTCATCCAGCACGCCCGCCTTGATCCCATCGTGGAGTAGGCCGCACCGCCCGGCGTCACGGCAAAAGGGCAGTCCTTTTTCCGCGGACCGGGGCACCTCCTCCCGTGTCCGGCTCTTCCTCCGCCTTCGCTGTCTGAGGACCGCCTCCCCCTGAGCGCAAGCCTTCCCTGGCCTGAGCTGGGGGAGAGGGGAGCAGCCTGGGGAGCGTTTGCCGCGTCACGCCAGAGGCCCGCCGCCGAAGACGCCGCAGGCGCGGCATAGCCGCCTGTCAGCCGGCCTCCGCCCCCTGACGGCGGTTGCGTCCGGCAAAAGGGCAGGCTATACTGACAGATGAAGCGAAAGGAGGAAGCCATGTCCCTGCATCCGCACGCCGGGCAACTGCCCACGCCTGACATGCTGACCGATGTCCCCACGCTGGTCAGCGCCTATTATACCGACTTTCCCAGTCCGGCCGAGGCCTCCCAGCGGGTCAGCTTCGGCACGTCCGGGCACAGGGGCTCTTCCCTTGACCTGAGCTTCAACGAGGAACACATCTACGCCATCACGCAGGCGGTCTGCGACTACCGGGCCAGTCACGGCATCAAGGGGCCGCTCTTCCTCGGCGGCGACAGCCACGCGCTGTCCCTTCCGGCCTTTCGCTCGGCGCTGGAAGTGCTGGTCGCCAATGACGTACACGTCTTCATTGCCCCGGACGGGGAGTATACCGCGACTCCGGTCATTTCCCACGCCATCCTGAGCTGGAATGCCGGCAGCGCCCAGGCGGACGGCATCATCATCACCCCTTCGCACAATCCCCCGCGCGACGGCGGCTTCAAATACAATCCGCCCCACGGCGGCCCGGCGGAGACCGCCGTCACCCGCTGGATAGAGCGCCGGGCCAACGAACATCTGGAAGCCAGCAACCGCGCCGTGCAGATCACGCATTACCGGGCGGCCCGCCATTCCTCACGCGTCAAGGTTTACGATTTCACGGCCCGTTATGTGGATGATCTGGCCGAGGTGCTGGACATGCCGGCCATCGCCGCTTCGGGGCTCACCCTCGGAGTGGATCCGCTGGGCGGGGCGAGCCTGCCTCTGTGGGAACCCATCGCCCAGAAGTACGGCCTGGCGCTGAAGGTGGTCAACAAGGAGGTGGATCCCTCCTTCCGCTTCGTGCCCTGCGACAAGGACGGCAAAATCCGCATGGATTGTTCGTCCCCCTATGCCATGAGCCGGCTGCTGTCCTTGCGCGACAGCTTTGATCTGGCCTTTGCCTGCGACCCGGACGCGGACCGCCACGGCATCGTGACACGCGACGAGCTTATGAACCCCAACCATTTTCTGACCGCGGCGTGCTGGTATCTCTTTCGGACGCGTTCGCAGTGGAGCAAGGGCAGCGGCATCGGCAAAACGCTGGTGACCAGCGCCATGCTGGACAAGGTAGGGGAGGAACTCCAACGGTCGGTGGTGGAGGTCCCCGTGGGCTTCAAATGGTTCGTCCCCTATCTGCAAAGCGGCCGCTGCGCCCTGGGCTGCGAGGAAAGCGCCGGCGCTTCTTTCCTGACCCGCGACGGCAGGCCGTGGAGCACGGATAAGGACGGCCCGCTGCTCTGTCTGCTGGCGGCGGAAATGATGGCCCGGGAAGGCAAGTCCCCGTCGGCCGTCTACGCCGACCTGACGCAACGGCATGGCGCCCCCTGCTATCAGCGGCTTGATGCCCCGGCAGACAACAGGGTGCGTAGCCTGCTCAAGGGCTTGGCCGCGGAGCAGGTCGATATACGGGAACTGGCGGGCGAACCGGTGGAAAGCGTCATCACCCGTGCGCCGGGCAACGATGCGCCCATCGGCGGCATCAAGGTCATGGCCCGCAGCGGCTGGTTTGCCGTGCGCCCGTCAGGCACGGAGCCCATTTGCAAGGTCTACACGGAAAGTTTCGGAGGCGAAGAGCATTTGCGCCGCCTGCAAAAGGACGCCATTGAATTTCTGGACAGGCTGCTCCAGCGGGCGTGAAGCGCACCTCCGCACTGCTGGGCCGTCCGCTCAAGCGGGACTATTTGGTCAGGGAAGATTCTCACGACTTCGCACGAGGGGGGAAGCTCTTTCCGTGATGTTTTTCAATCTTCCTCCACTCGTAGGTGTTGTGTTTCGATAGGTTGTTCACCCTTTCCTCATTCGGTAAGTTGGAAGTTACCACATAAACCAACAAGCGAGTGAGGGAAAGGGTGAACAGCCATAAGAATGCCAAACTTACGGCCAGAGGTCGAGAGGAAATGGTTCGGCGGATGGACAGTATGCCCGCCGCTGCCGTCGCTGCGGGATTTGGCGTAAGTCTGCGCACTGCCAGAAAATGGAAAAGTCGTTACCGGCATGGCGGCATCGAGGCGCTCGTGGACAAAAGCCCACGCCCCCTGCGCTGTCGGAGCAAGCTCACGGAAAAGACATTCGGGGAAATTTTCTCCCTACGGCAGAAACGCTTGACCGGAGATGCGATAGCGGCCCGGCTGGGACTTGGTCGGAGTTCTGTCTTTCGCGCCTTGCGTAAACTTGGCTGCTCGCATCTTACCTCTCTGGAGGCAAAGCCTCCAGTGCGGCGTTATCAGTGGGAAAAGCCCGGACAGATGCTGCATCTGGATATCAAGGTCAGGGGAAAATCGACAGTGTGGGGGCACACGTCAAGTTATCGTCGCCGTCCCGACTTGGGAGAATATCTGCATGTTTGCATGATGACGCTTTGCGTGTGGCCTGTACGGAGATCCTCTCGGATGAGACGGCGGAATCGGTTGTAGAATTCCTCTTAATGCGCCCTCTTGGCGCTTGGCAGAAACTCTCTAGCTTCATGTCTGAACAAAGAGTAAACAACTAGATGGTGTCGTCAAATTATGTTTGCCCACAAAGATATGCATCTGATTTGAACGGCGGCAAGAAAAGAGGCACATCTTTTGGCATATCGTGTGGCAATTCCCCGCCAGCGCTTGAGATGGAGAAAAGCATTCTCGACAAGATGCCTGACTTTGTAGAGCTCTCTGTCATAGTTGCGTGATATTTTACGACTTCTCTTTGGCGGGATGACAACCTGGAAACCGGATTCACCTGCTTTGCGGAGAATACTCTCCGTATCGTAGCCTCTATCAGCCAAAAGTGCCCCGGCACTCAACCCGTCAATCAACGCATAGGCCTCTTTGCAATCAGCTCGGGTACCTTCTGTAACAATGACTCTGACCGGCATACCATGCGCATCCACGGCCAGATGTATTTTTGAGTTGAGCCCCCTTTTGTGCGGCTCATGGCCTCATTACCTCCCGCAGCGCCCGCCGCATGAGGATGTACTTTGCAATGACTGGCATCAATGATGAGCCATTCAAAATCAGGTTCGACAATGAGAGCTTCGAGTATTTTCTCCCAGACTCCCCGATCTCGCCATCGGCAGAAGCGGCGATGTGTATTTTTCCAGTCGCCAAGATCAGGAGGCAAATCCCTCCACGGAGCCCCAGTTCTCAGTATCCAGAAGACAGCGTTGATAGACAATCGGTTATCGGCAGAAGGACGACCGATGCTGCCTTTGGAACCGGGGAGAAGTTTTTCGATGTTTGCCCATGTCTTGTCGGAAATATCATGCCTTCGATGTGCCGCCATATGACCTCTCCTCATTGTAAGTGAGGAGATTATAACATACTTTTAATTTGACGACACCATCTAGTGAACAACAACTTCTCTGCATCTCAATGGAGAAAAAAACAATGGGCCTTACAGAGAAAGAAAAAGATATAAACTATGGTATTTGTATCTTACGTATTATATTTTCATTTCAAGTTGTAATGGTTCATTGTAATGGTGGAAGTTTTTTTTACTGGATTGGGTCTGCTGTCCCATTTTTTATGTTGACATCTTTTTACCTTACATACAATACATTCAATAAAAGTAACTACATAAATATAAAACGTCGTATTTCTAGAATATGCATTCCATATTTTGGATATGCCTTTATCTCTTTTGTCATAATATCATTTTTAGAAGTTATTACTACAAAACATATTGTATCTTATACAGATCTACTTTGGCAGCTTTTACTCGGTTCCAGCAAACTAAATCCACCTCTATGGTTTCTATCAAATTTAATAATTTGTTCTGCTATAATTTTCCTAGTTTCAAAGTATTCTCTAAATAAAAATAAACTTTTTATTATCATACTCATCACATCTTTTTTTATTCAGTATACAGGAATAAATTCTTTTATATTCTCAAATTTACGGTTTGAAATAAAATGGCCACTAGGGCGCATAATTGAAATGATTCCATACGCCTGCGCCGGAACTCTCCTTGCATCATCAGGCATATTAAAAAAAATACATAGCAATATATTAGCCATGTTTACAATTTGCATTCTCCTACTATTCTTTAAAACACACAGCATACCAACACCAACAGGATTTTATAATCAAGGAATACAAATGTTTATAAACACAATATTAGTATTTCCACTTTTCTACTTAGCAAATTTTGAAAAATTAAACACAGATATAAAAAAATTTATTTTATACATTTCAAACTACTCACTCGGAATATATTGCATTCATCATATTATTATATTAATATACGAAAATACAACAAACTATTCGGGAACATCCTTCATTAGAGGATCAACAATATATATACTAAGCTTATTTTTTTCAATACTTATCAGTAAAATACCTTTTAAATGGGCTGCAAGTCTTGTCAGATAGATGAAGCATAAGGAACACCTGACAAAGTTTATATAAGCAGAAAAAAATAAATACCGTCAGCATGTTAAGTTCGACAAGTTGAAAATTACCTACAAGCTGCAAGCGAACAAACTAAAGGGTGGACACCTTGATTAAGCCAGCCCCTGGCTCAACTCCACCGCCCGACGCAGCGCCGCCAGCTCGCTTTCTTCCAGCGGCCGGCATTGCCCCGGCGCCAGCTTGCCCAGCTGCAACGGGCCAATGGCCACGCGGCGCAGACGCAGGATCGTCAAGCCCAGATCCCGGCACATCCGTCGGATCTGCCGGTTGACCCCCTGGCGCAGGATCATCCGCAACAGCGTACAGCCGGAGGCCGTGCTCCGTGCCGTCACCTCCACGGGAAGCAGCACCTCGCCCTCCGCCAGGCACATGCCCGAACGCATGGTCTGCAAAGCCTTTTGCGTCACCACATCGCGCACGAGCACCTCATAGTGCTTGGGCAGATGGTGGCGCGGATGCATGAGCCGCTGGGCAAGTCGCCCGTCGTTGGTCAACAGGATGAGCCCTTCGGAAAAATAGTCCAGCCGTCCCACAGGAAACAGACGTATCCCCGGATGATCACGCGCCACCAGCGAAAGAACGGTCTGCCGCCCCTGCGGGTCGGCGGCCGTGCTGACCACCTGGACAGGCTTGTTCAGCATGAGGCAGAGCATCTGTTGCGTGCGGGAAATGGGCTTGCCGTCCACGCTCACGCTGTCCTCCGGGCCGATCCTCCGCCCGGCATGCGTCTCCACCTCGCCATTGACGCTGACCCGTCCGGCAAAGATCAGCTCATCCGCCTTGCGCCGCGAACAATACCCGGCTTCGGCAATGGCCTTGTTCAGGCGACGGTCCGAGAGGGCGGGTTCCTCCTGCGCCGGCGGGACGGAGCACGCCTGCCGGCGGGAAGGACGCCGCCAGGCACGCAGCTCATCCTGTGCGGCCTGCCGGAAAGAAGCGAAGCCCGAACGTCCGCCGTCGCCCGGGCGCTCCTCGTCGCGCCAGCCGCTGTGATGTCCTTTTGGGTCTCCCGGCAGCGGGCGGGGGAGAGGAGGCGTCTCCTCACTTGCCGGCAACGCGGAACCTGACGCCGCATCGCGGACAGCCGAAACAGGCAGGTTCTCTGCGCGGGCCTGCCGGATCTGGCGAGCCTGCCGCTGCCATTGCCCGGCCGCCTGCGTAAGAGGATGCGGCGCAGCAGGGACGCGCGCACTGTCCGTCTGGCTCTCCCCGCACTTTGTGAATCTATTCACTTTCGGATCGTCATTGTCTTTCCATGCCCGAAAGGCATCATCGCCATCACGAGACGAAAAGGCCTGGTGGGAGGCGCTCCGTCCCGGCGCGCGCCGCTGCCCCTGACGAAACTCGCCGCCTGGACGCTTTCCGCCAGACGGCAAGTCCGGGCCAGAAAAATGTGCCAGCCCACAATCGACTGGCGTAGCCGTTTCAGGCTGACAATACGCGGCACCTCCGGGAGGGCAAAATGGCGCCGGACAGGACATCCGAGCCGCCTCGTCAGCGGAGGATGATCCAGCACAGCTGTCGGACACAGGCGCAGAAGCGGCGGCTGCCGCCCGCACTGGCCGCCGGCGCACGGCGCGACGCAAAAAACGAGATCCCATAGACACCTCTCCACAAAGACTGGCGCAACCCCGGAGATCTTTCCGGGCATCACCAGAAAAGTTGTGCCCAACTTGGCAGGCCAGGTCAAGAAAAGAGAAGGGACGGCACAAAAGAGGCGGCAGCTAATATACTTGAATAATTTGATTTTTATAGCTAAAAGTTTACATAATTATCATTATGGGACAATATTGCATAAGAGAAAACAATCAGGAGGAAACACCCCTTCCTTACCCATTTACTGCCCGAAATTTTTCCCGCCAATACATCCACACTCGCGACATTTTTCGGGGCAGCACGCACGCATGATGTCCTACACGACAGCGTCCATTGCTGCAAAAATGAGCCGGGCAGCAACCCCCTTTTCCCGCGAACCTCACATGATCTTTTCGGCTTTGAGTACAGTTTTTACAAAACTACAATTGTCGAACTTTCCGCCATTTATACAGTTTTCTCTTTTCTCTGTTTTTTTGATTCAATTTTGAATCGTTCTTTTTCGATTGACAGTGGCCGTATCGCTTTCTAGGCTCAGGCGGGAAAAGCACGGACGCAAGCGACGACCTCCCGGCACAAAAGGCCGTCGGGGCAGGCACGGATTCCGGGTAAAAGCGACTGCGAGAGCCGGGCAACATGCGTCCTGCTCGTTCCCCGGGCCTTCTGGCAGTGTCGAACCAGGCCCCCTCTTCCGCCGCCTTGTGCGCGCTCCATCTTTTTCCTTCCAACCACGGAAATGCCGTTATGTCAGCAGTACCCACCGCCCCCTCGCTCACGCCCCAGCAACGGAAAGCCTTGCGTGATCAGCATCCATTATACAGACGTCTTTCCGGCGAAGGCGTCTGGGTGTTCCTGGAAGAACTCGGCCTGGATGAAGGGCAATGCGAACGCTTCATGGATGCCTTTTTCCGCCAGATGGATCATATCCTCTCCTGCATGGCGGCCTTGAACGCTTCCTCTCGCCTGCGGGGGCAGATCATCGGTCGGCCCGAGGACTGCTGCCCCGCCTGCGCGACCAGCATCGGCCGGTATATGTCGTCTGGCGGGGGCGGCGCATGGGACCTTTTGCCCCCATTCGGCATCGGCTGCCCGCTCTCGCTCCGCCTTGGCCATCCCGAGGAACCGCCGGCAGCCGGCTCCACCCTGTTGCCGGATGCCGTAAAAGAGCCTTCCATCCTCTGCGCCAGGCTGGCGGCAGATCCGGCGGATGGGCTCCGACGCTTTCTTGCCGCCGTGCAGCCTGCTGACACGGAGATCTGATCCACATATCGTGAAAAAAATAACCACTCAGCCAGGGACTCCTGGTTTCGGACAGCGTTCAGGAATATTTTCACAACCCCCCGCGAAAAAACGATCCCGTCAAAAAAATCTCCTTGCCTTTTTACGCAACTTCCCCTATATACACGCCTTGCAAGGTCATGGTATCCCCGTTGCGCCATGACTCCGACGGCAAGACCGGACAGTTCTGTAACTTCAGTTTTTCTGTATATACGGAGGATACCATGAGCAAAGAATGCGCTTTCTGCGGCAAAAAGCCCCAGGTCGGCAATCTTGTGAGTCATTCCAACATCAAGACCAAGCGCCGGTTCAACCCGAACCTCCAGCGCGTGCGTCATCAGTTTGCCGACGGTACCGTCTGCACCCTTTCTGTCTGCACCCGCTGCATCCGCTCCGGTGCAGTCACCAAGCCGGTCGCCAGCAAGAAGGCTGACGCCTAGGCGTTGCCCCCTGTCATGCAGACCCCGGCAGCAATGCCGGGGTTTTTTTGTGGCCGACTCCTGCGCCCTTCCTGTGCGAACGATCCAACGCCCCCGCCGCTATCGCCTGCGCCGGCGTCCCCCAGCCCTGCCGGCTTTCTGGTGTCGCCTTACTCCGCCCCGGGGCTTTGTCGACTATCTCCAGAAACGCGACTGGGAACTGCTGTTCAGCGCGCGCGACATCCCCTACCGGTTTGACAAGTTTTCCGGCCGGGAGCATCTGTACGTCCCTCCGCTGTATGAAGGCATCGCCCGCTACGAGCTGGCAGCCTTTTCCCGGGAGGCGCGCACGCCTCCATCTGCGCCGCCCTCCCTGCCGGCGCACGCGCATACAGGCTGGACCGCCCTGCTCCCCCTCTTCCTTGTTCTCTGGCATGGCTGGCGTGAAGGCTGGTGGCGCTGCCCCTTTCCCTGGCCGGATGCCGCCAGCTGGGACCGCCTGGGGGAACTTGACAGCGCCCGTATCGCCGTCCACGAAGAATACTACCGTTTCGTAACGGCTCTGACCCTGCATCAGGACGCCCCCCATCTCTGGGGCAACGTCCTCTTCGGCCTGATCTTCCTGCCGCTGCTGGCGCGCGCCGCCGGTGCGGGACGCGCGCTGCTGATCTGCCTGCTGGGGGGCAGCCTCGGCAATGTGGCCAACTATCTTTTCCGCCAGCATGCCTTCATCAGCCTGGGGTTCTCCACGGCTGTCTTTGCGGCCCTTGGCGCACTTAGCGGCGTGGCGACGCTCTCACAGCGCAAAAAGGCGCTCCTCCCGCTGGCGGCGGGCATGGCGCTCATCTCCCTGCTGGGGACAGGCAACGAAGATGTGGATTATCTTGCCCACTGTTGCGGCTTTGGGGCGGGCTTTTTGCTTGGCATGCTGGAAGGCGCACAAGACCGCTTTGCCCCGGCATGGCAAATCCCCCAGCTCGTTGCCTGGCTGCTGTCCCTGCTGCTGCCGCTGCTTGCCTGGCGTTGGGCATTCTTCGGCTGACCCCTCCGCCAGGCCCCCCCTCACGCACAAAAAAAAGCCTCCCGCCTGAAACAGCGAGAGGCTTTCGCCTGAAACCATACGACGCTTGCGCGACGGCCTTGTCGCAAAACCTTACTTGAAAGCCTTTTCAAAATTCGGCACGACCTGCTTCTTGCGGCTCATGACGCCATCCAGCCAGACCGTATCGCCGGAGAGGGGCACGCCGAAGGCCTTTTCCACCACGGACGGATCATCAGAAACGAACAGCAGTTCCGAACCTTCCTTCATAATGTCGGTCAGCAGCAGGAAGACGCTGTGCCGCCCGTCAGCCTTGATGCGGGCGATCTCCTGCTTGAGTCCGTCCTTGACGCCATCCAGCAGGGAAAGGTCCACCACTTCCAGCTGTCCGATGCCGACCTTTTTGCCGCTCATATCGAAATCCTTGAAATCACGGAAGACGAGGTCCTGCATGCTGGCGCCGTCCACGGCGCTCTTGACGCGGAACATATCCATCCCCAGCACCATCACATCATCCACGCCGGCAATGGCGGCCAGCTTTTCCACAGCCTTCCTGTCCGCTTCCGTACTGGTGGGCGACTTGAACATGACGGTATCGGAAAGAATGGCGCACAGCATGCCGCCGGCGATGCTGCGCGGGATCTCGATGCCATAGAATTCGTACATATTGGTAAGCACCGTATTGGTGCAGCCCACGGGCCAGATCCAGGCCTCCAGAGGGAGGGATGTCGTGATGTCGCCGAGCTTGTGGTGATCCACGATGCCCATGACCGTTGCGCTGTCCATTCCCCTGGGGGCCTGCCCAAGATCGGAATAATCCACGAGATACACTTCCCGGCCGGCAACGTCCTCCACAATCTGCGGCGCCGTCAGTCCAAAACGCTCCAGAACAAAAGCCGTTTCAGGAGCCGGCTTGCCCTGCGCGGCCGGAACGACGTCCAGCCCCCGCTTGGCATACAAGTCAGCGGCGGCAATGGCGGAAATGATGCTGTCGGTATCAGGGTGCAGATGACCAAGAACGTATGCGGACATGATGACTCCTTGCAACGCTCCCCGCAGGGAACGGTGATATGTGACTTTCGCCGGGCAAGAGCGCTCGCCCGTTCCACGTCTTTGCAATATTTTGCCGCGGATTGCAAATCCCGCAAGCCGGCGGACGGCTGGCCCTGCTACCGGCGCACGCCCAGCAGCAGAGAGACTGCCCCCCGGCGCTCTGCCGTGTCCAGTCCCTGGCCGGATGGCGCGCCCGAGCGCCTACGGCTTGTCCTCTTCCGGGGGCGCGCCTCCCGGTGCGGCTGCCTCCGGCGTATCCTGCGCGCCGGGCCGGGCCTTGGGATGGGCGGCATCATACACGCGCATCAGGTGCTCAAGGCTGACCTGCGTGTATCGCTGCGTCGTCGTCAGGCGACGATGCCCAAGCAATTCCTGCACGCTGCGCAGATCGGCCCCGCCGTCCAGCAGATGGGTGGCAAAGGAGTGCCGCAGGGCATGCGGCGAAAAATGCCTGGTCACACCGGCCAGACTGCCCAGACGATCCATACTGCGCACGGCTTCCCGCCGCTGCATCCGCCTGCCGCCGCGTATCCCCACAAAGAGGGCCGTTTCCCCGTCCGCCGCCAGCAATGGACGATCATCCAGCCATTCCCGCAATGCCGGCACGCAACTGTCGGACAGCGGCGCCAGACGCTCACGATTTCCCTTGCCCATGACGCGCACGACGCCTGCCGCCAGCTGCACATCGTCCACATCGAGGCCCAGGGCTTCGGCAATGCGCAGGCCCGAACCGTAGAGCAGTTCGGCCAGCGCCCTGTCCCGCGAATGCCGCAAAGGGTCACCGTCCGTACCGGCTTCGGCATCCAGCACGGCAAAGATCTCATCGACATTGAGCACGCGCGGCTGGTAGCTTTCCTGCCGGGGGTTGCGGACGGCTTTTGCCGGGTTTTCCTTCACCAGACGGGAACGCAGCGCATAGTGAAAAAAACTGCGCAGGGCAGCCAGCTTGCGCGACATGGAGGATCTGGCTTCGCCCCGGCGGAAGAGCTCGGCCAGAAAGGCCTGGACATCCCGCCTGCCGGCGTCGCACAGCCCTTCCGGGCTGCCTCCCTGCTCGACGAGAAAATCCGCGAACTGCCGCACATCGGTCAGATAGGCCCGCACCGTCGCCGCCGAAAGTCCACGCTGCGTCTCCAGCCACAGAAGATAGGAAGCCAGCATCGCCTCCCGCTGCCGGTCATCCGCCGCCCCGACGGACTTCGTCTGCCCGCTCTCCGCCGGAGCGCGGCAGAGTTGCCCGGCTTCCTGCGGGGAGGCTCCTCCGCTTTTGCGCCGCCCCCTCGTCATGCCAGCGCCTCATAGCGCGCACCGGGCAGTCGCCGCACCCGCCCGGCAAGCTCCAGCTGCAACAGCAGCGCGGCCAGACTGGCCGGACGCACATGCAGACGCGCCGCCAGATCATCCACATGGAGCGGTCCCTCCTGCAGAAGCCTGAACGCTTCGGCCGCCTCGCCCTCAGGCGCGGCAGCCTGCGGCTCCGCGGCAACGATGTCCGCGCGCTCTCCCGGCTGCCCTTCCACGGTCGCTGTCCGCTCCCGGTGCAACGACTGTCCGGCAGGCCCGGCAGACGATGCGTTCTCCAAGGACGGGACAGGCGTCTCCTGCGCGGCTGCCCCCTTTTCGTCGCTTTCCGCTTTCCGGCGCGCTTCCTCAGTCATGGCATGCCGCAAAGCCTGCTCGTCAAGGACGGGATGCTCGATGCCGTACGGGCGCAGGCGCTCGAGAAGATCGCGCAAGATATCCTCAGCGGCGAACACGGGACGGGCCCCCTGACGGATCAGCTCCTGTGCGCCGCAGCATTGCTCATCCAGGGCCGGACCGGGAACGGCATAGACTTCCCTGTTTTGTTCCAGCGCCGTCCGGGCCGTGATCAGGCTGCCGGAGCGCGTGGCCGCCTCCACCACGAGGATGCCCAGTGAAAGCCCGCTGATGATGCGGTTGCGAACAGGAAAATTTTCGGGCAAGGGGGGCGTCCCCGGAGCGAATTCGGACAGCAGCAAGCCGCCTTCCCGATCCATGCGGGCAAAAAGCTCGGCGTTGCGCTGCGGATAGATACGGTCGATCCCCGTTCCCAGCACGCCGATGCTGCGGCCTATCTCGCGCAGGGCGGCGTCATGGGCGCTGGCGTCGATCCCCTGCGCCATGCCCGAAACGATGCTGATGCCGCAGGCCGCAAGACAGCGGGCCATATGGGCGGCCACCCTGCGCCCCTGCGCCGACGCCTTGCGCGCACCGACCACCGCGACGCAGGGAGCGCGCAACAGACTCACATCCCCCCGGCAGTACAGCAGTATGGGCGCATCCGGCAGGGTTCGGAGACAAGCCGGATACAGTGGATCGCTCCAGAGCAGGATACCGGCAGACAGACGGCGCGCGGCGTCCCATTCCCGCCTTGCCGTCGTCCGCCATGAGCCGGAGGCCATTTCGACGGCGACAGACGAGCGCTTTCCCGCCTTGCGCCACTGATCAAGCTGCTGCAAAGCCTGGTAGGCGCTGCCGAAACGCTTCAGAAGCGACGCCTGCGTCCGCGGACCGACTCCCCGGCAATGACGCAAGGCGAGGCTGGCCCAATATTCCTTGCGACCAGCCTCGTCCAGATTCTGCCACTGCGGACAGTACGTTATGCTTTTCTCTGACAATGCCTGCTCAACTCAGCGGCCGATGCCGCTGGACCGGATCTTGCCCGCCGCTTCGGACTTGGGGAAGAGTGCAAGCACCTGCTGATACTGCTGGCGTGCCCCCTGCTGATCGCCCAGACGGCTCATGGTCATACCGGCCTTGAGCATGGCGTCGGCGCTCTTATGATGCGCGGGATAGCGGGAGCTCACCGCCTGGAACTGCCCCAGCGCTTCCTGAAGCTTTCCTTGCGAGTACAGAGCTTCGCCGATCCAGTACTCGGCATTGGGAGCAAGCTTGCCCTGCGGATACTGCTGGAGGAACTGACGGAAACGCTGGATGCCCTCCTCCGTACGACCGCTGCGCACCACCTGCAAAGCGGCCTGATATTCGGCATTCTCCGTCCGGGGAGAAGAGGAGATGGCCGGAGCGGGCGTGGTGGCGGGGTACGGCTGAGGCTGCACGGCCGGCATGGTTGCGGCGGGCGACCCCTGAGCAGGCTGCGGCGTGCCGTTGATGCTGGGCAGCTGCGGCACCGGTACCGTCGCATCTCCCCTGCGGGAAGCCGGCGTGCCGGGCGTCACCGACGCAGGCGAGGGCGCAGGCTGCCGGACTTCAGGCGCAGCGGCCGGAGCCGGCGTCGGAGCCGCGGGAGCGGGCGTGGCGGCGGGCAGCGTGGCGGGAGCCGTCGCCGGCGGCATGCCAAGAGCGGAGGCGTCCGCCGGTTCCTGCGGCTTTGCGACCGGGGCCGGAGCCGGAGTGGCAGGCGCACGCCGCTGTGCGGCAGGACGGCGCGCCGCACCGGAGGAAGCCCCGGGGAAAGGAGCCGGTTTGCTGGCCGGATCGATCACCCGCGACGCCGGAGCTTCCGCCTTGGCCTTATCCTGCTGAGCGGCCGGGGCCGGGGCGGCAGGTTCCCCCCCGGGGTTGCGCAGTTCGCTCGGGGTCGGGTTGTAAACAGGGACAGCCACCATGGACGTCTTTCCGCCACGACGGGTACGCACTTCGTACGTCGTTTCGCTCAACGTCGTGAGACGGCGATCAAGAGAATCCACACGCTGTGCAAGCTGGGAGATCCGTTGCGAATTTTCCAGCACGCCAGTCCGATTCTCCACCGTCGCATCTTCCAGCTGACGGTAGCCGCAGCCGCTGGAAAAAACAAGACATGCCAACGACAAGGCTGTCAATTTATTCATTTTTCCCCACACTCCTCTTCATCAGGAAAAATAAAACCTCATGTTTTACCTTAAACATCCTCGGCCCAATGAGGTGTTCTTCCAGTAAAAAATAAAAAATTTTTCCCGGCAAGGCAAGCCTTTACCTGCCGTCCGGCCCATTTTCCAGAAAAAAATTCGACAATTTCTTTATTTTTTTGACAGCCCCCTGTCTGCCCCTTGCGGCGATACGTTTTTTCAGGCACAACGCCTCTATACTCTTTTGTGCGATGCCGCACGACAGCGTGTGCGCTTTCCTTCTTTCACACCAGCGAGACAAGGGCGGTCATATGCAGGCTTTCTTTGCCGATAATCCTGTTTTGCAAAATATTCTGGATATGGCGGCCATCATCATTCCACTGTCGATGCTCTTTGCCTTCTGCGGCATCAGCATCCTGGCTGTATCCGGGGAGGTGCTCTCCCTGCTGCGGCGGCGCGGCTTTTATGGCAAATGCGCCATGCAATTGTCCATGCTCGGCCAGGGTCTGGGGTGGACGCTGCTCGTGGGCGGTCGCGTCTGGCTCTATTTTCTTGAGAAGGACATACCCGGCGGGAGCACCCTGATAACGATCCATGAAGTCAGCTGGCTGGTGCTTGGCCTTTCGGTCATCTTCAGCTGCATCTACTTTCTCTTGTGGAAGACGCTGGCGCAGTATCCCGGCATCCATATCGGCGTGGGCATCATCAGCGCGTTGCAAGGAATACTGGCCCTGCTGCTCGTCCTGGTCTGCCTGCGCATCGCCGCCGTCGCCAGCCTTCCGCAAGCGGAAGAAGCGGGCATCACCCTGCCGCAAGCGCTGATGCCCGTCTGGGGAACGGATTACGCCACAAGTCTGTGCTACATCCCCTTCCTGCTGCTGGCCATGCCCGCCGCCTTCGGCTGTGTCTGGCTGCTGCTGCGCCGCAAGAAGGACGACTTCGGCCGGGATCATTACAATACCGTGCTTCCCTGGTGCGCGGCCTGGGCGCGCAATGCCTGGGGCGTACTCTGGCTGCTGCTGCTTGCCGCCAGCGGTCTCGAAGTTTTTCGGCTGGTGCAGGCCCAAATGTTCACGCCGGCTGATGGCGTGACGGCCGGCATACGGGTACTGCTCTGGCTTGTGCCCGTGCTGCTCTGGTTCATGGCGGCGCGCAGCACCACCCCCCTGCGCCACAAGATCGGGTTGAGCCTCAGCCTGGTGCTGAGCTGTCTGTTCACGCTCCCCTTCTTCATGGGACTGAGCAGCTGGACGCCCCTGCCCTGAGCCAGTACTCCAGCCTGAAGCTGTGGATGCCGCCGGACATGCTCTGGCGGCATTTTTGTTTGCCTGCCCCAGTAAGCGGAAGCGTGTCGTCCGTACGCGGAAACTTTTTTTTCGCAGGCCTCGGAAACATCAACGAGACTGTACGGCCCCCAGGCTGTTTTCTCCACGACACCACACGGAAACGGACGTCCTTGCCGCAGGCGTGATGAGCGTCCTGCCCCGGGAGCCGCCGAGCCGGAAGGGAAGCGGGATGACCGCTCGGCAACCCGATGGAGCGTCTTCCGGCCCGCCATACACGGCCTGGGCGTGCATGAACGGCAGTTGGCGCGCATTCCGCAGCCAGCTCGAGGAACAGCGGTGCGCTTCAGCAAAGCAGCCCCGACCTCTGTGGAGGCCGGGGCTGCGGACGTGGCTGGATGAAAAAGCCAGACCAGGTTAGCACTATTCGCTGTCTGCTTGGGGAGAAGGGGAAGCCCTCGCTCTGCTGTCGATGCCTGTAAGGCCTTACGGCCTGACAGGCACGGCCCTGCGGGCCGCCTTTCGGTCGCCGCCGGTGCGGGAGGGGTTCCCCGGCAGATTGTCAAACGAAAGTTGACACAAGGAAGCCCCCGTCTTCCCTCATTCCTTCCCCAGCGCGCTTTTACCGGGGAAAAGTCGGGAACACGCGACAAGCCCGCCCCAAAAGACACGCGGGGCATGCACAGCTTGTTTTCACTTATGTATTGAAATTGTTCACAAAATCTACACAAACAGACCCTAGGCCGCGCCGCTCTCCGCCGCCTTCATCTGAGCCAGCAGCTTCTTGGCCGGTTCATAGTCGGGATCAAGCTCAAGGGCGATCTCCGCCGCCTGCTTGGCCTTGTCCTTGCTGTAGCCCAGCGAGAGGACCTGGGCCATATTGTAGGCCACGACAGGCGATGTCCGGGGCAGGCTGGAATTGAGCGCCAGCGCCTTGAGCATGAAACGGTTGGCGTTTTCATACTCCTTGCCTTCGGCATGGGCCATGGCGATATTGTAGTAAAGCTCGCTGGAGTTGGGCGCGATCTGCAGGGCGCGCTTGTATTCCACGATGGCGTCAAGCCACCTCCCCTGCTTGCGCAGGCAGATCCCCAGCTGATTGAAGGTCGTCAGGTCATCGGCCGTCAGATCCTTGCCCTTGAGTTCAAGACACTTGCGGAGATACTTCTCCGCCTGGGCCGGATCCTTGTCCTGCAGGGACATGGCGATCTTTTCCGACATAAGCGCCACCTGCTGCATGGCGTTCTTGTAGGCACGATTGACGGCGCCGTCAAAAAGCTTCTTGGCCTCGTCCATGTTGCCCATTTCCATCTGCAGCTCGGCCATCTCCACCTTGCGCTGGGCGTTCATGGGGGACAATTCGTCAAGCCGCTTGAGATATTCAAGCTGCATATCGGTCTTGCCGTCTTCCTTGGCGAGATCCACCAGCTTTTGCAGCGGCTCCAGATAATCTTGCGAATACTTGCAGGCCCGCTCGTAGGCGATCTGGGCCTTGTCCCTGTTGCCGGAAACACGCAGCGCGTCCCCCAGCACGACATAGCCTGAGGCGCTGTCCGGCTTGACCTTGAGCACCCCTTGCGTAATCTTGATGGCTTCGCTCCCCACGTTCTTGATGACGAACTTGCGCGCCTTGTCGAGCAGCTGCCGGATGGTGCTCGGCTCGCGCAGGGTGACGGCCATCTTGTCGATGAGATCGATACTGCTTATGGGCTTGAGGATGAAGTTGTCGGCGCCGGATTCATACAGCAGCATGATACGCGCCTTTTCGGACGACGTCGTCATGGCAAAGATACGCAGATCGGGAAAGCTTTCCTTGAACTGGCGTACCATGAAGCTCGTCTCCCCGGAGCCGCTCATAACGCTTTCGATAAAAAGCGCCGGCCGCTTGTGCGCGGCGAAGGAATCCGTGATGGCCTTGAGCAGCTTGCTCGGATCAGGAACGAAGACGACGAGTTCAGAGGCCGGTAAGCCCATTTCCTTCACAGTGGCGCGCAGCAGGCTCAAAATGGTCGGGTCATCCGAAAGGCAGAGAAGCTGTCCATTCCGTTTGGTGAAGTAATCCCGAATGATAGATTTTTGCTTGTTCTGCTTCTGTTTTGTCTGAAAGTCTGCAAATGCCATTCTCTGCTCCAGCTTACATGGGAAACATGACCCGCAATCCGGCAAAGCGCAGCTTCACCGGCAACAGACGGCATATATAATGGATATGGTCGATCCAGGCAACTATGCAACAGGCAGGCGTACGCCGGCCGGAGGATCTGTGGCGGACATGCACGGAAAAAATTTCCCGGCACGATACTTGCTTACAACGTCACGTCATGCAAATTTTTCATCGGCCTCGCCATACCCGCCCTCTTGTGGGCGCTGTCCGCTCTGATCTGGGAACGAATCCCCCAGCAGTTCCTTTTTTGTCAAAAAAAGGGGAGATGCCTCCCCTTTTTGCAAGAAAACGCTGCTTTTTACCGATGAAAAAAGTCATTCTCCCCGAATCAGCGGACATGGGGAGAATGCCCTCATCCTTGTCACCGCAGCCGGCGGCACGGCAAAAGCATGTTGTGCAGCCCTGCTAGGCCTGAAGGGACAAAGCTCCATGCGCAGGCTGGGCATACGCCCGGCCATAGGTCTCGCTGCGCTGGGCGACCTTGCCGCCAAGGGCTGCATTGTTGAAGAATTGCATTTCGCTTTCGCTCAAATATTTGCGGGCGGTATACAATTCAAAAAAATTCTTCTCTTCCTGGCTCAGCACGGAAGAAGGTTCCCGGGATGCCACGTCCTGTTTCAGGGGAAGGACGGCTCCCGGGCCCGTGACCGCGGACAACTGGGGATTGACGCACCCTGTCGCCTGCAGGCCTGCCTGTGACTCGAACGTCTCTGCGAACGAGCTGCACCCCGCAGCCTGCCGCGAACGCGCCGTCTCCGAAGGTGACTGCGCGCGAGACACCCCAACGCTGTTGATGTTCATAACTCCCTCCCAAAACGTTTCTCTGTACCCTACGCACTTTTGCCGGAAAAGACTAGTATGTGAAAATAGCTTTAAATTCTAGCATGTTGAAAAAAATCAAGATGAAGTACAATGTTTTTTTCATTTTTTTATCCAATTAAATCAAATGATTAAAACTTTATACCTTTTCTAGAAAATTTCAAAAAAACGTTTTTTTTCTGTCATTGACGCTGCCCCCATTAAAAAAAATACATAAAAACAATATATTTCAATATATTAAAAAAATACCCAGGTTTCACGGAACGGAAAACCGCCCATCCTGGCCTGTTTGTCCGTTTTTATCCCTTTGAAATATATGTTATAAAACATGCCTGCCGCCGTTTCCGGGCATACCGCTGGAACACGGACGCCGTTCCAATTCCCCCACGGCGTCAGCCGCGCGTGACCCGGCAACACTTCGCTCCTGCACCGCGATACTGACGACGCCACTCGTCCAGAAAGAGGATGGCCGTTTCCACGTCGCTCAGAACGCCACTCTGCTGCCGCAACCTGTGGACGACATTCTCAAAAGATGCTCCGGGGCCCAGCTCGAGGTGCTGCAGCAATTCCTGGAGGGGCTGCGCAATGACTGTCTGTGCCGCTGCCGCCCGCCACGGGCCGCATGCCTCGGCCACATAGTCCAGAAGCTGCTGCATCCGCTGCATATAGGTATGCTCCGCCAGCACGCGCTCCCGTGCCCGCCGGCTGTACTGCGCCCGCTCTTCGGGATGTGAGAGGAAATAGTCTATCTTTTCATAAAGTTCAGACTCGGAATCAAAACAGGCCAGCTCATCTTCAGCAAAAAGCTCCGGCAGGAGCCGCCGCCTGTCCACCAGCTGGAAGGCTCCCATCGCCGCCAGTTCAAAGGTACGCGGATTGACGAAGTCCCCGTGACTGACCAGCCTGTCCGTTTTCAGGCTGGAATGCAGGTTCAGATTGATGCGTGAAGCATTGTAGATCTTGACGCTCTCCTCCTCGCCGATGCGCTGTCCCTGCCGCTGAATGCAGGGGGCGAGCACGCTCTCTCCGTCCCAGTCCGACCCCCAGATCTTGAAATCCCGTCCGGCCAGCGGACGAAACGCCAGCCGCCGGTTGGGGTATCCGGCCCCGAGAAAGCCGATGTCCGCGCCGTATTCCCGCGTTTCCTCCGCCGTCAGCGTCAGCGGCCGGTGGAATTCGGGCAGAGCGGCCAGCGGCAGATAGGGGGCGTGCTCCTGCCCCGCGGCGACGAGTTTTTCCTGGAAGGGCTCCTTCTGGATGACGGCAAAGACGTCATACAGCGGTGCATAGGCCTGCCAGTAATCAAAAACCTGCCAGTCCTCCACGAACCACATGGCCGTCCGCACTCCGGCCTTGCGCAGCTTTTGCAGACTGAGCCGGTTCAGCGGCGCCTGCGCCAGCGCCAGCACGAGATCCGGTTCAAACTGCTCCACCTGCGCCAGGATGCCCTGATTGAGCACCTGGAGGAAGGAATTTTCCAGCGGGCCCAGCGAGGAAGGAGGAAGTTCCAGGGTCTTCAGACCGGTAAAGGCGGAATGGAAGACCGGCGCATCGAAAAGGCGCACGGCATGCCCCATGCTGGTCAGGGCTCTGGCGCAATACCGGCCAATGGGCAGGGAGCCGCCATACAGGGGCAGCACCACAAGAATACGCAGAGGGGACGACATCAGCTATACCTCCTGGGGGGCAACATCCAGTCGCTGTCGGCACGCAGCCAGCGACGCACAGTCTCTTCAGCGGCAGCGGACGCCTCGTCGCCGGTCATGTCCGGCAGCGGCGTCCCCAGCCAGGCGGCCAGTTCCCGGCGGGCGGCACGGCGCAGGGCCGCCCGGGAATCCTGCCCCGCCGCGAGCCGCAGCACGCCGCCCAGGGCATCCAGTCCGCTCGTCCAGCATTGCAGCCCGGCAGGGAGCCGTCTGCCCGCCGCCGACGTATCCCCCTGCACCAGGGCCACCAGCGCGCCAGGCAGATGTTCGTCCTCAAACGGAAGCCGGCAGCGTACGTCATACGGACAGGGAGCCGATTCCAGACAGGGCACGCAGGGAATATCCGCCTGGATGACGGTATGGCCCACTCCGTATGGGCCCGTCTCATGCGCATACGCCGAGGACAGGAAAAAGGCCAGCACCGGCACGCCCAGCGCGGCGGCAAGATGCATGATGCCGGTATCCGGCGTCACCAGCCTGTCCAGACCACGCACGGCCTCCACCAGAGCTGGCAGATCTGTCCTGCCGCTCAGGTCTTCCACATTGTCGAGCATGCGGGACGGCAGCTCGCGCAACAGACGACGGGCGGCCGGGCGCTCCTGCGCCGTGCCCAGCAGACGCACGCGCGGCCCCCCCATGAGATCATGCAGCGTACGCACGATGCGTGCCAGCAGCGGGACCGGCAGGGAACGACGGGACTCCCGCCCGGCCAGCACCACGCCCAGACCGGCCCCGCCGCCCGCTGCCGGGGGATTGACCGCATCGGGAGCGATGGGCTCCGGCGCGAAATGCCCCCAGTAGTCCACCAGATTGAGACTGCCGCAGGCACGGTGCTCCGTCAGCCGAAAGGCTCGTCTGGCCCAGGGGGATCGTTCGGGGCCGCCGCGGCCCGGCCGGTAGCCGTGCACCAGCTCCGGCGCGAAAAGGCGGCAGAGGCTTGCCCCGGCCGACGAGAAGTTGCAGTTGTAGACGGCCGCAAAATCCAGCTCGCGCCAGGCCCGCAGCACGTCGCCGACCTGCCGGACGGCGACGGCCGCATCCCGCGTATAGAGCGGCAGGGCATGCAGCCGGGCAAAGGGATAGAGCACGCGGGCCAGCGGCACGAGCCCCGTATCCACGGCGAGATGCGTTTCCCCCCGTGCCGCCAGCGTCAGCAGGAGACGACGCGTCTGCACAAGATCCCCCAGACGGGCGGACTGGATGACAAGAAATCGGGGCATAAGCATTCCTTTGCCGCCCGCAGCCGGGCAGACGACATTCCAGCCTAGCCCAAGCCGTACGGAGAGGCAAGAAAAGCCTCCCCTCCCCCCCTTGCGCACGGCGTCGGCTTGCGTATACTGCCGGGGGTGACCTATGAAATCCGACCTCTATCCTCTGTTTCTCGATCTGCATGACGCCCGCTGCCTCGTGGCGGGGCTGGGCGATGTCGGCTGCCGCAAGCTGCGGGGCCTGCTGGACGCGGGCGCCGCAATGGTGCTGACCTTTGACGTCGCCGAACCGTCCGCCGAGGCCGCCGTCCTGCTGGCATCCCCCCGGGTGCGGCATGCCCGGCGCGCATGCACGGAAGCGGACGTGGCGGGCTGCCGGCTGGCGTTTGCCGCAACGGGCGATCGTGCGGAAAATGCCCGCATCGTTGCCTTGTGCCGGACGCATGGCGTCCTCTGCAATTGTGCGGACGCTCCCGAGACGGGAAATTTTCAAGTGCCCGCCCTTGCCCGGCAAGGAGAGCTCATGCTGGCCCTTTCCACGGGGGGAGCCAGCCCGGCTCTGGCCCGCCGCTGGCGGCGGGAGCTGGAGGACTGGCTTGCGCCCCGCGTGCGCATGGCCCGGCTCATGGGCCGCCTGCGCCCCTGCGTGCTTGCCTTGTCCAGCGACTCGGGGCAGAATGGCAAACTGTTCCGCAGCCTGGCGGAATCCCCCTTGCAACACTGGTTGCAGGACGGCGACCTGGAGGCCTGCCGCGCCTTCCTCACACAGAGCCTGCCGCCGGAACTGCATGCCCGCATACCGGAGTTTCTGCATGATCTCGCCTGAATCCTCCACTCTGCTCACCCTGTGCCTCTACGGAGCGGCCAGCCTTGCCGGCATCAGCGGCATGATGCTGCGCAGCGCCGCCTTGCGTAAGGCCGGCTGCTGGCTGGCCGGTTTCGGCTTCCTTGTCCAGACGCTCATGCTGGCGCTGGGCTTCCACTCCACCCTGCCGGGGGGACTCAGCCTGGGGGCCTATCTCCAGATGCTGGCCTGGTTCGTCCTGCTCTGCGGGCTCATCTCCCGTCTACGCTACCGGCAGGAGGCCACCCTCATCCTGTCCGCGCCGCTGGCGCTCATCCTCTTCATCATGTCGGCCCCCTATCTCTCGGCGGTGGTGAAGATCCCCCCTCAGTTGAGCGCCCCGTTCTACACCCTGCATATCGGCGCGCTCTTCCTCAGCCTCGGCCTGCTGACGCTGGCCTTTGCGGCGGGCTGCATCTTCCTTTTTCTGGAAGGTCGCATCAAGAGCAAGCAGGCTATGAAGGGTTTCTGGCAGGATATGCCCGCCCTTTCCCTGCTGGACAAGATCAATGCCTTTGCGGTCCTGACGACCTTCCCGCTCTACACGCTGGGCATCGTCGCCGGTCTCGTCTGGGCCAAACCCGTTTTCGGCGCCACCTTCAACGGCGACCCCAAGGAGGTCATCAGCCTTACCGTCTGGCTGCTGCTGGCCGTCCTTTTCCATAACCGGCTGACCCGTGGCTGGCGGGGCCGCAAGCCCGCGCGACTTGTGGTCATCATCTTTGGTCTGTGCCTTTTTTCCATCATCGTGGTGAACACCTTCATGGAAACGCACCACGCCTTCATCAGAGGCTGATCTATCACCATGAACTGCGATCTTGTACTTGTGGGGCTCAATCACCGCACGGCGGGCGTGGATGTGCGCGAGCGCTTCGCGCTGGTCGATCACTGCTCGGCGGACAGCTGGGCCGTCCCCTGTGAGGGAGCCATCAGCGAGGCCCTGATTCTCTCCACCTGCAACCGCGTGGAGCTGCTGGCCGCCGGCCACGGCGACATGGCCGAACAGATGCTGAGCGACTGGGCCCATACCTGCAAGGCTCCGGTGGAAGACCTGCGGCCCTACGTCTATATATATAAGGGTGTCGAGGCCATACGCCACCTCTTTACCGTCGCCTCCAGTCTGGATTCCATGGTGCTGGGCGAGCCCCAGATCCTGGGCCAGCTCAAGACGGCCTACCGCAAGGCCGCGGCCTGCCATACCACGGGGCTCATCCTCAACCGTTTGCTGCACAAGGCCTTTTCCGTGGCCAAACGCGTACGGACGGAGACCGCCGTGGCCTCCAGCGCCGTTTCCATCAGCTATGCCGCCGTGGAGCTGGCCAAACGCATCTTCGGCGACATGCCCTCCCATCGGGCCATGCTGCTGGGGGCCGGCGAGATGGCCGAACTGGCCGCCACCCATCTGCTGCAAGCCGGCATCGCGGAGATCCTCGTCGCCAACCGCACCCTTGCGCGCGGCCAGGAGCTCGCCCGGCAGTTCAACGGCCGGGCCATCGCCTTTGAGGCCATTGCCGCCCATCTGGTGGATGTGGACATCATCATCGCCTCCACAGGCTCGCCGGAGCCGGTCATCCGCGCCCGCGACATCCGCAGCGTGCTCAAGGCCCGCAAAAACCGGCCCATGTTCTTCATCGACATCGCCGTCCCCCGCGACATCGACCCCGACGTCAACGGGCTGGACAACGTCTATCTGTATGATATCGACGACCTTAAAGAAGTAGTTGAAGAAAATCTCGCCTCCCGCCGGGATGAAGCGCAAAAAGCCGCCGAGATCGTCGATGACGAGGTGGGACATTTCGAGCAATGGGTACAGGGGCTGGACATGCAGCCCACCATTGTGGACCTCATCCAGCGCGGCGAACATCTTGCCGAAGAGGAACTTGCCCGCACGCTCAAACGGCTGGGGCCCGTTTCCGATGAGGTACGCGAGGCCCTCGACGTGATGGCGCGGGCGCTGGTCCGCAAGATGAACCATGATCCCATCGTCTTCCTCAAGGAGGGAGCGGGCTCGCATGAGGGCAGCGCCTCGCGCATAAGCCTGATGCGGCGCATCTTCAATCTGGACGGCGGGACCTGTAGCCGCGCCGCACCACGGGAGAAAAGCTGATGCGCGCCTATCTTGCGGAAGATCTGCCGCCGGAACTCTGCCGCCGTCTGGCGGACTTTGCGCGCGAGCGCGGCTACGCCTCCTCGCTTGAGGGGCTTTTCTGGCTGCCCGTGCCGGAAAGCCTCTGGTCACCCCTGCAGCGGGAACATGCCGCCCGCTGCGGTCCCTATGCCGTCTCGCTGGAGATCGGCGAGGACTTTCTGCGTCTGGAACTGCTGGTCCGCGCCTGCAACCGCCTGCACTGCGACTGTGTCGCCCCGGCGGACAGCGCCACCCGCCAGGCGCTCATCGACCGGCTGGAAGAGCTCATCAGCGAATGCGATCTGCCGCACTAGCCTGCCCGCCCCGTGCGTCCGGCATCCGCCGCCCGGGCGGATCCGTATCCTTCTCTCCTTGCGCCTTCGCAGCAGGCTAGCCGTGACGCCTCCTCTGTTCGTCCCCCCGGCATCGCTCCGGGAGCTGCGGCCCGCCGTGACCCGCGAGTGCCTGCGGCTGGAAAACCGCCTTCTCCGCTTCGGCGTCGTCCGCGGTCAGTCGCTGCTGCTGGCGGTCTCCGGCGGGGGGGACTCCACCGCCCTGACCGTCATCCTTGCCCTGCTCGCTCCCCGCCAGGACTGGCGGCTGCATGCCTGCACCGTCAACCACGGTCTGCGGGCGGAAGCCGATGCCGAATGCGAGCAGGTACGGCGTCTCTGCGCCGCGCTGCATATCCCCCACCATCTCCGCCATGCCCCGGTGCGGGACATGGCCCGCGCGGCCGGGACAGGTCTGGAAGAAACGGCCCGCAAGGCCCGCTATGCCCTGCTGGAAGACGTGCGCCGGCAAACGGGCTGCCACTGGCTGCTCACCGGCCATCAGCGCGAAGATCTCTGTGAGGATCAGCTCATGCGGCTTTTGCGCGGCACGGGCTGGCCAGCGCTGGGCGGCATGCCCGCCTGTGATCAGGAACGCCGCCTTCTGCGGCCCCTCCTGCCCCTGTCTGGCAAAGAACTCCGGCAATGGCTGACCGAATGGGGGGTCCCGTGGAGTGAGGACAACTCCAACAACGATCCCGCCTTCCTGCGAAACCGCCTGCGTCACACCGTCCTGCCCCTGCTGGAGAGGGAAAACCCCGCCTACGGCGAATCGGCATCCCGCCTCTGGCAGCTGGCCCAGCTGGACGCCGCTTACTGGGAACGCACGCTGGATGCGGCCCTTGCCCTGACGCCCTGGCAGCAGACCGAGGACGGCATCATCCTCCCCCGCGCCCTGCTCCGCGCCCATCCCCCGGCCGTGCGCCTGCGCCTCTACCTGCGGGCCTTGCGCCACCTGAACCGCCGCCACGGCGGACAGGCCCGCGCCGAACGCCTGCTGGCGCTGGATCAGGCCTGGCAGGAGGGCCGGGGCAATACGCGCTTCCAGTTCCCGGGAGGGCTTGTGGCCGTCCTGCGGGGCGGCGCCGTCACCTTCGGCACAACGCCGCCCGACCAAAAGTGAGCGAAAAACCACATTTTCTCCGCGAAGCGATGAACCGTATGGTTTGAAGCGCGAAGCATTTCAAACGGAAAATGCTTCAGGCTCTGTTAACACAAATTCCACAAACAATTTCAATAGATAATATAAATGGGCTGTACACGCTCCGCTTGCTTTTGGGGGCGGGGTTGCCTCGTGTCCCTGACGCTTCCCCGGTAAAAGCGCGCTGGGGAAGGGATGGGGGGCTTGGGGGAGGGGAACACCTCCCGCGCTGGCGGAGGGGTTCCCCTCCCCCCAAACAGGAAACGAATAATGTCAACAGGCCCTCATGGACAGAGACGAAAAAGCCCCCTTTGCCTTGTGGGCAAAAGGGGCGAAACGACATGTTTTCCCTGAGCCGTCACTCCTGCAGGGCGTCGCGCACGGCCTGCGCCAGATGTTCGGCATCCAGGCCCACCATGCGCCGCAACTCGGCCTGAGTGCCATGCTCCACAAAGGCGTCCCAGAGTCCCAGACGGCGGATGCGCTGCCCGCGCAGCGCTCCCTTGTCGGAAAGCAGTTCCAGCACAGCGGACGAAAAGCCTCCGGCCCGGACGCCCTCCTCCACCAGCACGAGCACGGAAAAACGCTCCGCCAGCTCCAGCAACTGGGCTTCGGGCAGCGGCTTGATCCAGACGGCATCGAACACTTCCGTGGAAATGCCCTCCGCCGCCAGCATCTCCGCCGCCTGCAAAGCCGGATGCACGCAACTGCCCACCGCGATGAGCACGGCATCCTTCCCCTCACGCAGGCATTCCCCCTGCCCGACGGGCAACAGGGCGGGCTCTCCCTCCAGCGGCTCGCCGACACCCGCGCCGCGCGGGATGCGCAGGGCGCAGGGCGCATTGAGCGTAAGCGCCGTGGCAAGGCAGTGCCGCAGCGCGTTTTCATCCCGGGGGGCCAGCAGATGCATATTGGGGATATGCCGCAGATAGGCCATATCGAAGACGCCGTGATGGGTCGCGCCGTCCTCGCCCACCAGCCCGGCCCGGTCGATGCAGAAGGTCACGGGCAGATTCTGCAGGCAGACGTCATGGACTATCTGATCATAGGCTCGTTGCAGGAAGGTGGAATAAATGGCCACCACGGGGCGCAGGCCCTGACTGGCCATGCCCGCCGCAAAGGTGACGGCATGCTGCTCGCAGATGCCCACATCGGCAAAGCGGTCGGGGAAGCGGTCCTGAAAGGCCTGCGTGCCCGTGCCTTCCGGCATGGCGGCGGTGATGGCCATAATGCGCTTGTCCTCTTCGGCCAGCGCCACCAGCGTCTTGCCGAACACGCTGGTATAGGACGGCGCCGACACCGTGGCCGACGGCACGGCCTTGCCCGTTTCCGGCAGGAAATGCCCGACGCCGTGATAATGCGTGGGGTCCAGCTCCGCCGGGGCATAGCCCTTGCCCTTGCGGGTACGCACATGCAGCAGCACCGGCCCGTCCTCCACACCGGCGGCCATTTCCAGATGCGTTCGCAGAGCGGCCAGATCATGGCCGTCCACAGGCCCGATGTAGGTGAAGCGCAGGGCCTCGAAGAGCATGCCGGGCGTGAAGAAGGACTTGAAGCTCCATTCGCCGCGCATGGCGTAGGTGGCCAGATGATTGCCGATGCGCGGCACGGTCCGCAGGAAGGTCAGCACGTCCTTACGGACCTGCCGTACCCAGCGGCGGGACAGCGTGCGGCTCAGAAAACGGGAAAGGGCCCCCACGTTGGGCGAGATGGAGATCTCGTTGTCGTTGAGCACCACGATAAGCCGCCTGCCCATGTGGCCGGCAAGGTTGAGCCCCTCAAAGGCCTCGCCGCCCGTCAGGGAACCGTCCCCGATGACCGCCAGCACATGATGGTTCTCATGCAGGTAGTCACGGGCCACGGCCATGCCCAGCGCCGCCGAGATGGAGGTGGAAGAATGGCCCACGCCGAAATGGTCGTAGGGGCTCTCTTCGCGCCGCGGGAAGCCGGAGATGCCCCCCAGCTTGCGCAGTGTGTCAAAGGCGGCATGACGGCCGGTCAGCAGTTTGTAGGCATAGGACTGATGCCCCACATCCCAGACCAGCTTGTCGCGGCTCATGTCGAACGTGGCCAGCAGGGCCAGCGTCAGCTCCACCACGCCCAGCGAGGGCGCAAGGTGTCCGCCGTTGCGCGCCACCACCTTGATGATGCGACGCCGCAGCTCGTCGGCCAGCTGCTGGAGCTGGCCGTCCGTGAGGTTCCCCACCTGGGCCGGCCCGGTGAGGGAATCGAGCAGAGGCGTCGTGCTTTCCCTGTCCATCGCGCTAGGCCGTTCTGTTGACAGTGTAATCCGCCAGCGCCGCCAGGAAGGCGGCTTCCCGCCCCTCAAAGCGGGACAGCGCGGCCTGCGCGCTGTCGGCATAGCCGCGCGCCAGTTCCCGGCTCTTGTCCAGCCCCACCAGCTTGGGGTAGGTGTTCTTGCCCTGCTCCTCGTCGCTGCCGGCAGGCTTGCCCAGCGTTTCGGTGTCCGACACCACATCAAGGATGTCGTCGGCGATCTGGAAGGCCACGCCCAGCGCCGCCCCGAAGTCGCCGATAGCCTTGAGCGCCCCGGCATCGGCCCCGGCCAGCAGGGCCCCGCACACGCAGGAGGCGCGCAGGATGGCCCCGGTCTTCATGGCGTGCATGAGACGGAGCTGATCCAGACTGATGCTCTCCATGCCGGTGAAGATCATGTCCCATTCCTGTCCGCCCACCATACCGGACGAACCGGCCGCCAGGGAAAATTCCCGCAGGGCGGCCAGCACACGCTCCGCGGGCAGATCAAGGCCGCTCATAACGTAAAAGGCGTCCGTCAGCAGGCCGTCCCCGGCCAGGATGGCCGTAGCCTCATCAAAGGCCTTGTGGTTGGAAGGCTTGCCGCGCCGCAGGTCGTCGTCGTCCATGGCTGGCAGATCGTCGTGGATCAGGGAATAGGTATGCACCATCTCGATGGCCCCGGCAAAGGGCAGTACCCTTTCCGGCGCAAGACCGCACATGGCCGCCGTGCTCATGCAGAGCACGGGACGCAGCCGCTTGCCGCCCGCCTGCAGGCTGTACAGCATGGAATCCTTGAGGCGCGGCGGCAGCTCCCGCCCGTCCAGACAGGAGGCTAGCCAGGTCTCGACCTGAGCGCCGCGTTCCTTGAGCAGTCCTTTCATTTCCTGAGGCGTCATATGCTTTCCTCCTCGTCCGGCTGACGGCCGGACACGGCATCCGTAAGAGTCATATCCTTCTCCTCGCCATCCTGCCAGACGGACATCTGATGGCGGGCCTTTTCCAGTTGCTCCCGGCACAGGCGGGAACACTCCACGCCCTCCTTGTACAGAGCCATGCCCTCTTCCAGCGGCAACCGGCCTTCTTCCAGCGCGGTCACGATCTCCTGGAGACGTTCCATGCGGCCCTCAAAGTCGGCCGGGATCTTGTTGCGTGAATTCTTCATGTGTCACTTGAGGGGTTGAACGACGACCGCTGCGGCGGCAGGCTGCGCCGCGGTCTCTTCCCAGGGGGCAAGGAGGGGTTCCACATCCACGGACTGCCCCTGCACGATGAGGGAAAGATGCAGATGCGGCCCGGTCACGCGCCCCGTGGCGCCGACCTTGCCGATGATCTGCCCCTTGCGTACCTCCTGCCCGTTCCGCACCAGCTGTTCGGACATGTGCAGATAGGCGGTGAAGACGCCCTGCCCGTGATCCAGATACACGGTCTTGCCGGAAAAATAGAGATCATCGCACAGCACCACGCGCCCGTCGGCACAGGCCCTGATGGGCGTCCCGCTGGCGCCGCGCAGATCGAGGCCCCGATGATAGCCGCGCGCCTGGCCGTTGAAGACGCGCTTGAGGCCGTACAGGCTGGAGATGCCTCCCGGCACGGGCCGGGCAAGCGGCAAGGTCCATTGCCGTACGGGCGAATAGCCGGCCAGCGCGGCCCTGACCTGTTCCCTGTCCCGGCGGATGCGTTCCATGACCTTGGCGGGCGGATCCACATACTTCTTGTCCACGGTCAGCTTCTGCACCGGGCGCTTGCGGTCGAAAAGCCTCACCGCCGCCTGCGGGGAACGACCGCCGCCCGCTGCCGAGGCCGACAGGGAAAGGCGGTCCTCCCTGGCTTCCAGCGGGACGGAAAGCAGCATGACAGCTTGCCAGGCCGGCGTCCCCCGCGGGGTGGTCATAGCCTCGGCCTGCGCGCGCCATTGCTTGCCGCGCCAGGAAAAGATCACTTCCCGCACCGGCGTATCGGCAGCGGCCAGCGCCAGGAAAGCGTCGCCGCGCGCCACCTGTTCCGGCGCCTCGAGTCGCAGCGTCGCCGCCTGCACCATGCCGGCCCAGAGGCAGCACAACGCGGCAATGCCCCCGGACAGAAGCGTCATTCGAAACGAGCGGCGCAACAGGCCCGCGCCCTGAAGCATGTGGGACATCATCCTTCTCCTTCTGTCGCCGCCGGCGGCGTATCCGAACGGGGGCTGATTTGAGCGACTGTAACCCCCAGAGCCCCATCCTGCAAGCGAATGCTCAGCTCCTGTCCGCCATGCGTCTGCCGGACGCTGTGCACCACGGCTCCCCGCGCGTCGGCAACGAGCGCGTAGCCGCGCGCCAGCGGCGCGAGGGGATCGCAGGCGGTCAGCCGCACATCCAGCCGCTCCAGCCGCGCTTGCGCCCTGTCCGTGTACTGCCGGCCGCCCGCCCTCAGGCGCTGCTCCCACCAGAACACATCCTGCCGACGCCGCACCAGCAGCCGGGGCAGTGCAGCCCGCAGGCGCTCTTCCAGCGCCCCGCTCTCCCGTTCCGGGACGGTCAGCCGGGACGGCCCCCAGAGTGAACGCAGCATCCGCGTGAGATGATCCGTCTGCCGCTGCCGCCTGTCCAGCATTTCGCACGCGGCCCGTCGCAGGGCGGCGGCAAGACGGCCCCGCGCGCTTTCCAGCCGTTCCAGCTGGCGCTGCGGCGCATGGGCGCGCAGCAGACGCGCCAGACTCCCCAGCCGCAGTTCCTGCCGCTCCAGCCGCCGTTGCAGACAGCGAAAAAGGGCGGCATCCATATCATCGAGCAACTGGAACAGTTCCTGTCGTGTCGGCCAGAGCAGTTGCGCCGCATGCGAGGGGGTCGCGGCCCGCACATCGGCCGTCAGATCGGCCAGCGTGACGTCCACTTCATGCCCGATGCCGGCCAGCACCGGCAGGCGGGAACGAAACACGGCCTCGGCCACCTCCTGCTCGTTGAAGGCCCAGAGGTCTTCCAGCGAACCGCCACCGCGGATGAGGACGATGACCTGCGGCCCGTCAGGCAACAGCGCATGGGCATTGGCCGTTTCCAGCGCGCGCACGATGGACGGCGCCGCGCCGTCGCCCTGCACGGTCGCCGGATACAGCCGTATCCGCGCCGCCTGTCCGCGCTGGCCGGCCAGACGCCAGAAGTCGTGGATGGCCGCGCCGTGGGGAGAGGTGATCAACGCCACTCGCGCGGGATTCCAGGGCAGACGGCGCTTGCGCTCCTGCGCGAAGTAGCCGAGCGCGGCAAGACGGCGCTTGCGCTCTTCGAAAGCCTGGGCAAGGCCTCCCTGCCCGGCGGGCTGCACGAGCTCCACCACCAGCTGATACTGTCCGCGCGGGGCATATATGCCCACATGGCCGGCGCAGATGAGCTCCGCCCCCTGCCGGAGCAGTTCCTCCGGGGCGGGCGGCGGCGTTTCAAAGACTTCGCCGGTCAGGGGATCGAAGGTCCCCCGCTGCCGCTGCTGCTGCCGGAACCAGACGCACTGGAGCTGCGCATCGGCATCCTTGAGCGTGAAATAAAAATGCCCGGATGCGGGACGGGCAAGATTGCCCACCTCGCCCCGCACCCAGACAAAGGGGAAATGGCGCTCCACCATGCGGCGGAGCTGTTCCGTCAGCTGGCGGACGGACTGAATGGTCATATCGTTCGACACTGGCCTCTCCGGCCCCGCCGCGTCAGCGGGGACCGCTCTCCGCCTGGCCGGCTCAGGCCATGCGGGCCCGCCAGCCCTGGCGCACCGTTTCCATCCAGGCGGCCAGCGCCTCGGGCAGCGTTTCCAGCGACAGCTCGCCCTTTTCGCCCGTGCGCCTGTCCTTGCATTCCACGATGCCGCGCGCAAGCCCCTTGCCGCCTACGATAAGCTGCATGGGCGCGCCGATGAGGTCCGCATCCTTGAACTTGACGCCGGGCCGCTCTTCACGATCGTCCAGCAGCACGGAAACGCCCTGCCCTTCCAGCATGTCGTGGATGGCGTCGGCCCGGGCGGAGACGTCTTCCTTACCGGGATCGAGATTGAGCAGGATGCACTGTACCGGGGCGATCTGCGGCGGGAAGATGATGCCGTTCTCGTCGTTGTTCTGCTCGATGGCCGCAGCTACCACGCGGGAGACGCCGATGCCGTAGCACCCCATGATCATCACGCGTTCCTTGCCGTTCTCGTCGAGGAAGACGGCATGCATGGCGTCGCTGTACTTGGTGCCCAGCTTGAAGATGTGCCCCACTTCGATGCCCTTGGGCAGCTCGATGGGCGCGCCGCAGCGCGGGCAGCGGTCGTCCGCCGTGATGGCCCGCAGATCGGCATAGGACGTGACCGAGGCGTCCCGCGCCAGGTCCACATGCAGCAGATGCGCGTCCGCGGCGTTGGCGCCCGTCACATAATCCGTCGCGCCCTGCAGCTCGGCGTCCGCATAGACGGGCACATCCAGGCCCACCGGCCCGGCAAAGCCCACCGGCGCATGGGTCAGGGCCTCCACCACATCGCCGCTGGCCAGCTGCACATCCTGCGCCTTGAGCAGGTTCTTGAGCTTGATGTCGTTGACTTCGCGGTCGCCGCGCACGAGGACGGCCACATGCCTGCCGTCCACGGTGAACAGCATGGTCTTGACCACGCGCTCGGGCGCGACGCCCAGCATGGCGCTCACTTCCTCGACGCTGTGCGCGCCGGGCGTGGCCACCTGTTCACGAGGCGGACAGCCCGTCGTACAGGGGTCGCCCTTCCAGACCACTTCGGCGCGCTCCACATTGGCGGCATAACGGCAGGAGGTACAGGCGGCGATGGTGTCTTCCCCGGTATCGGCAAGCACCATGAACTCATGCGAGAAATTGCCGCCGATGGAGCCGGTATCCGCTTCCACGGCCCGGAAGCGCAGGCCGAGGCGCTGGAATATCCGCATATAGGTCTCGTACATGATGGCGTAGCTGGCATCGGCCGCCGCATCATCCACGTCGAAGGAATAGCCGTCCTTCATAACGAATTCGCGCCCGCGCATGAGGCCGAAGCGGGGGCGGATCTCATCGCGGAACTTGCTCTGGATCTGGTAGAGGCGCACGGGGAGCTGACGGTAGGAGCGCACCTCGCCGCGCACCAGGTCGGTGATGACTTCCTCATGCGTGGGGCCGAGGCAGTAATCCCGATCGTTGCGGTCCTTGAAGCGCAGCAGTTCCTTGCCGTAATGCTCCCAGCGGCCGGTCTCCTTCCAGAGATCGCCGGGGATGACCGAGGGCATGAGCAGTTCCTGGAAGCCTGCGGCGTTCATCTCCTCGCGCACCACGCGGGCCACGTTGTCGATGGCCCGCAGGCCCAGCGGCAGATAGATGTAGACGCCGGACGTCAGCTTACGGACCATGCCCGCACGCAGCAGCAGTTTATGGCTTGCCACCTCGGCCTCGGCCGGGGTTTCCTTGAGGGTGGGGATATAACAGGAACTGAAGCGCATCAGGCGGTTTCCTTTTCCTTGAGCAGGAGTTGCAGTTCTTCAAGAAAAGCCGCCAGCAGGGCATCCTGCCCTCTGACGGAACGTATGACTTCTCCCTTGCGGAAGATGAGCCCCTTGTCCCGGC
Organism: uncultured Desulfovibrio sp.; assembly: GCF_944324935.1. Taxonomy (GTDB): domain Bacteria; phylum Desulfobacterota; class Desulfovibrionia; order Desulfovibrionales; family Desulfovibrionaceae; genus Desulfovibrio. Next base: position 20,841 of record NZ_CALUYG010000004.1, on the reverse strand, counting down.
CGCCGGCAAGGCCGAGATCCGCCTCGCGCGCTTCGCCCGGCCCGTTGACCACACAGCCCATGACCGCCACCTTGATGTCGGCCGTGGATTCCGCAAGCCGTTCTTCCACCGCGCGCGCCAGCGTGAAAAGGTCGATCTCCGTGCGCCCGCAGGTGGGACAGGAGATGATCTCCGGCCCGCGCCGCCGCAGGCCGAGGGCACGCAGGATCTCATAGGCCACGCTGACCTCTTCCGCGGGGTCGGCCGTCAGCGAGACGCGCAGGGTGTCGCCTATGCCCTCATGCAGGAGGATGCCCAGCCCCACGGCGGATTTGACCGTGCCGCGCATGAGCCCGCCCGCCTCGGTGATGCCGATGTGCAGCGGATAGTCGCATACGCTGGCCAGCAGACGGTAGGCCTCCAGCGTATCCGGCACGGAGGAGGACTTGAGGGATATCTTGGTGTCGTAAAACCCGCGTGCCTCCAGCATGCGCACATGCCCGAGCGCGCTCTCCACCATGGCCTGGGGGCAGGGCCCGCCGTACCTGGCGAGCAGCCCTTTTTCCACGGAGCCGGAATTGACCCCGACGCGGATGACGGCCCTGTGGGCCCTGGCCGCGTCCACCACGGCATCCACATGTGCCCGCGGCCCGATATTGCCCGGATTGATGCGCAACCCTTCAAGTCCCGCTTCAAGGGCAGCCAGCGCCAGCCGGTGGTCAAAATGGATATCGGCGATGAGCGGCACCGGCGAGGCGTCGCGAATGGCCCGCAGAGCGGCGGCGGCGCTTTCGTCGGGCACGGCCAGCCGGACGGCTTCGCACCCGCGGCGCACAAGGGCCTCGATCTGCCGCAGCGTGGCCGCGACATCTCGCGTATCGGTATTGGTCATGCTCTGCACGACGATGGGGGCTCCACCGCCGATGGTCAGTCTGCCCAGCTGCACGGAACGGGTCTTGCGGCGCTCGATCATCCTTTTCTCCCGGACGTATGCGATGGACGACAGCCCGGAAGCGGGCCGCAGCATCATGGAAGAACCGCGAAAGGTTGTATGCTATTTCCCTCCGCAAGCCAAGCCTTATAAGCGGAAGTCCCGGGACGCATCCGCCGCCCCGGCGGTTTTTTGCCACGCCGCATGCCCTGTCCCGCCCGGATAACGTCTTTCCCTTTGCCTGCTTTTTCGCTATATTGCCTTTGCCGGAGGGGGAAGGCCCCGCACGCTCCGCCATGACGATACGGGCAGTTTTTACCGGAACGAAATTTGCATATTTCTGCCGAAGAGCCCGGCAGCAACGGATATGCGTCATTTCTGCCGGCGTGCTCAAGTTTTTTTCCATACTGCCGTTAAGCTTCGCAAGACCTTCACCTCAAGAGGTGCCTATGTTTCACATGTCCCCTGCCCCATGCCGCCGCTTCTGCCTGCTGCTTCTGCTGCTGGCCGCCCTGCTCACGGCATGCACCCGTTCCTCCGCCCCCACGGATCCCGAGTACATCGACGCGGTGGAGCTCAAGCTCAAATGCCGGGAACTGGCCGATCAGATGCTGGCCACCATGCCCAATGACGCCCTCAAGGGCGTCGTGGCCCTGCCGACATCCTTTGTGGAGCAAGGCAACCGCAGCGTGAGTTCCCCGCTGGGCCGCCTTATCTCCGAAGCGCTCATCTACGAATTCAATCAGCGTGGTTTCCCTGTGCGGGAGTATCGTCTGGCGGGCAAGGTCTCCATCACCGGGGGCAGGGATGACCTCGCCTTCCTCAACAATGTCAGCATCCCGGTGGGTCAGAAGTGGGCAGCCCTCATCGTGGGGACCTACTATGTGGACAAGGACGCCACCTTCGTCAACGCCCGTCTGGTGCGGGCCACGGATGGCCTTGTGCTGCGGACGGGCCAGCTTGTGCTGCCCAATACCGGCATCGTGCAGCGCATGTCCGAATCCGACGTGCAGCTGGCCTCCCGCAAGGCCGCGGCAAGCAAGCCGCTCAAGTACGGACAGAACGGCTATTACCCCCCGCTCTACACCCCGGGCTCCAGCCTGAGCAGCGGCTCCCTCCCCATCCGGCAGAGCAAGTAGGTCTTCAGGAGATATCGCAATGACGTTCAAGCACATCCTCGGTCTGACGGCCGCCAGCGGTCTGGCCTGCACCCTCCTGCTCTCTCCCGTGCTGCTGCCGGTCCCCTGCCAGGCGGTGGAGGCCTCGTTCAGCACCAACGCCCTGAGCAGGCGGTATGTAAAGGAAGCGCGGGCCTTTCGGGCACAGGGCCGGTACGAACTGGCCCGGCAAAGTTATGTGCAGGCGCTCTCCGTCTGCCACGATCCCCAGGAATACGAAACCATCAAGCAGGAGCTCAACGGTATCGAGATGCTGCTGCGAACCATGCGCTAGGTACGGCCATGAAACGTCTTTTCATCCTGCTTCTTGTTACGGCCCTGGCCCTCTCCCCGCTGACGGCGGCCGCCTTCTTTGAAGGCAACGTGCCCTCGGCGGCGGACGACATCACCGATCAGATAGACGATCAGCTCATGGCCCGCTATGCCGGACGCGACCCCGACATGAGCAAATCCAACCGCGAGGCGGTGGCGCGTGCCGGCATCATGATCCTGGGCACTTCGCCGGTCAATATCAATGACCTGGATGAGAGCAGCCCGCTCGCCCGGCAGATGATGGAAGAAGTCTCCCGCGGGCTCATGCAGAAGGGCTACCGCTTCAAGGAGCTGCGCAGCGGCAGCTATATCCGCTTCGACAAGCGCTCCGGCGAATTCCTGCTGACCCGTGACGTCCGCAAGCTGCAAAGCCACACCGGCACCGGTCAGGCCGTCATGGCCGGGACTTATGTGGTGACCGGCGAGCAGGTGCGTTTCAGCATCCGCATCATCCATATCCCTTCCAACGAAGTCATGGCCATGGGCATGGCGACCGTCCCCATCACCGCCGACATTTACCCCCTGCTCCGCGACCCCTACAATCCTTCCCGTTCGGGCAGCGGCGTCCCCTCCTCCTACACCCGGCTGCAATAGACCTTGCCGTCCGGCTCCATATTGACTATAAAATGCCCCGGCGCGTCCGGGGCTTTCTGTTTCGCGCTGCTCCGCATTCCGCGGCCATCCACCCAAAGGAGAACGCATGGCTCTCAGCATCGGTATCGTCGGGCTGCCCAACGTGGGCAAGTCCACCCTGTTCAATGCCCTGACCAAGGCCCAGAATGCCCAGGCCGCCAACTATCCCTTCTGCACCATCGAGCCCAACAAAGCCACGGTGGCCGTGCCGGACGTGCGCGTTGACGCTCTGACCGCCAAGGCAAAGCCCAAGAAAACCATCCATGCCAGCGTGGACTTCATCGATATTGCCGGTCTGGTCCGAGGCGCCAGCAAGGGAGAAGGACTGGGCAATCAGTTCCTGGCCAATATTCGCGAATGCGCCGCCATTGTCGAGGTGGTCCGCTGCTTTGAGGACGACAACATCACCCATGTGGACGGCACGGTGGACCCGCTGCGCGATATTGACACCATCGAGACCGAATTGCTCCTCGCCGATATCCAGAGCGTGGAAAAGCGGCTGGAAAAATTGCAGAAGATGGCCAAGGGCAGCAAGGACGCCAAGGCCGCGGCGGAGATCATGCAAGACCTTCTGGCCGCGCTCAATGACGGAAAGCCCGCCTCGACCTTCTCCCTGCCGGACAATGAGGCCTTTTTGCAGTCCTGGCGCGAACTGGGCCTGCTCACCGCCAAGCCCGTCATCTACTGTGCCAATGTGGACGAAAGCGCCGTGGCCGACGGCAATGCGCTCTCCGCCCGCGTGGAGGCCCTTGCCGCCGAACGCCATGCCGGCTTTGCCCGCATCTGCGCCAAGCTGGAAGAGGAACTTCAGGGACTCTCGGCCGAGGAACAGGCGGAGATGCTCGCCTCCTACGGCATCGACGAGAGCGGCCTTGTGCGCATCATCCGCACCGGCTACGCCACGCTCGGCCTGTGCAGCTACTTCACCGCCGGGCCCGACGAAGTGCGCGCCTGGACCATCCACAAGGGCTGGAAGGCCCCGCAGGCTGCCGGGGTCATCCACACGGACTTCGAACGCGGCTTCATCCGTGCCGAAGTCATCTCCTATGACGATTACATGAGCCATGAAAGCGAGGCCGCCTGCCGCGCCGACGGCGTGCTGCGCGTGGAGGGCAAGGAATATGTCGTGCAGGACGGCGACGTCATGCACTTCTTGTTTAATGTATAGGATGAAGTTTCAGCACAGATTGAACAGGCTGGAAAGACTGACCGCCTGCGGTCAGCCCGCAACGGCGGCTGACTTCTCCCGGAAAGCCCCTGCACAGGCAGGGGCTTTCCGGCATCCTGCGACCGTCTCCCCTTTCGCGGCGGGGAGATAACGCATCCAGCCTTTTTCAAAGGCCGAATGCGCTAAAAAAAGAGGAGGAGAACCCTCCTCCTCTTTTTCCGCGTGTCATGCGACATCAATCAGCGGGCGGCCGGCACGGATGCGGGCGCCTGCTGCACGCCCGGGGCCGGTGCAGGCATCTGGGCGGGGGCCGGCGTCTGCATGGGCGTCGCCGGAGCGGCCGGCGCGGGCGTCACGCCAGGCTGCGGCGCAACGTCCTCCACCCCCACGATGCGCACGCCGAATTCGGCAACCGCATCGGACGGCGCATAAAAGAGCACCATGAACGGCACTTCGCCGCCCGGGGGCACATTGGAATTGCGGATGTAAATATCCGTACTGCTTTGCAGGAAGGATTCCATCTCCTTCTCGCCGAGCACCTGCAACTGGAAGAGCGAGAGCTGGGAACCGGCAAGCTGCTGCTTCACGGCCAGCGGCTTCTTGTCCTTGTCATAAATGGCCGCCTCGACGCGGATGAGCGCCTTGGGCTGCGGGAATTCGTTACGCACATCCCCGACGATGACGCAGACCTTGCCGACCTTCTCATTCTGCACATAGTACTGACGCACGTTGCGCATGGTCAGCATGGCGACGCGCTGGGCCAGTTCCGCATCCGACAGCTGCGGTTTCTTGTTTCCCGTCGGGAACTGTATGTAATACCAGTATCCCGCCCCGCCCAGCACAAGCAGGAACACCAGCAGACCGATCCAGACAAGATAGGGGGAGCTCTTCTTTTCCTTTTTTCGGACCGGGGCCGCCGCTTTGGCCGGAGCCTTCCTGGCGGCAGTCCCGGGCTTCCCGGGGGCCGCCTTGGGCGTCGCCTCCTTCCCGGGAGTTTCCAGCGTGAAGACGTTCTTGCAGACCGAGCAGCGCAGCTTGGCGCCGGGCTTGACGAGCTTGTCCGGCAGATTGAAGCGGCTGCTGCAATGAGGGCATTGAACTTCCATGCGTATACCTCGACAACAGACTAGACGGACAGCAGTTCATAAATGGCGGGCAAGGCGCGATAACGCTCGGCATGATCGAGCCCGTAGCCCACGATGAAGCCGGAATCCAGCATGAAGCCGGAAAAGGCCACCGGAACGTCCACTTCCCGCCGCTCCGTCTTGTTGACCAGCGTGGCGATACGGACGCTGCGCGCTCCCCTGCCCGCCAGAAGATCCAGCAAAAACCGCAAGGAATGGCCGGAATCCACCACATCTTCCACCACGAGCACATGCTTGCCGCGCACGTCGCATTCCAGGTCCTTGGTCAGCCTGATCTCACGGCTCGTCACCGTTCCCGCGCCGTAGCTGGAAATGCGGACGAAATCCATCTCCAGATCCTCGCGGCTGATGGCCCTCGTCAGGTCGCTGAAAAAATGGACGGCCCCCTTGAGGACGCATACGGCCACCAGCGGCTCACCCGTATAGACGGCCGCGATCTCCTCTCCCAGCTCCGCCACGCGTGCGGCGATGTCTTCCTCGCTGAAAAGCAGTCTGGCCGTCATTATCCGTCGCTCCCCACCTGTTTGAAGACCGCCGTTTCGTCGCAGCAGTCGGGATATTTGGCGCAATGCACGCAATCCGACCAGATCTTCTGCGGCAGAGTGCCCTTGTCGATGATCTCGTACCCGAGCCGGGAGAAGAACTCCACCTGATAGGTCAGCGAAAAGACGCGGCGGATGTGCAGCGCCTCACAATCGGACATGCAGGCTTCCACCACCTTGCGTCCGAGCCCGTGCCGGCGCAGATCCTCCCGCACCACCAGGGAGCATATCTCCCCCAGGTCATCCCAGACGGGAGCCAGCGCGCAACAGGCGGCAATGCCGCCGTCCGGCGCATCCACCACCCAGAAATTGCGCACATGACCATACAGGAAAATGAGCGCGCGCGGCAGCAGCAAGCCCTTTTGCGCGCAGTCCAGCAGGAGGGCGTGGATATCCTTCACATCATCCATGTGCGCCTTGCGCACGGACCAATCATACGCCATGACTTAATCTTCCAGCAGTTTGTCAAAAATTTCCACAAGATCCTTGTGTTCCACAAGGCCGGAACCCGCCAGCACCACGTCCCCCTTCCTGTTGATGAAAACGTTGAAGGGGATGCTGCTGATGCCGAAGGCGCGCGTGATGCTGTTGTCGGCCATGTAGACGGGGTACTTCACGCCCAGCTTCTGCAGGAAGCCGGGAACGGCGTTCTTGTCCTCATCCACGGACAGGCCGATGATCACGACACCCTTATCGGCATATTTTTCATGCACGTTTACCAGATCAGGGATCTCCATCCGGCAGGGCGGGCACCAGGTGGCAAAAAAGTTCAGCATGATGGCCTTGCCCTTATTTGCCGCCACGACAGCATCCAGGCCTTTCCGGTCAAGGGACTCGAGGGAGGCCGCAGACGCCAGCGCCGGCAGCAGCAGGACAAGCAGGAGCGCAAGAGACAGTCTTTTCATGAAGCGTTACACCTGACTGATGAATTTTTTCGCCGCGCGCACGGAACTGACGGCGTCTTCGCAATACGCGTCCGCCCCGATGGCGTCCGCAAAGGCCTGCGTCACCGCCGCGCCGCCCACCATGACCCTGATGGGCAACCGGCGCTCGCGGATCAGCCGGATGGTGTCCTCCATCCTGACCATGGTGGTGGTCATCAATGCCGACAGGCCGATGATACGCGCCTTGTGTTCCAAAGCGCAAGCCACAATGGTCTCGGCAGGCACATCTTTTCCCGCATCGATGACGTCGAATCCGTGGTTGCCCAGCAGCAGGGCCACGATGTTCTTGCCGATGTCGTGGATGTCGCCCTCCACCGTCGCCACCACGATGGTGGGACGTTCTTCGGGCCCGCGACTTTCTTCAAGCAAAGGTTTAAGTTCGGCAAAGGCGGCCTGCATGGTCTCGGCCGAGCGGATGAGCTGCGGCAGGAAGTATTCCCGGCGTTCATAACGGTTGCCGACCTCCGTGATGGCCGGGATGAGCACCTCGTTGACCAGCGTAAAAGGCTGGGCCCCTTTTTCAAGTTCCGCGCGAAGGAGCGGAAGCACGTTCTCCTTGTCGCCCAGGAGGACGGCCTCGCCCAGCGTGGCCGCCCGCGCCGCCGCGGGAATGGTGGCCGCCGTGTTGGGTGCGGCCGCCTTCCACTGGGCATAGCGGGGAATGAAGGTGGCCGCATGCGCATCATGGCCGCGCAGGACATTAAGGGCATCAAAAGCTTCGTGCAAGCGTGCGGCGGAAGGATTGGCGATGCAGGAACTCAGCCCCGCCCCCGCCCCCATGCAGAGGAAGGAAGCATTGAGCAGGTCCCGGGCGGGCAGACCAAAGGACAGGTTGGAAAGGCCCAGCGTGGTGGGCAGGCCCTGTTCCCGGCACCAGCGGATCATGTCCAGACAGGCCAGCGCCCCCTCCGGCTTGGAGGAAACGGCCAGCGCCAGGATATCCACCAGCATGAGACGGCGGGGGATGCGCAGCGCTTCGGCCTCGCCCAGCAGCTTCTCCAGGATGGCGATGCGCTCGGCGGCGCTCACGGGCAGTTCCGCGCCCTTGAGCGGCAGCAGGATGAAGGGCGCGCCGAAATCCCGGCACAGCGGGCCGAGCTTTTCCATACGTCCGCTCTCCCCGCTCACGGAGTTGACCAGACAGGAGCCCGGACAGTACGGCAGCGCGGCGGCGATGGCGTCGGCATTGGAAGAATCGAGCGAAAGCGGCGTCGCGACGCGCTCCACGAGCCGGCTGGTCAGCTCCGGCAGCAATTTGCCCTCATCCACGAGGGAGGCCCCCACATTGACGTCCAGCACCTGCGCGCCGGCCGCTATCTGCTCGTCGGCAAAGCGCAGCGCCTCGTCGAAACGCCCTTCCTGGAGCTGGGCGGTGAGCTCCTTCTTGCCTGTGGGATTGATGCGCTCGCCGATGATGACGAAGGGCGCATCGGGCGCAAAGCGCACGAGCCGGGAGCGGCTGGTCAGACACATGCCGGGGGAGGCGACAGCGGGCGTGGAGACGATCTCCACCCTGTCGAGCGCCTGACGCAGCGCGGCCAGATGCCGCGGGGTCGTGCCGCAGCAGCCGCCGAGCACACGCGCCCCCTGCGCGGCAAAGCACGCCGTCTTTTCGGCAAATTCGTCCGGCCCCAGCGGAAAGACCGTCACGCCGTCGCGCAGCTCCGGCAGGCCGGCATTGGGCTCGACCATGACCGGACAGGCGCAGACGTCCAGCAGCTCGCGCACCACGGGCGCCATCTGGTCCGGCCCGAGGCTGCAGTTCGTCCCCACCACGTCCACGCCGAGGTTCTGCATGGTCTCGGCGAAGATGGTCGGGCTGGAGCCGGTGAGGCTCACTCCCTGCTCGAAGGTCATGGAGACCATGACCGGCAGGTCGCACACCTGACGCGCCGCCACCACGGCGGCCCGGGCCTCGGCAAGGTCGAACTGCGTCTCCACCAGCAAAAGGTCACAGCCGCCGGCCACCAGACCGCGGATCTGCGCGGCAAAGGCGGCGATCAGGTCGGCTGGTTCCACATCGCCCAGCGGACGGGCAAAATGACCGGACGGCCCCACATTGCCGGCCACGAAGACCCGGCGCGAACTGCGGGACGCCGCGGCCCGGGCCGCCTCGACCATGCGGCGGCTGAAATCGAAGACGTCCAGCCCGGCGGGCAGCTTGTAGGGATTGCCGCCAAAGGTGCAGGCCGTGATGATGTCCGCCCCCACATCCACATAGGCGGCATGGATATCCTGCAGGATGTCCGGTCGCTGCATACAGAATTCTTCCGGGCTGACGCCGAGCGGCAAGCCGGCGGCCTGAAGCATGGTTCCCATGGCTCCATCGAGCATGAGCGGGCGTTTTTCCGAAAGTCTGTCCAGGAACGGCGATGCTGACATGACGAATCCTTTCTGTGCTGTGCTGCAAAAATTCATTCCTTCCGGGGCATTTCCCCCGGACAGGTTTTTATTACTGAAAAACATTGAAAAGGACAAACCAAAACTATAGGATTGTCTCTTCGGGGAAATGCTCCCCTTTCTGCAACGCCCCAACATCCAAGACACCTCATGGCAGACAAGGCCGAAAAAGAGGCCGGCTCCCCCGTGGTGGACCGGCCGGACGTGGAAATCCTCCCCCCGCCTGACACGAACATGCGCCCCCCCTCCGCGGCATCGTCGCGGCGGAAAGACGCCTGCGCCCCGGAGGAAAGCGACCGGGAGCCGTCGGAGCATGCGGCCGACATGGCCCTGGATGCCGACGAACCGGAGCATGACGACCTGGACGCCGACACGCTGGACGCCGACGCCTACGGAGACGATCCGCTTTTCCTCCCCGAAGCCCCGCATGACGACGACGCCCTGCCCGCCCCGTCCGAAGCGCGCCTGCCCGTGCAGGCGGGCAGCAAGGACAGCCTGCAACTCTACCTGAGGGAGATCAGCCGCTTCCCCCTGCTCAAGCCGGACGAGGAACACGAACTGGCCCTGCGGGTACGGGATCACAACGACCCGGATGCCGCCTTCCGCCTGGTCTCCTCCCATCTGCGGCTCGTGGTGCGCATCGCCATGGACTTCCAGCGCCGCTGGATGCAAAACGTGCTCGATCTCGTGCAGGAGGGCAACGTGGGCCTCATGCGCGCGGTCAACAAGTTCGACCCGGACAAGGGCATCAAATTTTCCTACTATGCCTCCTTCTGGATCAAGGCTTACATCCTCAAGTTCATCATGGACAACTGGCGCATGGTGAAAATAGGGACCACCCAGGTCCAGCGCAAGCTGTTCTACAATCTGAACCGCGAGCGCCAGAAGCTCATCGCGCAGGGCTTCGATCCCGATGCGGCCATGCTGTCCGAGCGCCTCGGCGTCAGCGAGGACCAGATCAACGAGATGGACCAGCGCCTCGCCGCCGGCGACCTGTCGCTCAACGCCCAGGTGGGGGACGAGCCCGGCGGCGCCACCCGCATGGACTTCCTGCCGGCGCTCGGCCCCGGCATCGAAGACGACCTGGCCAGCGGCGAGATGGCCGGCATCCTGCGGGACAAGATCAAGACCCTCCTGCCGAAACTCAACGATAAAGAGCTGTATATCCTGCAGAATCGCCTTCTCACGGACGATCCTGTCACCTTGCGCGAGATCGGCGAACGGTATAACGTGACGCGCGAGCGCGTTCGCCAGCTGGAAGCGCGCCTGCTGGAAAAAATCCGTCGGCATATTGCGGGCGACGTCAAGGACTTTTCAGACGAATGGATCCAATCCTAGATGAAACGCGGTAACTTCCCGATGAAATGCGGCAATTCCCTCCTGCTGTGTGCCGCGCTGATGGGGGGCATGGCTCCCTTTGCCCTGCTCGGTTGCGGCGGCTGCGCCAACCAGAACAACGCGGCCTCCGCGGAGCGCACTCTCTCCGGCGTGGAGACCCGGCCGCCGGCGGCGAACCTTTCGGCCGAGGCGGAGGATACCTATGCCTATCTCGTGCTTATGCAGCTCATGGGCGGCGGAGGGGAAGCCCCCCGTGAAGAGGACATCCGTCAAGCGGTCGCCCTGCTCAAGCGCAGCCGCGTCCCGGCCAGCGCCTGGCTGGACGGGGCCGTCTGGCTGCTGGGCCGGCATTCCGATCTGGTCGTCCCCTTCCTTGAGGACGCGCTGACCGCGCACCCCGACGATCTCTCGCTGACCATGCTCTATGCCGAAACCCTGGCCGACCGCAAAATGACGCAAAAGGCCATCGGCATCATGCAAGACTACATTGCCCGCCACCCCGCGAAATCCGACGCCCAGGTGGAACTGGCCCTGCTGCTGGTCAAGGATGGGCGCTTCGACAAAGCCGACGCCATGCTCAATGCCCTGCCGGAAAAGGCCCGTACCCCGCTGGTGGACTACAGCCATGCCCGCGCCCTTGCCGGCATGGGCCGCAAGGACGAGGCCATCGCCAAGCTGAGGCGCGCCATAAAGGAAATGCCCGAATTCGTGGAAGCGCTGGCCGAGCTGGCCTTCCTCCATGAACAGCGCGGCGAATGGAAAGAGGCCCGTACCGTCTATGAACGCCTTGCCAGACTGAATTTCTCCCCCGAGGAAGTGACGCTGCGGCTCGTCAACATCTCGCTCCAGCTCAATCAGCCGGACATGGCGCTCAAATACATGCGCAACGGTCCTGATACGCTGGCCTTCAAGCTGACGGTGGCCCGCCTGTTCATGGATTCCCGCCATTATCTGCAGGCCGAAAGCCTGCTGCGGCAGGTGGCGGACGATCCCGCCGCCCCGCCGGAAGTCTTCCTCCTGCTGGCGGATCTGGCCTATCAGCAGCGCCGGGACGTCTCCCAGGCCCTGAGCTGGCTCAACAGGGTTCCGGCCGAAGGCAGCGCCGCGCCCCGCGGCGCGCTCCTGCGGGTGCAGATCATCGCCGAATCCGGCAAGAACGAGGACGCCTTGCGCCTTGTGCAGGAGGGGCGTCGCCATTATGCGGATATGCCCGAATTCTACTCCCTCGAGGCCCGCATCCTCGTACGGCTGGAACGCAAACAGGAAGCGCTGGCCATCATCCGCGAAGGGCTGAAGACCTGGCCCGCGGACGAGGACCTCTCCTTCCTGCTGGGCAGTCTGCTGGACGACATGGGCGACAGGGACGCCGCCCTTGCGGCCATGGAAAACCTGCTGGCCAACCATCCCCGCAACGCGCAGGCGCTCAATTACGTCGGCTACTCCCTGGCCGAACGCGGCCAGGACCTGCCCCGCGCCATCGATCTGCTGCGCAAGGCCGACAGCCTGTCCCCCAATCAGTCCTACATCATCGATTCCCTGGCCTGGGCCCTCTACAAGGCCGGCCAGCTCCCCGAAGCCCTGGAGCAGATCCGGCGGGCCGTACGCACGGGCGAGGTCATCGACCCCGCCATCTGGGAGCATTACGGCGACATCGCCGCGGCCATGAACCTGCGGGAAGAAGCCCGCACCGCCTACCAGAAGGCTCTTGACTACAAACCCGCCAATGCCGACGCCCTGCGGCAACGCCTCTCGACACTATGAAACACCGCATCACTTCTCTTTTTGTCGTCCTTGGCCTGACGGCGCTGCTGGCGGCCTGCGCCGGCAAGGGGACGGAACAGCTCCCGCCCCCGGAAAGTCCCGCCGCTGCCGCCCGCAGCGAGAGCCTCTGGCAGGCCCTCGTCCGGCAGAGCGACCGCCATGCTCCCGCCCCCTGTCGCCTGAGCCTGAGCCTGCGCTTCGGCACGGAAGGCGACACCCGGCGCGTCACGGCCCTTTTCTGGGGGAACGACGACAAGCACCTGCGGCTTGACGTCATGGCGGGCGTGGGCGCCGTCATCGCCAACATCGTTGAAGCGGACACGCGCTTCCTCATCTACAGCCCCCGCGAAAACGTCGCCTACTTCCATGAGGGCAGCACCAAGCCGCTGCTCAAGGTCGGCGTGCCCGTCCCGCTGGCGCTGGCCGATCTTTCCGCCCTGCTCAACGGGCGGTATCTGCGGGCATTCGGGGAGGGGCATACGCCTGTGGCCGCCCCGTCGCCCGATACGGCCGCCTTTGCGCTGGAAAAACGCTTCGGCGGCGTGCTCACGCTGGATGCGCAGGGCCTTCCCGTCAGCTGGACGGAAAACGGCGACAAGGGATGGCGCATGACCATCCTCTATGATGACCGGCAGCTGCCCCGCCGTCTGGATCTCCTGCACGCCAACGGACAGAAGGCCATCGTGCTTGTCAAGCAGCGCGACGGCGTGCAGCGGCCCTTTACCGAAGAACAGCTCGGGCTTGCCCTGCCGGAAGACACCCCCCTGCTGCCGCTCTCGCGATACCGGGCCCCGGCAGACGGAAAGTCCGCCCCGTAAGGAGAACGAATGGAAACCATCCATATTGCCTGCGACCATGCCGGTCTCGAATTGAAGGAAACGCTGAAAGCCGCCCTGGAAGCCCGGGGGTTCAGCACCTGCGATCATGGCACAAACAGCCGGGAAAGCTGCGACTACCCGCAGTACGCCCATGCTCTCTGTGCCGCGGTGGAGGCGGAGAACGGACGCGGCATCCTCATTTGCGGCACGGGCATCGGCATGTCCATCGCCGCCAACCGCCATGCGGGCATCCGTGCGGCGCTCTGCACCACCGAGCTGCACGCCCGTTTCACCCGCCTGCACAACGATGCCAACGTGCTTTGCCTCGGCGCCCGCGTGACCGGCGTGGAGCTGGCTCTTGCCATCATGCACGTCTTTCTGGACACCGCCTTTGAGGGCGGCCGCCATCAGCGCCGCATCGATCAGCTCAACCCGCAGCCCGCCAGGTAACGACCATGCAGCTCTACAACACCCTGACCCGCAAAAAGGAAACCTTCACCCCCCTGCGTCCCGGCAAGGTGCATATGTACGTCTGCGGCATCACCGCCTACGACTACTGCCACATCGGGCATGCCCGCTCGGCCATCGTCTTTGACCTGCTGGTCCGGCATCTGCGCGCGCAGGGACTGGAGGTGACCTTTGTCCGCAACTTCACGGACGTGGACGACAAGATCATCCGCCGCGCCAATGAGGAAGGGCGGGACTGGAAGGAAGTGGCCGAGACCTACATCCGCGCCTTCCACGAGGATATGGATCGTCTCAACGTCCTGCGCGCCGACCACGAGCCGCGCGCCACGGACTACATCCCGCAGATGCAGGACATCTGCACGAGCCTCATCGAACAAGGCAAGGCCTACGCCACCCCCTCCGGGGACGTCTACTTTCGCGTACGGGCCTATCCGCCCTACGGCAAGCTTTCCGGCCGCAGCCTGGACGATCTGCAGGCCGGGGCGCGCGTGGCCCCGGGCGAAGAGAAGGAAGACCCGCTGGACTTCGCCCTCTGGAAAGCCGCCAAACCCGGCGAACCCTTCTGGGAAAGTCCGTGGGGCAAGGGACGTCCCGGCTGGCACATCGAATGCTCGGCCATGAGCAAGCCCTACCTGCCGCTGGACATCCACGGCGGCGGTCAGGACCTCATCTTCCCCCACCATGAAAACGAGATCGCGCAGACGGAGGCCTCCTGCGGCTGCGAGCTGGCCCGCTTCTGGGTGCATAACGGCTTTGTGCAGATCAATGCCGAAAAAATGTCCAAGTCGCTGGGCAACTTCAAGACCATCCGCGACATCCTGGACGGCTACCTGCCGGAGACGCTGCGCTTCTTCCTGCTGGGCAAGCAGTACCGCAGCCCCATCGACTTCAGCCCCGAAGCCATGGACGAGGCCGAACGCGCCCTGCAGCGCATCTATGAGTGCCTGCGCGAAGTCCATGCGGCACGCGAGCGTGCCAGCTGGAAAAAGATCGCCCTGCCCGCCGATCTGCTGGCGGAATGGCAAAACCTCGCACCGTCCGTGACGGCCGCCCTGGACGACGACCTGAACAGCGCGCAGGCCTTCGGGCATATCTTCACCCAGATCCGTCTCGTCAACCGCCTGCTCGAAGACAAGAGCCTGCGTGCCGGCGAAGGCGCGCGGGATCTGTTCGACGACTTCCTGGCCCGCGTGGGCGACTGGCATACCCGCCTCGGCCTGTTCGGGCAGGAGCCCGCCGCCTTCCTGACGGCCATGCGCGATCAGAAGGCCCGCCGCCGGGGTCTGGACACGGCGCGTGTGGAAGAGCTCATGGCCCGCCGGGCGGATGCCCGCCGCAACAAGGACTTTGCCCTTTCCGACAGCCTGCGGGACGAGCTGGCCGCCCTTGGCGTGCTGGTTCGGGATACCCCGCAGGGACAGCAATGGGATCTCGCCTGAAGCGACATCCCCTCTTCATCCATCCCGTGAAAGGAGGGCCCATGCGAACCGTCATCACCTGCTGCGTACAGGGACTTCGGATAGCCCTCCTTGTTCTGCTGGCATGGCAGCTCGCCGTCGGACAGGCCCACGCCTTCTTTTTTGGAGGGGTCTCCCTCAAGGACGAAAAGAAGATGGGCCAGAAGTTCGACACCATGATCCGCTCCAACCTGCCCCTGGTGCAGGACCCGGAGGTCAGCCACTATGTGGAAAGCCTCGTGGACAGGCTGGTCAGGGCCATCCCGCCCCAGCCCTTCACCTTCCGTTCCGGGGTCATCCTGCATCCGCAGCTCAACGCCTTCGCCGTGCCCGGCGGATACGTCTATGTCTTCACGGGCCTGATTATGAACCTCAACAACGAAAGCGAACTGGCGGGCGTGCTGTCGCATGAGCTGGCCCACGTCACCCAGCGTCATGTGGCCTCGCGGCTGGAGCGGGCCCAGGTGGTCAGCATCGCCTCGCTGCTCCTGGCCGTGGCCGGCATCGCGGCCGGCGGTTCCGGCGGCGGCGCGGTGGCCGTGGGGGCCCTCGGGGTCGGACAGTCGGCCATGCTCAACTACAGCCGCATCGACGAAAACGAGGCCGACCACATCGGCCTGCAATATCTGACGGCCGCCGGCTATCCCCCGGCGGGCATGGCGGGCGGCTTCAAGGTCCTGCGCCAGAAAAGCTGGATGAGCGGCGCCAGCGTGCCGGCCTATCTCTCCACCCACCCGGACATCGGCGACCGCATCAACGGCATCATGGCGCGCGTCACGGGCATGAAGGAGAGCGTCCGCAGCCGGCGCGTGGACAACAGCCGCTTTTTGCGGGTCCAGACCCTGCTCTGGGGCCGCTATGGCGACGATCAGGTCGCCCTCCAGCGCTTCAGCGGCAAGGACGGCCTGTCGCTCATGGGGCGGGGCATGGTCTATGCCCGCCGCAACGATGTGGTGCAGGCCGCCAAAAGCTTTGACGCCGCCGTGGCGGCCGCTCCCGCCGATCCGCTCGTCCTGCGGGAGGCCGGCGCCTTCCACTACCGCAAGGGAGACATGCGCAAGGCCGAACCCCTGCTGACCCGCGCCATGCAGCTTGACCCCCGGGATTATATGGCCAGCTTCTTTTATGCCCGCCTGCTGGACGAGACCGGACGGGCCGCCCAGGCGGACCGCTACTACAAGGATGTGCTGCGGCAGGTCCCCGAGGAAGCCGATGTGCATGAGGCCTACGCCCGTTCGCTGGGGCGCGCCGGCCGCACCGGCGCGGCCTATGTGCATATGGCCTACAGCGCCATCTACGCCAACCGCCGCAAGCAGGCCAAGCGCTATGTGGAAGAAGCCCGGGCCAAGGCCCGCGGCGCTGCCGACGCCCCTCTGCTCAAGCGTCTGGAAGCCGTATACAAGGAACGCAAGGAAATGTGGGAAGACGACTGATGGAAACGCATGCCACCACCATACTGGCCGTCCGCAAGGACGGCATCGTGGCCATGGCCGGAGACGGCCAGGTGACGCTGGGCCAGAACATGATTATGAAGCATTCGGCGCGCAAGCTGCGCCGCCTGCATGACGGCAAGGTGCTGGCCGGTTTTGCCGGCGCCACGGCGGACGCCTTCACCCTGTTCGAACTCTTTGAGGCCAAGCTCAAGGAGTTTCGCGGCAATCTCGTCCGCGCCGCCGTGGAGATGACCAAGGAATGGCGCAAGGACAAATACCTGCATAAACTGGAAGCCATGCTGCTGCTCGCCGACAGCGAACATATCCTGCTGCTGTCCGGCACGGGCGACGTCATCGAGCCGGATGACGACGTGGCGGCCATCGGCAGCGGCGGGCCCTATGCGCTCTCCGCCGCGCGCGCCCTGCTCCGGCACAGCGATCTCCCGGCAAGGGACATCGTACAGGAAGCCATGCGCATCGCTTCCGAGATATGCGTCTACACCAACGATCATTTCACGGTGGAAAGCCTCTGATGTCCGACAGCGATCCCCAGCCGCTGACCGCCGTGAAGGAGGCCTCCCCCCTGTGCCTGACGGCGGGCTGCAAGGTCAATCTCGGCCTGCGCATCACCCGCGTCCGGCCGGACGGCTACCACGAGCTGGATTCCCTGTTCCTGCCGCTGTCCGAGCCGAGCGACCTGCTGGAGCTGACCGTCATGGAGGGGGCCGCGCCCGGCATCGCCGTCACCTGCGATGCCGGCATCCTCGATCCGTCCGACAACACGCTGACCAAGGCCTATACGGCATTTTGCCAGGCCAGCGCCCCGCCGCCGCCCGCGCTGCATGTGCGGCTCCACAAGGGCATCCCCTCAGGAGCGGGCCTTGGCGGCGGCAGCAGCGACGCGGCCGCCCTGCTGCGCTGGCTCAACGCGGCCAGCCCCACCCCGCTCGCGCCGGACGCCCTGGCCCGCACGGCCCTGCGCGTGGGCGCCGATGTGCCCTTTTTTCTGCAGGACGGCCCCTGCCGCGTGCGGGGCATCGGGGAAATCATCGAACCGGCGTCCGTGGATCTGCCGGGAACCAGCCTGCTGCTCGTCTGCCCGGAAGAACGCGTCAGCACCCCGTGGGCCTATCGCGCCTATGATGCGCTGGCGGCAGCGAATGCCGGAGAGGTGGACGGTGAGGACTTGACAAACGCCCCGATGCAGGCTAAAGGAACAGCTCTCTCGACCATGCCGGACATAAGCACAGCGGCGACGGCCTGTTTTCGTCGCTGCCATGCTCTTGCCATGCGTAATGATTTGGAAGAAGCCGTTGCGCGGGGATATCCGGTCATCACCGCCGTCAGGCAGGCCCTGACGCGTTACGGGGCATGGGCTGTTGTCATGAGCGGCAGCGGCTCTGCGGTCGTCGGCCTCATTGCCGCCGGAGAGGCGGAGACGGCCCGCGCCGCACTGACGGGAGACGGCTGGCGCACATATGTGCAGACGCTCTGATACTTGCTGGGATGTCGCCAAGTGGTAAGGCAACGGGTTTTGGCTCCGTCACACGAAGGTTCGAACCCTTCCATCCCAGCCACATAACCCCTACGGCGCAAAGGCACGCAGATGATGTTCAGCGATCTGAAGATTGTCACAGGTTCTTCCAACCCCGATCTGGCCAAAGCCATTTGCAACCATCTTGGCTGCCAGCTTACCCCTACCCTTGCCACAACCTTCAGCGACGGCGAACTGCGTATCGAGATCGGCGACAACGTACGCGGGGACGACGTTTTTGTGGTGCAGCCCACCTGCCCGCCGAGTGTCAACCGTAACTTCATGCAGCTCTGCCTTATGCTGGATGCGCTCAAGCGCGCCAGCGCCGGTCGCATCACCGCCGTCATTCCCTATTATGCCTATGCCCGCCAGGACCGCAAGGTCAGCCCGCGTGCGCCCATCAGCGCCAAGATGGTCGCCGACTTCATCAGCACGGCCGGCGCCGAGCGCGTGGTGACCATCGATCTGCATGCCGGCCAGATTCAGGGATTTTTCGACTGCCCGGTGGACAATCTGTTTGCCACCCCGGTTATGATGGAACCTCTGCGCAAATACAGCGAAAATGACGACATCGTCATCGTCTCGCCCGATGCGGGCGGCGTGGAGCGTGCGCGCTCCTACGCCAAACGCCTCAATGCCCCGCTGGCCATCGTGGACAAGCGCCGCGACAAGCCCAATCAGGCGCAGGCCATGCACGTCATCGGCGAGGTGGAAGGCAAGGTGGCCATCGTGGTCGACGACATGATCGACACGGCCGGGACCCTGTGCGCCGGGGCGGAAGTGCTGCTCAAGTACGGCGCTTCCAAAATCATTGCCTGCGCCACCCATCCCGTGCTCTCCGGGCCGGCCATCGAGCGCATCAACAATACCGCCGCGCTGGACCGCGTCATCGTGACCGACACCATCCCGCTGGGCGACAAGCTGGCGGCCTGCCCCAAGCTGGAAGTGGTCTCCGTGGCGGCCCTTCTGGGCAAAACCATCCACAACATCCATACCGGTTCCTCGGTGAGCGTGTTGTTCGTCTAATGTTGAAGTACGGGAGCCCTTGCCCCGTTCCATAAAAAATACGAGTGTTTTCCGCCTCGCAGCGGCAGACAGTGAAGGAGAAGACAATGAGCATTGAAAAGACGTTGAGCGTGCAGAAACGTGAAGACAGCGGCAAGGGCCCGGCGGGTCGTGCGCGCGCCCAGGGCCTCGTCCCCGGGGTGTTCTATACGGCCGATGGCAAAAATATCGCTGTTCAGGTCCCTTCCCTGCCCGTGGAAAAGCTGTATGGCGAAATGGGCCGCACGTCCGTGTTCAATCTGGAGATCGACGACAACGGCACCAAGACCGTCTACCCCGCCCTGTTCTGGCAAGTGCAGATGCACCCCTACAAGAAGGAATTTACCCATATCGACTTCTACGGCGTGGATCTTGACAAGGAAGTCAAGGTGGACGTGCCGGTGGAATATGTGGGCGTGTCCCGCGGCGTGAAGCTCGGCGGCGTCATGGAGACCTATCGGGAAGTCGTGCGCCTCAGCGCCAAACCCATGGACATGCCGGCCAAGATCACCATCGACGTGACGGATATGGACATCAACAGCAGCGTGACCATCGAGACCCTGCCCCTGCCCGCCAATGTTTCCGCCGTGTTCGATCAGAACTACGCGCTGGTGAGCATCATCGACAAGTCCAAGGTCAAGGGCGACGCTGCCGAAGGCGAAGCTCAGTAAGCCTTTTTTCCGCTGTTCTTTCGGGCCGGTTCCCCACAAGGAGCCGGCCCTTTTTTCCACATGCCCATAGCTTTCACCCCATCCCCCTTGTGCCTGGCCTTCCGGCGCGTACCGCTTTCTTCCCGCAAGGGCGGAGCCCTGCTGGATGTTTGGCCGCGCGATGGCGCAGCTACCGTCCTCTTCCTGCCGGGCACCATGCTCGGCCCGCTGCAGTATCGCGTTTTTTTACGCGCACTGTACGCGCAGGGCTTTTCTGTCGCGGCCCTGCATCTTACCGGTCATGGCGACACACGGCATATCTGGCGCTTCCATTTGCCCGATCTGCTGGATGACGTGCGTCGTGCCGCGGCATGGCTGCACCAAACCAGCGGCAGCCCCGTCATCCTCGGCGGGCACAGTCAGGGCGGCATTATGACGCTGGCGCTGGCCTGCGGCGGCAGCCTGCCCGACGAGAACGGCCGTCAGCGCATCACACTTGCCCCGCTTGACGGCGTGGCCGCCTTTTTTGCCGTTTCCGCCGTTTTTCCGCAGTCTGCCGATCTGCTGCGCCTCACGCTGTTTGCTCCCCTGCTCGCCCATCGCCCCAGCATCCAGAAAAACATGCTGCGCCTGGCCCGACGCTTTCCCGCGCTTCCCCTGCCGCTTTTCAGCTATCTTTCCCCGCGCCGCCTGCTTGCCGGGCATGGTACGGTCGATCTGCCGCTTGCCGGCCGGCGCTTCACCTACCCGCTGGCCCTGCTGTCGGACCTCCTTTCGCTTCGCCTCAACGAAACCGCACACCGACCGTTCTTGCTCATGGGAGCCCGCAACGACGCGCTGTTCACGCCGGATATCCTGCGTGCCACGCTTGCCCGCCTTGATGCACCCTCCAAGGCGCTCCACCTGCTTCCCACCGGCGGGCACATGCTGCTCATGCAGGAAGAGACGGCCCGGGAAGCCGTAGCCTGCGTGACCCTGCATGCCTGTGCCCTGGGGCTGCCGCTGCGATGCGGCTGCGGGCCATCGGCATGCTAGGGGCTGTTTCTAAAAAAGCTGGACATCTTGAATGACTCCTGCTTTCCTGTTTGTTATGAGCAGACATGACA
>NZ_CALUYG010000003.1 GCF_944324935.1 uncultured Desulfovibrio sp. | reverse complement strand
TTCCGTTTCTTTTGAAGAAACAGGACAAAAACGAGCGATTGGGAAGCAGCGGGAAATACCGGGAAAGAGCCATTTTTCCGATTTGTAATCAGCAGGTTGCGGGTTCAAGTCCCTTCGCCGGCTCCAGAGAAAACAAGGACTTACGGGTAACGCCGTAAGTCCTTTTTTCGTTCGGGGTTCCACCAGAAAAAAATTGGGGAGACTGGCACGCTTCTTGTCTGGACACTCCCCATAGCCTGGACAGCCTGCGGGATGCGTCCGGCAGGTGAGGCGGCAAGGGTCGCGGTTCTCTTGCTGCCCTTTGCCGGTCAACGCCTCCTTTTTTTGTGGTCAACGGTGTTGACCATGCCGTTGACCTTGGCGGCTGAGCTGAAATCTTAGCTCAGCCCAAACTTGAGCGCGTTGCCTGTCCGGCCTTCGCGGATTTGAGGGCTCCGGGCGCCAGAGAGTTGCCCCCAGAGTTGCCCCCACGGGTCCCGATTTTTCCCGAGGATTCCCGGCAAGAGGGGGGGCCTAAGTCGAATATGTCCCCTGCGGTTGACGCCCTTTTTTTGTGGTTTACACCGTCAACCAAGCCGTCAACCGTTGGACGCGGTGAAGGTATGGTTAACCCCCCTTTTTTATGGTTAACACCGTTAACCAAGGCGTTAACCTTCCCCGCTGCGGCAGGCTGGAAGGGGGATGACTTCCGTTGTCACCCCCCCCGGCCCTGTATTCACTGAGCCCAAAGTTGGGCGCAGTTGAGAGGCCGCCTTTTTTTATGGTTGCACCCTGCAACCCCCCTGCAACCTTCCCCCCTGCCCGTCGCAACACCGCCCGCGCCAGCACCGCCAAAACGGCCCGCAGTCGCCGCCTGTTTCCCCCGGCCTTTCCCTTTTCGCCTCAGAACGCCGCTATGGCGTAACCAAGCGGCACGGCAAGCATGAAGGCGAGCAGCGTCAGCAGGATGCCACCCCCGGCAAGGCAGAGCCGCCCCCGCAATCGTCGGGCATCCGCCTCCTGCCGTTCCCACCGTTCGCGAATGTCCCTTATGTGCCGTTCGTCATCCGACAGCCCCGAGTCGCGGTTAATGACAATCTGCGCCACGCTGGAACCGTCGGGGGAGACGCTGCGGATCACCTCCATCACAGTTCCACCTCCGGGAAGCTGAAGGGGCGGCCCAGCTTGTCGAAGTCGACGCGCCGTTTCGCCAGGGCCATAACGGCGTCGGCGTCACTGACGGCCAGTTGCCCGGCCCCCACTTTTTCCAGCAGGAAGGCGGCCAGCTCTCCCAGCTCCCGGTCGGTTCTCGGTAGCGGCATGGCCTCGAGGCAATCCAGCGGCGGCGTGTTGGGCTTCTGGCGCGGCATGGCCAGCGTGACGAGGCATTTCAGGGCGTCGGCGTCGCCCGCTTCGGCTGCCTCAATCATCATCGGCAAGCCCCGCTCCTGAACCCACTGCCGCGCCTGCGTCAAGACCGCGTTTGCGCTCCCCTTCGGGCGTCCCGGCCCGGCGGGGCAGCCTTTGGCAAAGCGCCCGCCAGCGTCACGGCCCGAGCTGTTTTCCACCGTTTTCCTATCGGTCATTAGGCCACCTCCCGCCGCCGTGCGGCTTCCTGCGCCCGCAAAAAGTCATCCGCGTGGGAGCGGGGCAGGCCGCAGGCTGAGACGAGGGCCATCGGGAAGCGGCGTTCATGCTCTTCCAGCCCGGAGAGCAGCGCGTCCAGCCGTTTCAGTTGTTCGACGGCGGCAGGCACAACGGCCTTTGCCCGCGCGTCTTGGACTCGGGAGAGGTATTCATCCGGCAGCAGGGGAAGCGGCCCGGATTCCAAAGCCCGTTGGATTTCCGGTCCGCCGTCGGCATGGAACTGGACGCGCTGCGCTTCCGGTTGTTCCCGCGCCACGCGCCGCACTTCCTGCGCCCGGAGTTCGGCCAGGATCGGATCTCCCTCAACGGGAAGCGTGCGGGCCTCCTGTACGCGCTGGAAGGCCGTTTCCCGCTCCTTTCGCAGGGCCGCCAGCATATCGGGATTGATCGCGATCTGTGCCCGCCCCGCCATGCGTTCGGCATAAAGCTCCCGGAGCTTCCCGGCTTTTCCCGACGCGGAAAGGTTGTTGTCGTTGTTGATCCGTGCGGCTTCCTCGCGAACCTGAACCACAAGCGCCTCGTGCCGTTCGGCGGATTTGAACAGGATTTCCGCGCCCACGTTGTGAGAGAGAACCTTGCCCCCGTCCAGATCGTCCATTGCGGAAACAAAGCCGTGCAAAGTCGTTGCGATCGAACTTTTCATGATAGTCTCCATTTTGTAGTTTGAATATATTTCAGGCGCATTTTCATATGACACCTTCTGCATATGAAATAGCGTGTACCAGATTTTTCCCGCTTGTAACAGATGACGCAATGCCGCTTTCCGCATGAGGGGCAGAATGAAACAATGGGTTTCTGGCTCATGCTCTCTCCCCAAGGCGTACCCGACGCGGCAGATGCTCAAGGCACATGTCCCGCAG
This sequence comes from uncultured Desulfovibrio sp., assembly GCF_944324935.1. Lineage (GTDB taxonomy): Bacteria > Desulfobacterota > Desulfovibrionia > Desulfovibrionales > Desulfovibrionaceae > Desulfovibrio. Next base: position 89,853 of record NZ_CALUYG010000003.1, on the reverse strand, counting down.
CAGGGCGGGCAGGTTGTCTTGAGCAAAGCGCAGGGCGGCGGTCTTCTCCGAGGCCAGCAATCCGGCATCCGGGTAGAGCACCAGCCCGCCGCCGTCATCCTCCGGCCAGGCGGCGCAATGGTACTCCCGGTTCAGGGTGTGCAACACCGGCCACGGATGCGGAGTCCCTTCTTTGCCGGTTCCCTCCGGCCAGCCGTCAAGCACCCTGTCGAACAGGCCCTTGCCCATGTTCAGCCCTCCCGACATACCGCGTTCCACACCGCCACAAGGAAGCGCCGGAACATCCGCCGCCGCTCTTCGTTGTGGATATGATTGCGCCAGCCGCCCCTTGCCATGCGCCGCAGGGGAAGGACCAGCCGCCCGCGCATCTTTTCCGCCGGGATGACGTGGGAATGCGGATGCTTGGCAGGGTCGAGCCATTCCAGCAGCAGGCCGCCGCCGTCCCCCGTGATGACGCTTGCCCGCAGCGGTCCCCCCAGCCGCGTTTCCGCTTCCTCGCCCGTCGGCAGAACCTCCACCCTGTACAGTCCGGCCCGTTCCCCGGCATGGCTGATGCGGAAAAATTCCTGCCCCGGATATATGGTCTCGTGAGTGTCGCACATCGTTGTTTCTCCTTCCACGCAAGTTTGGCTGTTTTTTGCGGTTACAACGGTTACAGCGGTTACAAGCCTACAGCCACAAGGGTTTGTGCTGTAACCACTTTCTTTACCGTTCGGTTACAGCGGTTACAAAACAGGGCGGATTTGTAACCGTTTGCCCACTCAACAACCAAGCGGTTACACAATTTGGTTACACTGTAACATATCGTGATATAAGCATTTTATAGCCTTGTAACCGCTGTAACCGCTGTAACCGCTTTTTGGGGGTCAACTTTTTTCAGGCGGGATGTTCCCCCGGCAGGACAAGAGAATACAGTCGAGTCACCCCCAGACCGGGCAAACGCTCAAGGACGGTGTTCCTGCCCGCCGCCCCCCGCAACCATCCGGCATCACGCAGCACGGCGGCCGCCCGACGTGGCGAATGGCCCTTGACCACTTCGGCCCCGAAGCTTTCCGGCAGGATGAGGTATTCCGTCCCGCCGTCCGACCTCCTCTGCCTGAAGCCCACACGGTTGATGCATGTGCTCTGTTCGGTGTCCATGTCCTGAAAGCGGCTTGCCCCGTGCCGCTCAATGAACAGGCGCACTTGCGCCAGTATGGCCGCGTCTTCGGCTGGCCCGGTTCCGCCTCTGGCCTCCAGCCAGTCGGTGAAACAGCGTTGGACCGCCTGCCGAACGTCCATATCATCCGGCAGCAGCCCGGCCTTTTGCGCGGCCAGCCCTCCGGCAAGGACAAGGGCAAAGCGTTTCGCCACCCGTCGCACCTGTTCCGTGGCGTCAGGCGGGCACAGCCTGTCCACCAGCGCGGGCAGATTCTCCCGGATGTCCTTCCCCACCTCATCTTGCCGGGGGCAGAGCCATTGCAGGAACGCCCGCCCGGCATGGCCGTAGTGGTCGGAACACAGCATCTTGAGGCGGTCGGCCACGGCCCCGGCGTCCGGCAGGCCGTGAAGGTCGGACAACATGGCCTTGTCCACGGGCAGCCCCACAAAGCGCACCTCCTGCCCCCCTCTGGATTTCAGGCCGCTTTCCGCCAGCTTGTCGGCAAGCCCCAGCTCCCCACTGGAGAGGAAGAGCAGCCGCCACGTCAGCGGGGCACGGGGGCTGCCGTCCCGCAGCGCGCGCCCCTTGGACTGTCCGTTTGCCAGCATATAGGCCGCCTCGGACAGCGCCGCCGCCCCCACCTGCCCCACCTCGTCAAGGATAAGCAGATTGTCGTTGTGGAGCGCCGCCACGCCTTCAAGCGCGTTGTCCGTGGTTCGCCATGAGCGCACATGCTCCGGCCCGCTCCAGACGGACGCCGCCACCTGCAGCCCCGTCGTCTTGCCGGAAGAGCTGCACCCCTCGAAAGAGAAGCCGCCCCCCTCCAGCCCGGACAGCCGCAGCAGCGGACCGGCAAAGGCGAGACACAGCGCGAAGACAAGGCGGGAGTTGCCCGCGCACAGGCCGGGGATTTCCCGCCAGCCGTCCAGCGTGCCGCCCGCGCGGAACATCTTCGCATGCCGTGCCGACTGGAGTACGACGGTATCCGCGGGGACGCCGTAAGCCGTATCCGGCATGACATAGGCCGCCGCGTGCCAGCCGATGCGCTGGACGCACGTTACAAAGCGTTCCGTGCGCACGCCCTGGATGAACGTTGCGAATTTCGCGGCCTGTCCCGGCGCGATGGAGTAGCCGCCCCGCGCGAGTATCTGCGCATATTCCCTGCCTTGCCCCTGCAACAGGTCATCAGGAAGCGCCCAGCGGTGCTCCGTACCGGTGGGGTCTTTCCAACTGAGGAATGTTCCCCAGTTTTCCGACACGTCATCAAAAGTCTTGCCGATGATACGCAGCGGCGGCCCCAGGCGCAGGTCAAAGGTCACGTCTCCTTTTTCCTCCACCTTGAACAGGCCCGGGTTCTTGCCGGTCTCCCGAATGAAAAAGCCCTCCGGCAGATGGACGGCGGCCCCTTCCTTGCGGGCCTTCTCCACCGCCTCCGCGACGGCCTCGAGGGAGCGCAGGCAATGCAGGTCGTTGAAATCCGTGGGCCGCCCCTCATGCGCCGGGCAGACGGCCAGCTTGCCGCCCACGGCTTGCGCCGCCTTCGTTGCCGCCTCCACGCCCGTATTGGGCCGGTCGTCGGGGCGCACGTCGTTGTCCGCGCACAGGATGATTTCCCGGTCGGGATACCGTTTCCGCGCCATGCGGGCCACGGCTTCGAGGTTCCCGGCATTGAAGGCCACAAGGCAGGCATGGCCCGTGGCAAGATGTAGACTGGCGGCTGTGGCGTAGCCCTCGGCAATCAGCAGCGGCCCGTTGTGGCCACCGTCCCTTGCCGGAAGGGGGCAGTAGCCCCCCGCCGTCCGTCCGCCCTTGAGAAAGAGCTTGTCCGGGCCGTTGACCGGCTTTTCCGGCAAGATGAATTGCAGACTGGCAAGCCCCCCGTCCGCATCCCGCACGGGAACCACAAGCCGCCCTTGCCCGTCCCGCCGCAGGCCAAGAGCGGGAACCCGCTTGCGGACAAGGTAGGGATGCGAGTCCGGCGCGGGCGTGGCCCGTTCCCAGAGGATGCGGGCCAGCTTCGCGGCGGCGGCGTGGCGCTTTGCCTGTTCTTCCTCAGCGGCCTTGCGGGCGGCGGCGATGCGCTCCCGCAGGGTCTGGCGTTCGGCGGGGGACATGTCCTTTTCCGGCGCAAGCGTCCGCGTGCCGGTATCGCCCGAGCCCCAGTTGCGCCACCAGCAGCAGGCCGGGGCGTCAAGGTGGATGCGGTAGGCCCCGTCCCTGCCGCGCGGCTTGCCTGCCACGCCGCAGCGATGCGTAGCCCCGTCGGCAATGGGCGGCCCGTTCAGCACCAGACCGGCGGCGGTGAGGGTTTCGGCAAAGAGGGTCAAGGCGTCGGCGCTACTCATGGCCCGCATCCTCCCTTGCCGGTTCCAGCTCGCGGGCCAGCCGCACGAACGCCGCCGCCTGCCCCGTGGCGGTGTCGTGAGCATCGGACAACAGCAGTTCAATGTCGTACAGCTTGGCGCTCAAGGCATCCCAGAGGAATGGCCTCGCGTTCGCGGAGGCGTAGCCCTCCGGGCCACATATGCGCGGCAGCAGGGCGTCGGCCACCCGCCGCAGGTCTTTCAGGGCCTGCCGGTAAGCGGTCAGCCCCGCCGCTGCCCTTTGCAGAGCATCACGCGCGGCCAGGGCATCGGCATACAGCGAAGGTGCAGGGGCCGCCGTGGGTCGGTCAGTACCAGCCAGGCAAGCGGAGCCTTCCGGCATGGTGGGCTGTTCCGTCCGATCGCCCGGCAGGCGCAGGGCATTCTTGCGCCGGAAGACGCGGCGGCATCGGGCGGCTGTGGCGGGGGTTAGTTCGGGGCCGTGGGACGCGGAAGCAAGGGAGGTAGGATACATGAATGCCTCACTTGATTTGGGATGGTGGAAAACAAAAAAGGCAGGGCGTAACGCTCCCCGGCTCAAGTGAAGCCGCCAGCCCTCACGGGTTCTGGACGTTACAACCCTGCCAATATGCGAAAGCGACCCATCGGGCATACGTCCGGCAGGGGCTTTGACAGCAGAATGTGCGACACGACTTTTTCCTACCCTTGGGAGGAAGGAAAGGCGCGTGTGGCGCCTCACTTGATTTGGGACCCCCAGAAGGCCACAGGGCCTTGCAAAAGTCAAGAGATGGTGACCGGCAAGGGGACGGCTCATTTCATGCCGGAGAAGCGAGTTACGCGGCATGGCGCACCCCCCTTGCCGTGAAGTCCCAGCAGGGAACGGGGTACGCGGCCCCGTCCGGCACATGCCCGGCCATGCAGCCCACAAGGCCCAGCAGGGCGGCGCGGATGTGCGGCACGACGCCATGAGCGCAGGCCCGGCAGACAAACGACTGGCGCGGCCTGTCCGCCGGAGCGGCCCAGACCTCTTCCCAGCGGCCCGGCTGAAAGCCGTGGCAGGGTTCCACGGGGTTCTTTGTGCCGTGGAGCATGCACAGCGTGCGGAGGCGGCCCGAGGGCAGCGGCACGGCGCGGAAAAATGAGCAGGCCCGGCAGGATTGATGTTGCGATTCGCGGGCGGATTCGGCAGAATGGGAACAGGCAAACGGTTCTTTGCCAGCCTCGTTCCGCCCCCACCGCCGCCAAAGCTTCGGGGGCTTTTTCGCGTCCATGCTACGCCCCCTTGCCCTGGGCCTGAATCCTGCTGCCGCCCTCCATCCGGGCCAGCAGGTAGGCGTCCAGCTCCAGCCGGTCATAGAGGATGCGCCGCCCCATCCGGGAAAAGGGCAGCCCCAGCAGACGGGTCACGCGGTCATTGTTGAGGGTGGAGACGGCCAGCCCCAGATACGCGGCGGCGGCCTTGGTGGACAGCCAGCGGGGGGCGGCATTTGCGGTGCTTTCAAGTATCGTCGCAGACATGAAAAAACCTCCTTGCGACTTGAAGTAATTGCAAGGAGGTTAGCGGGCTGTGTGGTGTGGTACGCAAGTCTGGTAAGGTGTGGTATTTTGGCGGCTTGGTATGGTATTTTGACGGATGGGGCATGGTACGGACTACCACGCCAGTTTTTTGGTGTTCCCTTCGACAATGTTACTCCCGTATTGCGTCCAGTCTGAAATATCCCCTTCTGGGTGGAGCAGCCCCCCAATAATGGCGTAAGAAGCCCCGCGTGCTTTCAACTCCACCGCTGTTTCCTGAGGCGTTTTGCCCTCGCTTCGGCATTGCTCAACAACGGCAATCAGGCCGTACCACTTCGGCGCGTCCTGCCCTTTCTCCTGCCGGGCCTTTTCCAGCTCCGCTTTCAGGGCGGCATTCTCTTCCCGCAGGGAGGCCAGCTCAGCCCGGGCCTGTTCCAGTTCCTCATCCTTGGCGGTAAGGGCGGCATATTCGCTTCCCGAGGTGGGGCGGCTCGTGGAAAGGTCGCGCTTCACGCACACGGCAAGTACAAGAAAAACAAGTGCAGCAACGCCAGAAATAAGAAGACTCTTCATCCCCAAAGAATTTTCCGAAAGAAAAGACAGCAGCGCATGGGCAAGGTGAGAACTACCAAAAACAAACAATATGAATGCAATTCCTTCTATTAACCGATTATTTTTAACGTGTTGTATTGCAAAAGAAAGAATTGCAATACAAGAGCATAAGCAAATAGCGCCCCGAATCGCATATATTTTGAAACCAGTTGCACCTCCATCATTTGCACAGTCAAGGATGGAAAATAGCACATGCGCTGAAAAAAAAAGACACATGAAACAACACGCTAAAAAGAACGCTAGAATTACCGGTTTGCCAGTCTGATGCAGCTGCAAAGACTTCATACCCTACCCCCTTGCCGGGCTTACCCTTGGTGAATCCCCGGCAGGGCGGCAAGGGTATCCGCCTTTTCGGCATGGGTAGCTAGTCCATGCCTAGCCGGGGAAAATAAGGTCTACACGGGATACGCAATGGGCTGTATCTGCATCCAGTTCCCCGGATTTCGCCGCGCCTCCCAAATATCGACAGCCTGCTGAAGATTTAGCCAAAGGTCCGGCGTTGTATTGAACGCGCGCGCCAGACGTAACGCCATATCCACAGTGACAGGGGCGCGCCCGTTCACAATGGCCGAAACCGTCTTGCGGGAAACTCCTATACGTTCCGCAAAGGCGGCAATGGTCATCCCCAGAGGGTCAAGATACATTTCCTTGAGTATGTCACCCGGCAGGGACGGCTTCCTTGTCCGCTCCATATGTTTCCCCCTTTTCAATGGTAGTCTTGGTAATCGACAATGTAGGCATCCCCTTCATGAAAGCGAAACGTCAACCGCCAGTTGCCGGAGATAGTCACACTCCAAAGTCCTGCAAGATTGCCTTTGAGCATGTGCAGACGGGAACCCGGAAAATTCATGTCCGACGGCGCGCGGGCGCTGTCGAGCAAGTCAAGAATCATCGCCAGACGGCGGGAATGCTTTGCCTGAATCCCCTTTGTGTTGCCTGTCAGGAAAAAGACTTCAAGGCCCTTGTGTGCAAACGTCTTGATCATGCCCAAAGTGTAACCTATCGAGTTACACAAGGCAACAGACCGCCCACCTGCCCACTTTTGAAAAAACGAAAAAAACAAGGTGGGCGGCTCGCAAACCCTTGTGGCTGTAGGGTAGTTACACATGTTACACGAGTTACACCCAAAAAACGGACAAATTGGGGGAAGGTCGGCAAGGAAGAAGGACGGCCTTAGCCCGCCAGCTTGCGGAACGGTATCACCTTGCCGCCGGTCAAATCTTTCTGGATTTCCTGAGCTGTGCTTTCAGCGGCGGCGGCAACGGGGTTTTCCGCCAGATGGGCATATCGTGCGGTGGTGGCCGCCTGCGTGTGCCCCAGCATCTTGCCGACGATGGGCAGGGATTTGCCGCTATTCACGGCATAGGATGCGAAGGCGTGCCGCAAGTCATGGATGCGCCAGCCGGAAAGCCCCGCATCGTCAAGAACCCGCTTCCACATTTTGGATACGCCTACGATATGCCCCCGTTCGTATCGCCCGGGGAAACAGTATTCATTGATGCGCGGCAGGGAGAGCAGCACGGCGCGAGCGGCGGCGGGCAGGTGGATGGTCTTTGCGCCGGTCTTGCTGTCCGGCAGATGGGCAAGGCCGCGCTCAAGGTCAAGGTAGCTCCACTTGAGCGTGGTCACTTCACCACAACGCGCCCCTGTGAAGAGCAGCACCTTGAAGGCGGCCGCCGCCACCGGGGAAAGCTTCCCGCATGATTCCAGCCTGGCAATGCTGGCGCCTATGGCCTCCACTTCGGCCTTTCCCATGAAGACCATGCGCTTGCTTTCCTTGAACCGTTCCACGCCCAAAACGGGGTTTGTCCCCCTGTCGCGGAAGCCTGCCACCTCGCACCAGTTGAAGAACTTCGAGAGCGTGGCAAGTACCCTGTTCGCCTGATAGGGCGTCTCCCGCAAGGAATGATGCAGGCCGCTCACCTGCCGGGCGGACACCTCGGTTATCTTGAGCGCGCCCAGAGCGGGCAGGATATGGGCCGCCGCCTGCTGCTCATAGCAGCGCACCGTTCCGGGCTTGAGCTTTGCCCGCACATGTTCGGCAAGGAACTGCTCCAGCACCGAGGATACGGAGCGCGTCGCCTTCTCCTCGCGCAATACTTCGGCAGGGTCCGCCCCCATTGTGACAAGCGCGAGCTTTTCCCGCGCCAGCTTCCGCGCCTGCTCCACGGTAACGGCGGGGAAAGAACCGAGGGCAAGCCGCCGCTTTGCCGCCCCTCTCCCCTTTCCGGCTCGGTACATGAGGTAGAAAGACTTTTCGCCGGTCACACCGACACGCACAAGAAAGCCGGGCAAGTCATCGTCCCGCACCTCGTACCGCTTGTCCGCCGCTTCCAGCCCCTCAACGCTTCTTTTCGTCAGGCGCATGTCTTGTCCCCCCATTCGAGACCATTCCAGCCCCGTTCCAGACCTGCTGATTATGCCCGCGTGGACTGCTGATTTTTATTCTCGGGGTTCCACCGGGGTTCCACCAGAACGGGAATAACAGGTAATTGGGGGTAACTCAACGGAAGTCTAACCCATTGAAAAAGTTACTCCGTATAATTTGAAGTAACTCAAAAAAACTGCTACCAACTGATTCGTAATCAGCAGGCCAAGAGTTCAAGTCTCTTAGCTGGCTCCAGAGAAAACAAGGGGTTACGGGTAATGCCGTACCCCTTTTTTCGTATCCGGCGGAAAGGGGCGCGCGGGTACATCGGGCGTGCCCGTGCGCTGGCCGGGGCCGTCCGCCCCCTCATGTCGCGTGCTGCCTGTCCAAGAAGCGGCGGCTGCCGCCGCGCATCCGTCCGGGGTGGTTGCCGGGGGAGCGGCTCAGGCGGTGCAGGCCTGCTTTTCCTGCGCCGTCATGTCGGTGATGCTTCGGATGAACCTGGCAGGCGTTCCGGCCACGACGCTGTCCGCCGCCACGTCCCGCGTGACCACGGCCCCGGCGGCCACGATGGCATTGTCCCCGATGCTGATGCCGGGCAGCACGATGACGCCGGACCCGATCCAGACATTCCGGCCGATGACGATGGGAGCAGGGCGGCAGCTCGACCGTTCCTCGGGCAAAAAACCGTGATTGATGGTGGCCAGCACGACCCTGTGCCCGATGAGGCTGCCGTCCCCGATGGTGATGCCCCCCTGATCCTGGAAGCAGCAGCAGGCATTGATGAAGACATTCTTCCCGATGCGGATGTTCTTGCCGAAATCGCTGTAGAAGGGCGGGAACAGGGCAAAGCCCGCATCAAGAGGTGTTCCCGTGAGTTGCGACATGAGTTCGCGTATGCGCTCAGGCGAACGATAGGCCGTGTTCAGTTCCGCCGTGATGCGCATGGCTTCGTGACTGCACCGCAACAGTGCCTCATATTCCGCGGTGCCGGGCGTCACGCTTTTTCCCGCACGGAAATGGGCGACGAGTTCTTCCGTATTCATGGCAGCTCCTTATGAGATCACGCCGTTGCACGACCGACAGGAAGCGGGGCGGTCCCTTGCCGGCCGGCATGGCGCACGTCAGCGCAGATAGGTCCTGAAAAAGCGTTCCATCGTATCCCAGGGGATGATGTCCATCCGGTCGTACAAGTCCACATGGCTGGCGTGGGGGATGATCAGCAGCTCCTTGTTGTCGCCCGCAAGCTTCTTGAAGGTGTCCTCGCTGAAGTAGCGGGAATGTGCCTTTTCGCCGTGGATGAGCAGGACGGCGGAGCGGATCTCTCCGGCATAGGCCAGCAGAGGCATGGTCATAAAGGAAAGGGCCGAGGTGGCGTTCCAGCCGTTGCCGCCGTTGAGGGAGCGGGGATGATAGCCGCGCTTTGTCTTGTAGTAGTCGTAATAGTCCTTGACGAAGGCGGGCTCGTCACCGGTCAGTCTGTCGGGAAGACCGCCGGCGGAGGCGATATGGCCGGAGCGGGCGTCCGCGGTGCGCTGTTCGTTCAGGCGGGCTCGCAGGGCATGGCGCGCGTCGGCGTTCATGGCGTCGAAGTAGCCGTTGGCGGTGACGCGGCTCATGTCGTACATGGTGGAGGCCACGGTGGCCTTGATGCGGGTATCCATAGCGGCGGCATTGATGCCCATGCCGCCGAAGCCGCAGATGCCGATGATGCCGATGCGTCCGGCGTCCACATCCTCGCGGGTGGTGAGATAATCCACCGCGGCGCTGAAGTCTTCGGTATTGATGTCGGGCGAGGCGACGTGGCGTGGCTGACCGCCGCTTTCGCCGGTATAGGACGGGTCAAAGGCCAGGGTGATGAAGCCGCGCTCGGCCATGGTCTGGGCGTAGAGTCCCGAAGCCTGCTCCTTCACCGCGCCGAAAGGTCCGCTGACGGCCAGGGCCGCCAGCTTCCCTGTCCGCTGCCGGGGCAGGTAGAGGTCCGCCGCCAGCGTGATGCCGTAACGGTTCTGAAAGGTCACTTTCTGATGCGTCACCTTGTCGCTTTGGGGAAATGTCTTGTCCCATTCCTGTGCCAGATGCATGGGGGCCCCCTCCTTTGCGGGGTTGCCGGCAGCCGCGGGAGCGGCCGCCGCGATCCGGGCGGACGCCATGAGCAGGGCTCCTAGCATGATGCCGATCGCCAGCCGACTGCCTGTGTTTCGTAAGCGCATGGACTGCCTCCTGAGTGCTTTGGGCCGGGTGGGACCAGCGCAGTGATCCCGTCCGGCTTCTGTCCTCAGGATAGAGGGGCGGACAGGTAAGAGCAAATACTTATGTTGAATGGGTTTCCATGCCTTCACAGCATGGATTGTCCTGCCGGGCGACCGGGCACGGCAACGGCCATTTCAGGTGGTCCATACGGCATAATGCGATTCGAACGGCGCCAGAAGCGGCATTTCCCCTTTATTCCGGGCGTCATCTTCTGTAAAAGGAAGGAACGCGGCAGGCGGCATGCGTTTTTTGCGAGTGCGGGCCTGCCGCTGGTTCCGGGGACGGACGTCGTGTTGCCCGGGCGCCGGAGAGCGTTCCGGCGCTGCCGCGGCAGGTCGGGTGCGGCGCCTCCCCCGGCCGGACCGTCTCGCTGTTTCGGCCCGGGATCGTGGAGCAACTTCCCTTTCGGTGCATCCCATGAACGAACCTCTTTCCCCTCAGGCAGACAACGGATCTCCCGATGTCTGCTCCATGCTCAACATCGCCATCATGAATCTGCCGACCGGCCTGTTCATCTGCGACAGGAACGGCATCATCATCTTCATCAACAAGGCCTATGCGGGGTATCTGAACATCGAGCCGGAACAGGCCGTCGGGCGGCACATCACGGAACTCATCCCGGACTCGCGCATCCTCCATGTGCTGCGGAACGGGGAGCCGGACATCGGGGCCATCCGGCTCATCAGCGAAACGTCAAGCCGCATCCTGACCAACCGCTACCCCCTCTACAACGCCCAGGGGCAGCTTATGGGGGCCATGTCCATGGTGGTGCTGGACAAGCCGGAGCAGATCCACATTCTCCAGCGGCAGGTAGATTCCCTCGGGCGCAAGGTCAACCGCTATGCCCGCCGCATCAGGACAGCGCTGGAAGCCCGCTACACGCTGGATTCCCTCGTGGGCTCCTCGCCCGCCATGCTGGCCTTCAAGCAGCTGCTGCTTCGCTTTGCCCGGACCGACGGCACGGTGCTCATCAGCGGCCAGACGGGGACCGGCAAGGAGCTGGCGGCCAGCGCCATCCACAACGCCAGCAGCCGCAGCGGCGGCCCTTTCGTCAGCCTCAACTGCGCGGCCATCCCGCAGGATCTGTTTGAAAGCGAGCTCTTCGGCTACGCGCCGGGCTCGTTTTCCGGCGCACGCAAGGAAGGCAAGGAAGGCCAGATCGAGCTGGCGGATGAGGGGACGCTCTTCCTGGATGAAGTGGGGGATCTGCCGCCCGGGGCTCAGGTCAAGCTGCTGCGCGTCATCGAGGAGAGGGCCGTCCGCCGTGTGGGGGACAGTACGCCGCATCCCGTCAACTTCCGGCTGGTGACGGCCACCAACCGCGATCTGGGCAAGATGGTGGCCAACGGAACCTTTCGGGAAGACCTTTACTACCGCATCAATTCCTTGCTGCTGAACCTGCCGCCGCTGCGGGACCGGCGGGAGGACATCCCCGCTCTGGTGGAACATATGCTGGAACGGCGGGGCAATGTCCGTTGCAGCGCGGACGTCATGGCCGTTTTTCAGCGCTACAACTGGCCGGGCAATGTGCGCGAGCTCAAGAATGTGCTTTCCCATGCGCTCAGCCTTGCGGAAGGGGAGACGATCACGCTGGACGATCTGCCTCCCTCGCTGCTCATGGGGGCCTCCCTGCCCGAAGAAGGGCAGCCGGCCGGCGGCGAACAGCGCCTTGGCGCCATACGGGAGAGCAGCGAGCGCAACGCCATCCTGGTCGCCCTGCGGGAAAATCGCTGGAACGTCTCGCGCACGGCCCAGGCACTCGGCATCTCACGGGCCAATATGTATGAGAAGATGCGCAAATTCGGCATCAGGCGGCATGCGGAGGGCGCCGGACGTCCGTCGCGCGGGACAGCCGGCGGAGATATGTCTGGATATACGGACAAGCTGTCTTGAGTGTCCGCCCCGGCAGACAAGAGAGCAGGGGAAAGCGCCGTCCGCCGCTGCGGGGCACGCTTCCCGTCAGCATTGCCGCGGGCGGAAGATGCCGCCGCGGCGGCCTGGAGGCGGGTGATGCTGGCATGTAACTTGCTCAGCGCGTGGAAAACCCTTCAGGAGGTCGTTATGCGAACTGTGCTTTCTACGCTTCTGGCCTTTTTGCTGCTGGCAAGCCTGCCGCAGTCCGCCTACTGCGAAGCGCCATATACGCTCAACACCGCATGGCTGGTGGAGCATGAGGCCTTTGCCGCGTGGTACGCCCGCCAGAACGGCTGGGATGTGGAGGCGGGTTTCCGGCTCGACATGAAATTCTATGCGTCGGGCCGGGAACTGATGGCCGACATGCAGCGCGCGCCCTGGCAGATCGCCGCTTGCGGCGCCTTGCCCGCCCTGACGGCCTCCCTGGAAAATGCGGCGGAGATCATCGCCATCGGCAATGACGAGTCCCTGGCGACCGGCATCTATGTCCGCAAGGACAGCCCCATGCTGGGCCATACCGGCTATAATGCGCTCTATCCCGAAATGGCCGGCACGACCGGGACGGTACGCGGCAGGACCATCCTCTGCACGCTGGGCTCTTCCGCCCATTATACGGTGCACAAGTGGCTTGCGGCGCTCGGGCTGACGGAAAAGGACGTCATCCTCAAGGATATGTCGCAGGAAGAGGCGTTGCGCGCCTTTCTTGCCGGGGAGGGGGATGCCGTGGCGCTCTGGGCTCCCTACACGCTGGAGGCGGAACGCAACGATCTCCAGCCGGTGACGCTTTCCAGTCAGTGCGCCGCCAGTCAGCCGACGCTCATCCTGGCGGACAAGGCGTTTGCCCACCAGCATCCCGAGCGCGTCCGGGCCTTCCTGAGCATGTACTTCCGGGGAATCGCCGCCCTGCAGGAGACCCCGCGCGAAAAGCTCCTCGCGGCTTATGCCGACTTCCAGAAGCAATGGACGGGCAAGCACCTGCCGCCGCAGGATGCCGCCTGGGAACTGGCGCGCCACCCGATATTCGGGCTTGACGGACAGCTTGCCCTCTTTGCCGGAAAGGATCAGCGGCTACAGGGCTGGCTGCGCTCCCTGACCGATTTTGCCGGCGGCGCAACCCGTCTTGGAGATGTGACGGATCAGTATTTGCGTGCGCTTGCCGGCGAAGCGCAGCCTGCGCAGAAGTAGGTCCGTCCGGCAGGTCGGCCTGACGGCCTGCCGGACGGAGCCGCCCGTTTTTCTCCACCAGTCCCTCTGGCCGGGCGCGGCCCATTTCGCCTCCGCGTTGCCGTTTGTCCGGCTCCTCCACACGGTCTGCCGCTCTCCCGCCGGCAGGCAGTACGACGACCCCGACGACAGTTCGTCGGGGTCGTTTCGTATCGGCCGTCTGAAGCGGCGTACAGTTTTTCCCTATCAAATATTATTTTCACAAATTGTATGATTTTTAAGACATACTGTCATTCTGTCTTTTTTCAAAGACAACATCTCGGACAATTTCGCTGTGAAACTTAGCGAAATATTGCATAACTAGTTATATTTATAGATATTTTTTCATATGTGACACGTTTTCATATGCTGGCACGCATCTTGTACTAAATAGCACAAATAAACGCGCGTTAGCATACCTCGTCATTATCAGCATGGAGACAGTGTTATGAGTCGTCTGAACAACTGCCTGACAGCCATATGTGGCGACAGAGTGCCGCTGGAAACAGCGCGCAAGACCTTTTTCTTTCTCCTGGGCATCGGCATCATGCTGCTGGTCATAGCCCTGCCCACACCTCCGCCCTTCTATAAGGGGGAAGAGGTCATCCCCCTGACGCAAAATGCCAAAATCGTCATGGGCGTTTTGTGTTTCGCCGTCATCATGTGGATGACGGAAGCCATCCCCTTTCCCGCCACGTCCCTGAGTCTCATCGTGCTGCTGCACATCATGAACGTCGATTCCTTCGGCAACCTCGTCAAGGCGGGCCTGGGCAATCAGTCCATTCTCTTTCTCATGGGGGCCATGGGGCTTTCCGCCGCCATGACGGAATCCGGCCTTGCCCGGCGTTTCATGCTCTGGATGCTGACCAGGGTCGGCCGCCGCACGGATCGCATCGTGCTGGCTTTCATGCTGGTGGGTACGCTGGTATCCATGTGGGTGACGGATATGGCCGTGGCCGCCATGCTGCTGCCGCTGGGCATGAGCATCCTGCAGGGCAGCGGCTGCAAGCCGCTGGAAAGCAATTTCGGTCGAGCCCTCATGATCGGCATCGTCTGGGGCAGCCTCATCGGCGGCACGGCCACGCCCGCCGGCTGCGGCGCCAACGTGCTGGCCATGCAATATGTGCGCGACATCGCCAAGCTGGACGTCTCCTTTGCCGAGTGGATGGCCGTGGGCGTGCCCGGCGCGCTGCTCATGGTCCCGCTTGGCTGGTTCTGCCTTATGAAGATCTTTCCGCCGGAACTGAAGGAAATCCCCATGTCCCTCGACAGCATCCGTGATGAACTGCGGGCTCTCGGCGGTCTCAAGGCCAAGGAGATCCGTACGCTCGTGGTGTTCGTGGTGATGGTGGCCCTGTGGCTCGGCGGATCGCATGTCGCTCCCATCCTGGGCTTCAAGGCTCCGGAAGCCTTCGTGGCCCTGCTGGGCTTCGTGCTCCTCTTCATGCCCGGCCTGCGCGTGTTCGAAGACTGGAAGGACGCTTCCCGCAGCATCGACTGGGGCGGCCTCATCCTGATCGCGGGCGGCATTTCGGCCGGCATGCTGCTGGCCAGCACCGGCGCGGCCCGCTGGATCGCCTGGGGGGCCCTGTCCGAAGTGGGCAGCCTGCATCCCGTGTTGCGGGTCCTCGCGGTCATCACCCTCGTGGAGCTGCTCAAGATCTTCTTCTCCAGCAACAGCGTCACCGGCGCGGTGATCATGCCGCTCATCATCGCCCTGGCCATGGATATCGGCATGAACCCCTGGGTGCTGGCCGGTCCTGCAGGCATCGCCTCCAGCATGGCCTTCATCATGGTGACCTCCAGCCCCACCAACGTCATCCCTTATTCATCCGGCTATTTCACCATTGCCGAGTTCGCGAAGTCCGGTGTGGTGATGACCATCATCGCCATCTGCTGCGTCACCCTCTCGGTGTCCGTCTTCGGAAGTTTCGCCGGAATGGACATCTGGCACTAAGGAACGCCCGGCGCGTCCGCAATCTTGCACATACCTAACTTTCCGGGAGGAAAATCCATGAAGACCATCAGTGAACAACTGGAACTGGCCCGCAAGGCGCAGGAAGCCATCAATGACTATACTCAGGAGCAGGTCGATGAGATGTGCCTTTCCGTGGGCTGGGAAGTCTATGAAGATGAAAATATCGCCAGGCTGGCCCGCATGGCGGTGGAAGAAACGGGCTTCGGCAACGTGGAGAGCAAGATCGTCAAGCACAAGCGCAAGGTGGGCGGCGTGCTGCACGACATCCGCGGCGCAAAGAGCGTGGGTTGCATAGAGCGTGACGAAAAGAGCGGCATCTCCAAGTATGCCAAGCCGGTAGGCGTCATCTGCGCCATCCTCCCGGCCACCAATCCTACCTCCACCTGCGGCGGCAAGGCCGTGGGCATGCTCAAGTGCCGCAATGCGGTCATCTTCAAGCCCAGCTCGCGCGCCCTCAAGTGCACCACCGAGACCATCAACATGATGCGTAAGGGGCTTCGCCGCGTGGGCGCGCCCGAAGACCTCATCCAGGTGGTGGAGGACAACAGCCGTGAGGGCGTGGCCGAACTTATGAAGGCCAGCGACCTTGTGGTGGCCACCGGCAGCGGGGCGGTGGTGCGCGCGGCCTATTCCAGCGGCACGCCGGCCTATGGCGTGGGGCAGGGCAATGCCGTGCCCATCGTGGCCGAGGATGCCGATGTGGCCGAGGCGGCCAGGCTCATTTGCGGCAGCAAGCTCTTCGACTACGCCACCTCCTGCTCGTCCGAAAACGCCGTGGTGCCGGTGGAGGCCATCTACGACCAGTTCATGGCCGAAATGAAGAAGAACGGCTGCTGGCTCGTGGCAGGCGAGGACCGGGAAAAGCTCAAGAACTATATGTGGCAGGTCAATGCCAAGGGCAAGCTGGCCCTCAATCAGAACGTCATCGCCAAGTCGGCCCGCGTCATCGCCGAGGCCGCCGGCATCAGCATCCCGGACGGCACGGAGATCCTGCTCGTGGAAGGCACGCAGCCCATCCGCGAGGACAAGTTCCATGACGAGAAGATCTCGCCGGTGCTGACCGTCTACAAGGCCAGGGATTTCATGGACGCCTACCGCATCCTTACCGAGCTGACCAGTCTCGTGGGGCGCGGCCATTCCTGCGGCATCCACACCTACAAGCGGGAATACATCGAGTACCTCGGCGAGCATATGAAGTCCTCCCGCGTGACGGTGCGGCAGGCCATGAGCGCGGGCAACGGCGGTCATCCCTTCAACCGCATGCCGTCCACGGCGACGTTGGGCTGCGGGACCTGGGGCGGCAACATCACGACGGAAAATGTGCACTGGAAGCATTTTATGAACGTGACCTGGGTCAATGAGCCCGTGGAACCGTGGAGCTTCAGCGACGAGGAAATGTGGGGAGAATTCTGGAAGAAGCACGGCAAGTAGGTTGACCGGCGGCCCGCAGGGGCCGCCACCCCCCTGCCAAGACGGCGCGCAAAAGCGCGCAAAAGGATTGACCATGAAGCTGTTTGAATATCAGGCGAAAAATATTTTCCGGGAAAAGGGCATCACCACCCCCAGAGGCATACTTATCCGCAATATGGAGGAACTGGATGCCGCCGTTGCCGACATCGGCCTGCCCTGCGTGCTCAAGTCGCAGGTGCTGCGCGGCGGACGCGGCAAGGCCGGGCTCATCCGGCTGGTGAAGGACGCCGAAAGCGCCCGCAATGAGGCGCAGGAGCTTTTTGCCTCCGAGCATAACGTCCATATGATCCTGGTGGAAGAGGCGGTCAGCATCGCCAGCGAGATTTATCTGGCCGTCACCGTGGACGCCGTGACCTCCACCGCCATGCTCATCGGCTGCGCCGAGGGTGGGGTGGAGATCGAAAAGCTGGCCGCCACCGCCCCGGAAAAGATCGTGACCGTCAAGGTGGATATGTCGCACGGGCTCGGCGGCTTCCACGTCAACAATCTTGTGTACGGCATGGGGCTGCCCACGGAGCTGATCAAGCCCGTCAGCGCCGTCGTCCGCAATCTCTACAAGACCTTTACGGCCTACGATGCCCAGCTGGCGGAGATCAACCCCCTGTTCATCACCACGGACGGCACGCCCATTGCCGGCGACGGCAAGCTGATCATCGACGACAACTCCGAATGGCGGCATCCCGACTACCCGCTGTGCCGCGAGCAGTTCGATTCGCAGGTGGAATTCGAGGCCGCTCAGGAGGGCATCCCCTACCTCGTTTTTGACGGGGACGTGGCCCTCATGTGCGCCGGGGCGGGGCTGACGACCACGGTCTTTGACCTCATCAACGATGCGGGCGGCAAGGTGGCCACCTATGTGGAATTCGGCGGGGCCAACTACACCAAGGCCGTGCGGACCATGGAACTTTGCCTGAAGACCCCCAGCAAGGTCATCCTGGTGGTGACCTTCGGCACCATCGCCCGTGCGGACGTCATGGCCCAGGGGCTGGTGGAGGCCATCAGGACGCACAAGCCGCAGCAGCCTATAGTGACCTGCATCCGCGGCACCAATGAAGAAGAGGCCTTCAAGATCCTGCGCGAAGCCGGACTTGAACCGTTGACCAATACTGAAGAAGCTGTGCAGCGTGCGGTGGACATCGCCGCGGGGAGGGCCTGATGAGCATTTTCGTCAACAAGCAGTCGCGCGTCATCGTGCAGGGCGTTACCGGCAAGGAAGGGGCCTTCTGGGCAAAACACATGAAGGATATGGGCACGCAGGTGGTGGCGGGCGTCACCCCCGGCAAGGAAGGCCAGGAGGTGGACGGCATACCGGTCTACCATTCGGTACGGCGCGCCACGGCGGAACATCCGGCGGATGTCTCCATGCTCTTTGTGCCGCCCAAGTTCACCAAGGATGCGGTATTCGAGGCTCTGGACGCCGGCATCCGCAAGATATGCACCATTGCCGACGGCATCCCCCTGCATGACGCCATCGAGATACGCCGTGCCGCCCTGTCCTGCGGGGCGATGGTCATCGGCGGCAACACGTCCGGCATCATCTCCGCCGGCGAGGCCATGCTCGGCACGATCCCCTACTGGATCGAGCGCGTGTACCGCAAGGGGCATGTGGGCGTTATGACCCGCAGCGGCTCCCTGACCAATGAGGTCACGGCCGAGATCGTCAAGGGCGGCTTCGGCATCACCACGCTCATCGGCGTGGGCGGGGACCCTGTGCCCGGTACCCGTTTTGCCGAACTGCTGCCCATGTACGAGGCCGACGACGATACGCATGCCGTGGTCATCATCGGCGAGCTGGGCGGCACTATGGAAGAGGAAGTGGCCGAAGCCAAGGAAGCCGGCATCTTCACCAAGCCCCTCGTGGCCTTCATGGGCGGGCGCACCGCCCCGGAAGGCAAGCGCATGGGCCATGCGGGCGCCATCGTCACCGGCGGGCGCGGCACGGTCAAGGGCAAGACGGCGGCCCTCATCCAGGCGGGCGCCAAGGTCGCCAAGCGGCCCAGCGAAGTCGGTCCGCTGCTGCAATCCTTCCTGGGATAGCAGCAAAGGGGCGGGCGTCGCTGCCGTCCCCCCCGGCTTGCGGCGGGAGCCCGGCCGCGGGATCGCCGTCACGGGCAGCGGCCCTCCTCCTGATCCAGGCAAAAAAAAACACCACGAGCCTCCCTTCGGGGAGGCTCTTTCTCGTCCCCAGGGGCGGGCCCCGTCATCCCGGCCTGCCGTGGAACAGCCGTTTGCCGGGCGTCGTGCCCCGCGAGCGCCCCCATTTTTTCGCGGACGGCAGCCGTATGCCCCAGGCGCAGGCGGCAGGAGGACACTGACGCCTTGCTGACCGGCGCAGTGTCAGCATGTCTTGCCAAGAGGCGCTTTCATGCTGATAGTATCAGATGATGCCGGTGCGGTCACATGCCGTGTCGGCCCGCCTTTCGTCTTGCTACCGGAGGTTGCCGATGTTGCAGCACCTTGTGAAGATAGTGGCCGCATGCGTCATGCTGGCGGTGCTGGTTCTGCTGGTCCAGTGCAACGGGCTGGCCCGCGATCTGACGGAACTGTTCGCGCCGGGCTGGGGCAGGATCGCCTGGCTGGTTTGCGGCGGCCTGGAGCTTGTGGCCCTCGTCTGGCTGGGACTGGCCTGCTTTGCCCGGCCGTCCCGCCTGCTGCTGCGCGAAGATCCCAGCGAAGCGGAGCGGCAGGCCTTTGCCGCCGAACTGACGCAGCGTCTGCGGACAAACCGTCTCGTGCGTCAGGCCGGGCTCGATCCTGATGCGCCCGACTTCCTGCCGCAGGCACTGGCCCTGCTGGACGAGCGGGCGGATGCCGTCATCCGCAGCGACGCCAAGAAAGTTTTTCTCGGTACGGCACTCTCCCAGAACGGGCGGCTGGATGCGCTCATCGTCTTTGTGGCGCTTTGTCGCATGGTCTGGAAGGTTTCGGGCATCTACAATCAGCGACCGTCCCTGCAAGAGGTGTGGAGCGTCTACCATGCGGTCTCCACGGCCACGTTCCTGGCCTTTTCCATCGAGGCGCTGGACATCCCCCGTACGGTGACGGAAAGCATGAGTGCGCTCGTGCCGGCAGCCGCGCCGTCGCTGGCCACGGCATCCGTGCCGCTGGTGGGTGCCTCGGTGCAGTTTTTCACGACGGCGGCCATCGACGGCGCGGCGAACAGCCTGCTCGCCATCCGGGCGGGCATGAGCACGAAGCTCGCCTTCCGCCATGCGGCACTGGGTGATGAAGACACGCGCCAGGCCGGCATCCGGGACAGCGCCGCCATGCTGCTGGCCGTATCCGGCGAGTGCCTGAATGAGGTCGTCACCGCCCTGCGCGGTCAGCTGTGGCAGATGGGGAAGTCGGCAGGCGGCTCGCTCCGCAGCGCGGCGGGCAGCGTGAGCGACGGGGTCTGCGCGGCGGGATCGGCGGCGGCCTCGGCGGTGGCACGGGGCAGTGAAGCGGTGGTGGATGCGGTGGACAGCGGCATCACGGCCACGCTCAAGGCGGCCGGGACAGCCACCAGCGCCACGGTGGGCGCGGTGGGCGCGGCGGCTTCGGCCGTCGGCGGCGGCGTCCGCAGCGCGGCGGGCAGTGTGAGCGACGGGGTCTGCGCGGCGGGATCGGCGGCGGCCTCGGCGGTGGCGCGGGGCAGCGAAGCGGTGGTGGATGCGGTGGATAGCGGCATCACGGCCACGCTCAAGGCGGCCGGGACAGCCTCCAGCGCCACGGTGGGCGCGGTGGGCGCGGCGGCTTCGGCCGTCGGCGGCGGCGTCCGCAGCGCGGCGGGCAGTGTGAGCGACGGGGTCTGCGCGGCGGCGGGGAAGCTGAACCGGCAGACACGGCATGCCGTCTCCGCGCTGGGCAAGACGGCCAGAAACGTTCTGCCCTGGCGCAGGCGTACCGATGACTGACGCCATGTCCGCACTATGATGTCTTGCCGGGGGACTGTCAGACGGCGATGCCCGTCGTGCCCCGGCAAGCCCTCTGTTACCTTTCAATTGACAATCTGCCTGCAAAACGCCCCCTTCCCCCACAAAAAAACATCATACAGCCTCAGGGGCGGATGACCTTGTCGGCCAGGGCAAGACTGCTGACCACATCGAGCATATTGGTCGTCTGGCCGACGGCGCGTTTTTCCAGCAGCTGGTAAAAGTCGAGGCAGGTACCGCAGACGAGGATGGACACCCCGGTCGCTTCCAGGGCCTTGAGGCTGTCGAGCGCCTTGCCGGGATGGGCGGCGAGGCGGACGCCGCCATTGAGCAGGACGATACGCCAGAGGGCGTCTCCCAGTTCCGGCAGGGTGGCGAGAAAATTATCCATGAGCTTTGCGCCGAGCGTGTCGTCGCCGCGACCGAGGGTCTCCGTGGTGATGAGTACCAGGGTCTTCCCGCGCGCGGCTGCGGCGGCCGGCTGCGGCGCTGCGGCTTCATCGGGCGTGCTGCCGGCGTCGCGTGTGGCGTCCACCTGCCAGAGCGCGTCTTCCTTGCGCTCGCTGCTGACGGTATAGCCGCTGGTCCGCAGAAAGCGGCTGACATTCTCCACAGCGGCCAGATTATCCACGAGCACGCGCAGGGCGGCGGGGGCCTCCTGCTTGACGATGCGGCCGCAGGCAACGACGGGGCCGGGGCAGGCAAGGCCGCGGCAATCCATTTCCTTTATGGGCATGATCCACCTTCCTGGGGTTGTCGGCGATATGGTCAGCTGGCGGAGACGCCGTGGCTGTCCACATAGTGGGAATATTCGGCCAGCGGCATGGGGCGGGCAAAGAAATAGCCCTGACCGCAGTCGCAGCCCACGCGGGTGAGATAGTCCCGCTGTTCCGCCGTTTCTACGCCTTCACAGAGCATAAAGAGATGCAGGCGCTTGCCCATGCTGATCACCGAGCCGATGATGACGTCGGCGGCGGCTTCACCACTGGCGGCATTGTCCAGAAAGGCCTTGTCCAGCTTGATGATGTCCAGCTCGAAGGATTGCAGGGCCGCCAGGGAGGCATAGCCCTTGCCGAAGTCGTCCAGCGCCAGGCGGACGCCGCAGGCCTTGAGTTCGGCAAGGCTGCTCTTGAACAGCTCCTCATCCAGCCAGGCCATGCTTTCGGTGATCTCCACCACGATGAGCGAGGTCGGCACGTTGTAGGCGGCCAGGATGCTGAGAAAGACCTTGACGTAGTCCGTGGAGAAGAAAAGCGCCTTGGACTGATTGATGCTGACGGCGGAGACGGGCAGGCCGGCATCCATGCGCTGGCGCAGCCAGGCGCAGACGGTCCGCAGTACAAAGAGATCCAGCTCGCGGATAAAGCCGTTTCGCTCAAAAAGCGGAATGAATTCATCTGGATAAATGGGCTTCCCATTGGGCGGAATCCAGCGGATGAGGGCTTCTGCCCCGTGCAGGCTGTTGTCGGCAAGGTTGTGCTGCGGCTGCATGTAGACCTGGAATTCCCCGTTGCGCAGCGCACCGGTCATGCGGTCTTCCAGCTCGTTCTGTTTGAGGAGGACGGCCTCCAGCCGGGCATCATAGAGGGCATAGCTTGAGCGATAACTGTCGTCGGCAACGCTGCTTTCCGCGGTCTCGGCCCGCAGCAGGCAGTTGGCCATATTGCCGTCGTAGGGCATGGTGGAGGTGACGCCGCAGGAGAAGAGCACGGTCGTGCCGAGCTTCTGCCGCAGGGAGATGGCGCTGTCAAAAAAGGCGTCGATACGCTGCCGCAATTCCGCCACGTCCTGGCACTGCCAGAGCAGCAGGAATTTGCCCGCCGTGGCGTGGGCGATGAGCTCATTGCCGCGGAGCTGCCGGCGCAGGGTCCGGTAGCAGAGTTTGATGAGCAGATCGCCGCCACGATGGCCGCGCGTGCGGTTGATGAGCTTGAGGCGGCGTACGTTGACGAGAAGGAGATAGTAGGGCGCCTGTCTGTTGCGGAGGAGCCTGTGCGCGTCGTGGATGAAGCGGGCGCGATTGTTGCCGCCGGTGAGGGGATCGCGGTAGGCGACTTCCTCCAGCTCGCGCATATGGCGGCGGTTGACGTGCAGGACGCGCAGGATGATGGCCGCAAAGAGGAGGATGCCGCCGATGATCAGCTCAAGACTGTACTTGCGCAGCATATCCAGCAGGATGATGCCCGGGCTCGGCGAGGTGCGCGCCAGGAGCAGGGCGTCCACGTCCGCGGAGCTCATGGTCATAATGGAGCGGTTGAGCACCGATATGGCATAGGGGGAAATGTCGTAACGAAAGCCCAGCGACATGGGGTAGCGGGCGCGCGTGGTCAGCATGGAGGCGTGGGGCAGGTCGTCCGGGAGGGCGCCCGCGTTGGTATAGCCGGGGATATAGGCGTCGATGATCTGTCGCTGGAAGGCGTCGACGCATTGCTGCATGGAATCGTAATAGGTGATGGTATCGCCGGGATAGGCGGCCGCATAGGCCCGCCCGAACGAGAGGAGCTCGTGGGTGACGCCCACGCGGATACCCCGGCCCGGCACGGCCTTTTCCTCCCCTATGAGGAGCACCGGCATGTCATAAAAGGGGCGGCTCACCAGCAAGGGGTGCTCAGCGTACTTGTTCATGCCGGCAAAGATGTTGCTGACGACGTCCGCCTTGCCTTCCTTGAGCAGAGCCAGCGCCTCGGGGTAGCTGGGCGCGGGAACATAGTCGAAGGCGATGCCGCTGCGCCGGGAGATCTCCTCCATGAAGCGGATGAGGAAGTTGGAGCCCGGCATGCGGTCGTTCATCATGGTCTGCTGTGCACTGTAGGCGACGCGAAGGCGGGGCTTGCCGGCAAGCCATTCTTCCTCGGCGCGCGTCTGGCTGAAAGAGACCACCTGTATGCCGTGCATGTAGCTGTCGAACAGGCCGGCCAGCAGCCAGGGCGAGTACAGGTGAAGCTGATTCAGCGCTTCGTTGAGCGGCGGCATCAGTTCGCTGTTCCTGGCCGTCACGAAGAAAAAGGGCTCCATGGCGATGATGGCGGCGATCTTCGTCCCGGCGCCATGCAGGGATCCGTCGATGTAGGCGTCTATCTCGCCGCGTTGCAGGGCCTCCCGCATGGCCTGTTTGGCGGTAAAGGGGTGGGTGCGGAAGGTGAAGCCGTACTGCCGGGTGAATTCCTCGATGACCTTGCCCCCGTAGGCTCCCTTGACGATGCCGACGCGCATATGGTCGAAATCCCGGAAATCCATGTAGCGGATGGGGCTGTTTTCGGCGATATGGAGGGTGATGCACTCGTAGCCGGCAGGAAGGCTCGTGTAGTCAAAGACGGCTTCCCGCTCCGGCATATAGGAGATGCCGCAGGCCATGTCCACCTCGCCGCGCTCCAGTTTGTCCGGCAGCTCGGCAAGCGTGGTGTGCACCCATTCGTATTGCCAGCCGGTATAGGCCGAAACGGCCTGGAGGAGGTCGGCGGCATAGCCCACGATAGTGCCGTGGCGTTGCTGGAAGATGCCGGAAAGATCGAACCAGCCGACGCGGATGGTCTTCCTTTCCTTCTGATTGCGGGCGAGGATCTCCGGCGAGAAGTAATAGAATGTCCGATCTTTCGTGGCCATGTAGGCCTGAGGCGGCAGATCGGGAGCGGCGGCGCGGGGGGAGCCTGCGGCGGCAAGCAGGCACAGAAGCAGCAGCGCAGAAAGGATGTTCCGAAGCATGGGCTCGCCCTTGTTCGCCTGCCGTCGGACAGCGTCGGCGGAAAGCGGGATCGCCGGACGTCAGGCACGCACGGGGGAGGGAATGACCCGCGGGAAGGCCTTCCCCCCCTGTACGTCACAGAAAGAAAGGAAAATGCCGCCCGCTGTCAGAAAGCGCAGATCTCGTCCGGCGGCAGGATGGTGAACTTGTGCTCCTTGAGCAGTTCAATGGCCTGATCCACCTTGTCGAAACGGAAGATGAGGATGGCTCCGCCCTTTTCCCGTTGCAGGAAAGCGTACATGTACTCCACGTTGATGTCATGCGTGGAGACCAGTTGCAGCACGCTGTCCAGACCGCCGGGGCGATCCGGCACTTCCACGGCCACCACGGAGGTCCGGCCGAGGGTGAAGCCCTTTTCCTTGAGAGCCTGTTTGGCAAGCTCCGGGTCGCAGACGATGAGGCGCAGGATGCCGAAATCCGAGGTATCCGCCAGCGAAAGCGCCCGGATGTTGACGCCGGCCTCGGCCAGGGTGTGGGTTACCTCGGCCAGTCTCCCGGCACGATTTTCAAGAAAAACGGAAAGTTGTTCAGCTTTCATGGCAGTATCCTTCGGAGCTAGGCCTTGCGGGATTCATCGTCGGAAGAGGAAGCCTGCTGTTTGTCTCTGCCGGGGGTGATGTCGATTTCATCCGGTTCCGAGGAAGCGCGTTTGAAGTTGCGGATGGCGCGGCCCAGTCCGCCGCCGATCTCCGGCAGCTTCTTGGCGCCGAAAAGGAGCAGGACGATGACCAGAATGACGAGGATTTCTTGAGTACCAATACCACCAAGCATGGAAAAAGCCTCCCGTAAAGTGGGGCCCGCAGGCCAAACAGCTCCAGCATACGGGCCGGAGGGATTAAGGTCAAGCGGAGGCGGCCGTCAGCGCCGCCTCCCGGCCATGAGACGTTTCACCCGGGCGGGAGATCCGGGAGCGGCAAAGCCCGCTTCCACGAGCCGGCGGGCCGTATTGTCGCGTGTGGCACGGCTGCTGCCGCCCATGACGACGGCCATGAGGCGCACCCCGTTCCGTTCCGCCGTGATGATGACATTGTAGCCGCTGGCGACGGTGAAGCCTGTCTTGAGCCCGTCCACCCCGCGTACCCGGCCCAGCAGCTGATTGGTGTTGTTGATGGCGCGTCCGCGATGCACCAGGCGGCGGGTGGCGTGGAAGGTGCGCACCGAGGGATAGGCCTTCAGATAGGCGCGGGCCAGCTTGGCCATGTCCCGGGCCGTGGTTTTCTGTCCCGGGGCGGGCAGGCCGCTGGGATTCTTGAAGACGGTATGCCGCAGCCCTATATTGCGGGCCTTGCGGTTCATAAGGCGTACGAAGTTGCGGGTGCTGCCGGAGATGGCGTGGGCGACGGTCATGGCGGCGTCGTTCCCCGAGGCGACGGCCATGCCGAGCATGAGGCGCGAGAGGGGGAGGCGTTCCCCCGTGCGCAGATGCATGGAGGATCCGCCCGTGCGCGCGGCCTCGCGCGTGACGCGCACCTTGCCCATGAGCGAGAGCTTGCGGGACGACACGGCGTCCATGGCCAGGTACATGGTCATAAGCTTTGTCAGCGAGGCGGGGGGGATGCTCATATTGGCATTGCGTTCGTACAGGGTCTTGCCGGTATTGAGGTTGATGAGCAGCATGGCCTTGACGCCGGCCTGGACGGCCTGCACGTTCAGGCCGCAGAGGAGGGGCAGCGCCAGCGCCAGCGCCGGGAGAAGCCGGCGGAGGAGCCCGAGGGGAAAGATGTCAGACCTGCTTTTCATAGAGGGTGCGTGCTTCTTCCAGGGCTTGCAGGGCAAAGGCCAGCAGCACCGGGCCGACGATGAGGCCCACGGCGCCGAAGCTGGCCAGTCCGCAGATGATGGCGATGATGAGGACAAAAAAGGGAGCCTTGATCCCTTGTTGCAGGAAGAGCGGGCGCAGGACGTTGTCCACGCCGGCGACGGCCAGCGTGCCCCAGAGGGCGAGCCCCACGGCAGCCATGGTATTGCCCGTGAACCAGAGCGACAGGCAGAGCGGCACCCAGACCAGCGCCGTGCCCACGAAGGGGATGGGCGCCACCACCGTGGCAAGCAGACCCCAGAAGGCGGGCTGGTTGATGCCGGCCACGGAAAAGCCGATGCCGCAGAGGAAGCCCTGGGCGGCGGCCACCAGCAGGATGCCGAGCATGATGCCGCGCAGGGCCCGGCGGATGGCGGAAACGAAGCGGCGCAGCATGGCGGGCGGGATCTGCGCCAGCCGGGAGCAGACCTGGGCGATGCGCCGGGCATAGACCGCAAAGATGACCGTGAGGATGACGAAGAGCACAAGGCTCCAGAGGACGTTCATGGTGCCGCCCAGCACGTCGAAACTCCGGTTGATGAGGATGCCCATGGCGTCGCTGAGCGTGCTGTCGATATTGTGGATCAGCTCGTTATAGGCGGACTCGAGGCCGGGGTAGTCGGCAAGTTTTTTTTCAAAGGTCTGGAAATATTTCACCCATTCGGGCGGCAGCTGGAAATTGTTCTCCTGGAGCTCGCGCAGGCGGGCCAGGCCGCCGGCGACCTGCGGGGAAACCAGCAGGATGAGGGTGGCGACCGGAATGATGATGACGGAGATGATGAGCAGGGCGTAGCCGAACAGCGGGATCTGTCGCACCAGCTTCAGAAGGAGACGCCGCGCCAGTCCCGGCGGGCGGCGCAGCACGCGCCGGCGCAGCCGGCAGGCCCGGCGGGCAAGACGGCGGTAGACCGGCAGGCTCAGGCAGGCGAAACAGGCAGCCATGAACAGGGTGACGGGATTGGGCCGCAGCAGCAGATAGCAGGCCAGGACGGCCAGCAGATAGAGTATGCGGGGGAAAAAGGCGTGTCGTGTCATGGCAAGATACAAAACATGGCAAGTGTATCAGGGAAGTATAGCAAAGGGACAGCCCCCTGCCAAGCGCGAAAATGATGAAGGGATGCGGCGGCCGGAAGGAGCGGCCGCATCAGTCGATGGTGTCCAGGATCTGCCGCAGGCGATGGGCGTAGGTGTGGCGGCTGCGGATCTCCCTGCGCCAGGCGGCGGCAAGGTCGGCGCGCCCGTCCGGGCGGGCACGCAGGGCCGCCAGCCGTGCGGGCAGATCGTCAGGCGACGACAGGCGCATGGGGCCGACCAGTTCCGGCGGGAAAAGAGCAAGGCCCGGCGTCGGGTCGCTGAACAGGACGCCGCCGGCGGCCCAGACGTCGAAATGGCGCTGGCTCAGGCTGTGCGGCAGCAGCAGGCTCGTCACATTGAGCACGGCTTCGGAGCGGGCATAGAGCGCGGGAAGGCTGCCGTAATAATCCACGGGCGGCAGAACGGTCGCGCCGGGCAGGAGCCCGGCCCAGGCCGGATCGCCGCACAGCTCGAAGCCCGCCCGCACGGCGACCGCAAGCCAGTCCGCCCGCCGGCGGCGGGAACAGGCGTCGGCCCCCGCGCCTGCCCGACGGATGGTCATGCCCGGCCAGCCCTGCGCGTGGAGCAGGTGTTGCCACCAGTGGATATGCGGCAGCGGGGACCGTGCGTCATGCGCCTGCTCGAGCAGGCGTTCCGCCTGGGCAAGGTCTTCCCGGGCCGGATGCGCCGCGGCGAAAAAGCGCGCATGGTCAGGAAAGGAGGCCCGTCCTACAAAGATGGGCGGCAGGGTGGGCGGCATGCCGGATGACGGCAGCCACATATGGGGCGCCGCCGCCAGGGGCAGGAACGACGCCCGCCGCGCGCCGGCTTCCCGCAGCGGGGTCAGAAAGCTCGGGTCGGTCACATACAGGGGGAATTCCCGCCACCAGGGCAGGCGCAGGCAGGACAGCACATGCCACGGCATGTCCACGAACCAGATGGCCAGCCGGATGCCCAGCGCCCGGCAGACGTGGGCGATGCGTCCCTGAGGGTCAAGTCCGCGCAGATTGACGGAGAGGAAGAGCGGCGGCCGGCCGCCGGGCAGCTCCGCCAGACGGCGCAGGAAGGGAGCGAGCTGCTGCGCCGGCGGGATGCGGGCGGGCCAGGGGACGACGGGCAGGCCCAGGCGGCCGGCCGCGCCGCAGAGCTCCTGATGCAGCAGGGTACGCGCATCGCCGGGCAGGATGACGGCCGGCGGCCCGGCCGGGTTCGGCGGGGGAGCGCTGTTGCCGGTACGCAGCCGCGCGGCATCCAGATCGCCCAGCAGGGGGCCCCAGAAGCGGGGGAAGAGGCGCATGCCCGGCGCATAAAAAAGCAGGCGGCAGCCAGCCGCCAGCGCCCGTGCCGCCGCCGCCGAGCCGGGGCGGGCGCAGACGGCGGACGGCAGGGGCCGCGCGTGTTCCTGCCGCCCGTGCAGCATCTGCGTCGCGTCCAGCCAGAAAAAGGGCCCGGTTCCGGGCCCGGCGGCAAGAGGGGCGGGCACGACCTCGGGCCCCAGCCCGAGCAGCAGGGTCGGCGCGGCGGGGTGCGGCGCGGGAGCGATCTCCTGCCAGGCCTCTTTCCCGGAGGGCAGACTGACGGGGCTGCCGTTCCAGTCCGGCAGGCGCGGGCGTTGCGGCCGTGCGGGGCGGAGGGCGACAGGAGAAGGTGGAGGACTCTGGGGCATGGCGGCGCGCTTATGGCCCGGGGGGGCACAGGGAGGGAAAAATCAGGACTTGGCGACGGCCGAAAAAAAGCGTAACCTTCCTGCCGACAAATCCTATGAAAGAATATCGCGATCACTATTTCCTCAAGGCCAAGCGGGAGAACTACCCCGCCCGTTCCGTCTACAAATTGAAGGAATTGGACGGCAAATTCAAGCTCTTTCGTCAGGGCATGCGCGTGCTCGATCTGGGCGCGGCCCCCGGCTCCTGGTCGCTGGGCGCGGCCGAGCGCATCGGGCCGCGCGGTCTTGTGCTGGGCTGCGATATCCAGACGACGGAGACGGCCTTTCCACCGCAGGTGACCTTCCTGCAGGAGGATGTCTTCCGGCGTTCGGCCGAATTCGAGGCCCTGCTGGCGGAAAAGGGGCCGTTCGATGTGGTTATGAGCGATATGGCCCCGCGCACCACGGGGACGAAGTTCACGGATCAGGCCCGCTCGCTGGAGCTGGCTTGCGAGGCGTTGAACGTGGCCTGCCTGCATCTCAAGGCGGGGGGCAGCTTCGTCGTCAAGATATTCATGGGACCGGACGTACAGGAACTGCTGCAACCCATGCGCAAGGCCTTTCGGTCGGTCAAGTCCTTCAAGCCCAAAAGCTCCCGTGCCGAAAGCAAGGAAACGTTTTTTGTGGGCATGGGCTTCAGGGCCGTCCCGCCGGCGGCCGGTACGGCCGCGGACGCCGTGGCGAGCGCCGTTCCGGCGGCTCCCGATCCCGGAGAGGCATAGGGCCCGCTCCCCGCGCGGGGAAGGCTCCGGCATGTGGGCGCACCGCTGCCGGTGTGCCGTCTTTTTCGTCCATTTCACCTGACCGCAAGGCGGTCGCAAGTCACACAGTTTCGGAGGTTGTATGTCTGGGCATAGCAAATGGGCCAATATCCAGCACCGCAAGGGCCGTCAGGACGCCAAGCGCGGCAAGGTCTTCACCAAGGCCGCCAAGGAAATCATCATCGCCGCCAAGAACGGCGGCGATCCGGCGGGCAATCCCCGTTTGCGTGCGGCCATTGCCGCGGCCAAGGCCGTGAACCTGCCCAAGGACAAGATCGAGGCCGCCATCCGCAAGGGCACGGGCGAAGATGCGGGCGGCGACCTGACCGAAGGCTTTTACGAAGGCTACGGCCCCGGCGGCATCGCCATCATGGTGGAAGTGGCCACCGACAACAAGAACCGCACCGTGGCCGAAGTGCGTCACCTCTTCACCAAGCACGGCGGCAACATGGGGGAAAACGGCAGCGTGAGCTGGATGTTCGACCGCAAGGGCGTCATCACCGTGGACAAGAACGCCTACGCCGAGGACAAGATCATGGAAGCCGCCGTGGAAGCCGGCGCCGACGATGTGGTGGACGATGACGACGTCTGGACCATCCAGACCGCCATGGCCGATTTCGCCGCCGTGCGCGATGCGCTGGAAGCCGCCGGCATCGCCATGCAGAGCGCCGAGCTCGCCATGGTGCCGCAGAATCTCATAGCCGTGGACGCCGACATGGGCCAGAAGGTGCTGCGCCTCATGGACGCGCTGGACGACAACGACGACGTGCAGAACGTCTTCGCCAACGTGGACTTCCCCGACGACATGGCCACGGACTAGGGCTTCGAACGACGACGGACCGCCCCGGGAGATCGCGCGACGCCTTCTCCCGGCGGCGGCCTTTCCCGTATGCCTCCCTGTGGCGCAGCAGCCCCCGCACGCATGCAGCAGCCCCGCCATCCCCTGACCGTCATCGGCATCGACCCCGGTTCGCAGCGCACCGGCTGGGGCATCATCCGCGAAGCGTCGGGCGTCCTGACACTGGTGAACTGCGGCGTCATCCGCACCGCTTCCGGCGGCAACGCCGCCTTTTCCGCGCGCCTTGCCCGCATCTTTTCCGAGCTGGCCGCCATCCTCCGGCGGCATGCCCCTGCCGAAGCCGCCATCGAACAGGTCTTCACCGCGCAAAATGCCACCAGCGCCCTCAAGCTGGGGCAGGCCCGCGGCGTGGCCGTGGCCGCCTGCGCCGCCTGCGGCGTGCCGGTCAGCGACTACGCGCCGACCCTCGTGAAAAAGGCGCTGGTGGGGACAGGCCGCGCCGAAAAGGAGCAGGTGGCCTTCATGGTGCGCCGTCTGCTCAACGCACGCGGCGAAGACTGGGCGCTGGATACCTCCGACGCGCTGGCCGTGGGCATCTGCCATCTGACCATGCGGCGCTTTGCGGCGCTGGCGGAGCGCTGATGGCCGAAAAACACCAGGGAGGAATGGCTGATGACGAACCGGGAAAGCCTGCTGGCGCATGTAAGAGAGACGTATGGCGTCACGCCGGACTTTCCCTGGCTGCGCTCTCCGCGCTACGCGGTCCTGCGCCATGCCGGGAACGGCAAGTGGTTTGGCCTGATCATGGATCTGCCCCGGCAGCGTCTGCATCTGCCGGGGACGGGCGAGCTGGATGTCGTCAACCTGAAGAGCGCCAGCGTGCCGGATATGCTGCTCAGCGGCGTTCCGGGGGCCTTTCCGGCCTATCACATGAACAAGCGTCACTGGATCACCCTTGCCCTTGACGGTTCTTTCCCTGAGGCGGAGCTGTACAGGCTCGTGGAGGAAAGTTTCCGGCTGACCCGCTGAAAGCGGCGGCCCCCTCCCAGCGTCCCTGACAGCGGAACACGTTTTTGCGGTTATTTTTTTGGAGCGCCCATGTCCCTCATCGCCGTTATCCTGCTGGCCGTCGCCCTCTCGCTGGACGCCTTTGCCGTGGCCGTGGCCTCCGGCTGCGCGTTGCGGCCCGTTCGCTGGGAACACTACTGCCGTATCGGCGGCGCGTTCGGCTTTTTCCAGTTCTTCATGCCCGTTCTGGGCTGGCTGCTGGGGCAGTCCGTCCATCGCTATATCGAGGCCTGGGATCACTGGATCGCCTTTGTCCTGCTGGCCTGGGTGGGCGGCAACATGCTACGCGGCGCGTGGAAGGATTTTCACCAGCACGGCGGTGAAGCGCCCGAGTCCGCAACGGGAAACACTGGTAACGGGCTGCGCTGGGGGACGCTCCTCGTGCTGGCCGTGGCCACCAGCATCGACGCGCTGGCCGTGGGGCTGACCTTTGCCATGACCGGGACGCCCATCTGGCGACCTGCCGTCATCATCGGCCTGACCTGCGCGGCCATCTCCGCCGCCGGGCTGCATCTTGGGCGGGTGCTGGCCGGCATGGCCGCCCTCCAGCGCTGGGCGGGCCTCATCGGCGGTCTCGTCCTGCTGGCCATCGGCCTGCGCGTGCTCTGGCAGGACGGGGGGTTCGGTTAAGTCCGTCCGTTCCCCCGGACGGCGGTATGTCCGCCGCGTCCTCTTTCCCCGCCGGGATTTTTCCCGTAGAAGAACAGGGAGGCCGTCCCGACGGGCGGCATCGTCTACATCTTTTCCGGGAGGACACAGTATGGCAACGGCAACGGGGACCTATCTCGGCGATCTGCGGGTGGAGCTGCGGCACGAACAGAGCGGCGCGACCATCGTCACCGATGCGCCGGTGGACAATCACGGCAAGGGCGAGGCCTTCTCTCCCACGGATATGGTGGGGGCGGCGCTGGGCGCATGCGCCATGACCATCATCGGCATCTATGCCCAGGCGCATGATGTGGACGTGCGCGGCATGAAAATGGAAGTGACCAAGACCATGAGCGCCGATCCGCGCCGCATCGGCAAGCTGGAAGTGACCTTCATCATGCCGCCGCGCGCCTATTCGGACAAGGAAAAGATCTCCATCGAACGGGCGGCCCGCACCTGCCCCGTACATCTGAGCCTGCACCCCGATACGGAACAGGTGTTCACCTTCGTCTGGCAGGAATAGCTTCGGCATGCCCGGCGCAGTGGCTGCGATGCAGCCGGCGCGGCCAGGACGCAAAACAGCCCGGACGGCGCAAGACCGTCCGGGCTGTCTGTGTTTTGGGGGAGGATGACCTACTGGCGGGCGATGCCGCCGTTTTCCACCCGGAAGATGGCGCAATGCGGCTGTGCCTCCCGCAGCATGTCCGCCATGTGCGGATGGCAGGTGAAGTAGAGGAGCTGATGCGGGCGGCCGTGACGGCCTTCGGAGAGCTCGATGAAGGTGCGGGCGGCCCGGGCGGCCCGCTGCGGATCGAAGTTGACCAGTACGTCGTCCATGATGACCGGCAGGGGCGTGGCCCGCTCGGCATGATTCTGGATATAGGCCAGCCGCAGGGCCAGATAGGCCTGTTCCTGCGTGCCGCGGCTGAGCGCCTCGGGACTGATGGCCTCGCCATGATGGGGCAGGATGTGCAGGCTGGTGTCATCCAGCGAGGCATTGATGCCGCGCCAGTTGCCGCCGGTGATGGAAGCAAAGATGCTGGATGCCAGCCGGATGACCTGCGGCTGCCGTTCGCGTTCAAAGGTATCCTTGGCGCGCAGCAGGAGTTCACGGGCCAGGGCGAGGGCGCTCCATTGCAGGGCCAGGCGGCGCATGCTTTCCAGGGCAAGGGCCTCCTGCTGCCGCAGCCGGGCCAGCGTGTCCGTGCCGGTAAGGCCGTTGACGCGGGCCGTGAGGCTGCCCACTTCATCGGAAAGGCGTTCCTCCTGCTCGCGGATGTCCTGAAGCTCCGCATTCAGCGCGGCGCAGCGGCTCTCCTGCGCGTCGTGATCTTCCGCCTCGAACGAGGCAAGGAAGGCCTCGAACGGCTGATTGCCGGCGGCGATGCGCAAACTTTCCTGAAGGCTGTCCCGCAGGCGTTGCGTTTCCCGGCTCTGGGCCAGGATGGCGGCCAGCCGCAGGAACTCGTCGGCATCAGAGGCTTCGGCCATGTGCAGCAGAGTGGCTTCGCCATGCCGGGCCTCTTCGAGCGCGGCGGAGGCGGCGCGCAGTTCGGCGTCCTGTTCGGCCAGCAGACTGTCGAGGCGGCGGGCTTCAGCGTCCACTTCGGCCGCCCGTTCGGCGGCTTCCAGCGTGCTGTCCAGCGCGCCGAGCCAGTCGATGGCCCCTTCCTCGTCCCGGGGCAGGGGGCGCGCGAGCGTGGTCAGCAGCTGTTCCAGCGGCTGGCGCAGGGCCGCCATCTCCTGTTCGTTCTGGGCCAGTTCCGCCGCCAGCCGCTGGCAGCCGGCATCAAGGGACAGGCAGGTGTCCATACATTGCAGGGCCTTACGCACTGTCTCGGGATCAAGATCCTCGCCCAGCCCCAGACCGGAAAGACAGTCGCCCCAGTCGCTGCGGGCCGCTTCAAGGCGGGCCTGCGCCCGGGCCAGCGCTTCGGAGGCCTCGGCCTGACGTTCCTGGATGCGTTCCAGCTCATCCTTGTGGTGCTGCAATGTGGCGGTCGCCTTGATGCGCTGCTCGCGCGCGGCGTCGGCCTCGCGGCAGGACTCCAGCACCTGACGCACGGCTTCCAGCAGGGCGGGCAGGTCGCCGGGCTCGCGCAGGCATTCCTGAACGGGCGCAAAGGCCCGCAGGGTGTTTTCGTACTGGGCGAGATCGGCACGCTGGCCTTCCAGCTCGGCCTGTGCATTCTCCACGGCATCCCAGGCGGCACGGGCCGACTCGGCACGGGCAAAGAAGCTTTCGGCGCTTTCCGGCGCGGGCACGTTGACCACCCGCAGCATGCTCATAAAATCCTGCCAGCGACGGCGGATGCGCTGGACGACGGCCTGCATCTCCTGGGATCTGGTCTGCAATTCGGCGATGCGTGTGCGGGCAAGGCTGATCTCGCGTTGCAGTTCCTCGGCTTCCTTGTGGCTGCGTTCCTGATTGAAGCACTGTTCCCGCTTGCGTTCCAGCATGACCTCCACGGCTTCCAGCGTTTCGGGATCCATGCTGTCCACCCCTGCCTCCTGACAGAGCTTGCGGGCCTTGTCGCCCAGTTCGGCGACATGCAGGGCGCAGGTCTCGCGGCGGCTCTCCAGCTGGAGGCGTTCCTGTCGGAGGCGCTTTGCCTCCGGGCCGTTGCGGCGCGGCAGGCCGCCGCCCACAGCCATAGCGCCGCAGACCAGCACGAGATAGCCGGACCAGAGCGTCATGGGCAGATGCAGGGTCTCGGTGATGGCGAGACTTTCCAGCCCGAATTGCCAGTGCCCCACGAGGATGCCGATGCCCAGCAGCATGATGATGCCGCCCAGCACGAGCAGGGCAAGATTCTTGACGGCGGCGGGTTCCTTTTCGGCGCTGAGGCGTTCGCTCAATTCCTTGAGGCGTTCCTGTTCCGTTTCCAGCGAAGCGGACAGGGCTCGCAGCGAGCGGAGGGCGCTGCTGCGGTTGTCGAGGGCTTCCCGGCTGGGGCCGTTGCTGCCGCGCTGCTCCTCGCGGAGCTGTTCCAGCCGGGCACGCAGCATATCGGCCTGTTCCTCGGCCTGCTGCACGGCCCGGGCCGCCTCGCCGGCGCTGTCGATGCTGGCCTGTACTTCGCGGGCCAGCCCCAGCGCCTCTTCGCGTTTGCTCAGCAGAGCATCCAGCGCGGCGCGCGGTTCGTCCGCCGCCAGCCTGAGCCGTTCCTGGGCGCGTTCAAAGGTATGGCGCGCCTGCTGTACCGCCCGTTCCCGCGCGGGCAGGCGCTGGCGGCCCTCTTCCAGCAGGACGAGCGTCTGCCGCAGGCGGTCGCGGTCAGCCTCGCCGAGGGCGGCCACAGGCTGGGGCAGCATCTCCAGGGCGGCCGTGGCGGAGGCGATGTCGCGCCGGCAGAGTTCCACGTCGCGGTTGAGGCGATCAAGCGAGTCGACAGCCGCCTGATGGCTGGAATCCGCGGCATTCAGCTCCCGGGCCTGTCGTTCCAGATCCTTGTCGGCGAAGATGCCGCGATCCGTCTGCCGGATGCGTTCGCAATCCCAGTCGGGGCCGAGGCGTTCCAGCTCGCGGGCCAGGTCGGCATCCGCCCGCTCCTTTTCGCCGCACAGGCGGGGCAGGGCCAGCTGAGCCTGCCGAAAGCCGCTCTTGCGTTCCGCCAGGGCCCGCAGACGGGGCAGGGCGTCCAGGAGGGCGGCATCTTCTTCCAGGGCCTCGCGTCGCTCCCGCAGGCGGGAGGATTTTTCCTGCTGGGCGGCCAGGGCGCGCTCGCAGGTTTCCCGGGCTTCCTGCGCGCGGGCCAGACGGGCGGGGCCGTCTTCGGGGAACGCGGCGCTGACGGCGGGAAAGGCCGCCAGGCGCAGGCCGCATTTGCGCCATTCGTCCCACTGCTGCCAGACGTTGAGGCGGCGTTCCACCCGGCGGCGTTCGTCGTCCACCACCGCACGGCGTTCCCGCAGGGCGGCGAGCGTCTGTTTTTTTTCGTTGAGGCTGGTGGCCAGCTGGTCATAGC
This sequence comes from uncultured Desulfovibrio sp., assembly GCF_944324935.1. Classification (GTDB taxonomy): domain Bacteria; phylum Desulfobacterota; class Desulfovibrionia; order Desulfovibrionales; family Desulfovibrionaceae; genus Desulfovibrio. Next base: position 53,598 of record NZ_CALUYG010000003.1, on the reverse strand, counting down.
CGGCTGATTCCTCGCTGACGGCCTGGATCTCGCCGCGCAGCTTCTCCAGCGCCGTCAGTTCCTCATTGAGGCGGGGCTTGCTGGCGCTGGAGCGGAAAAGAGCGTCCTTGCGGCTGTCCAGTTCCCGCAGGGCCTCCACGGGCGAGCGCAGGCCCGCGCCGAAGCTGGCCCCGTAGAGGGCGTTGCGCACGCCGTCGCCGGAAAGGCTCTCGAATGTCTGCAATTCAGTGAGGCTGAAGCCGAAGACGTTGCGGTAGACATCCCGGTTGATGCCGAAAAGCAGCTGCTGGAGCAGGCTGTTTTCCAGCGGGGCGCCGTCGGCATTGCAGAGGGTCAGCACGCCGCCGTCCTGTCCGGGGCGCCGGATCAGATGGATGTCGCCCTGTTCCTCGCTGACGAGATGCAGGCTGCCGCCGGGCTGGCCGCCGCGCAGGGGCGGGGGGATGCGGCGCGCCTCGCGGCTGCGGGCATGGGGATAGCCCACCAGCATGGTACGCAGGAATTCCAGACAGGTGGACTTGCCGGCCTCGTTCTCGCCCAGGAAGACTGTCAGGCCCGGGGGCAGATTATCCACCTGCACGTCCGCAAAGATGCCGAAGCCGTCGATATGGAAGGATTGGATATACATCAGCGGACCTCCAGCAGATCGATGCACAGGCGCTGGGCCTCGTCCAGCAGGCGGCGGCTTTCTTCCGGGTCCGGCGGCGCAAGGGCCTTGCGCATGCGGGTATGCGAAAAGAGGGGGGCAAGGGCCGCCGCGTCAAGTTCGGCAAGCTGCTCGGGGTGGCGGCGCATCTCGTCGATGAGGCGCATGGTCTCGCCCAGCAGATCCTCCCGGCGGCGGTATTCGGCCTCATCGAGCAGGGGGCGGGTCTCCACCAGCAGATCCTTGAGCCAGATGCGCGGGGAGTTGGCGGCCAGGTGCAGCAGGCGTTCCTGAAGATCGGCGCACACCTCGGCCTTGCGCAGCGGATCGTCCAGCGGCGTGCGGCCGGTGAGCGTCACACGGGCGATGAGCGCTTCACAACTGCCGTCAAGGGCGCCGGCGCTTTCTTCCAGGAGGCGGGTGAGCCTGTCCTCCAGCGCGTCCAGCGTGTCCACCGCGTCGAGCGGCAGAACGAGCTTCCGCCATTCCACCGGGCCGAGGCGCAGGAACTCGCTGTCGCAGCGCCAGCCGCCCTCACGGGGGCAGGCCGTGACCAGCAGGCAGCCGCGGGGGCCCGTTTCGTTGATGTGCAGTCCCTGCGCGTTGCCGCTGTAGGCGATGAAGCTCTCTTCCTCCCACTGGCGACGCTGGTGGATGTGCCCCAGCGCCCAGGCGTCGAGACGGCTGCGGCGCAGGTCCTCCAGCGAGCAGGGGGCGTAGCGGTCGCCCTTGGCCTCGCCTTCCACGGTGCAGTGGAGCACGCCGAGCTGGAAGACGTCCCGCGTATCATCCCTGCGGAAGAGCTGGGCAAGGTTGCGGTTCTCGCGGGAACCGGCATGGCTTATGCCGTGGACGAGCGCCAGCGGCTGGCCGTCCCTTTCCAGGAGATGGCTTTCCACATCCGGCCCGAAAACGGTGACGTTGTCCGGCCAGTGGATGGCCGTGAGCCGGGAAGAGAGCGGATCATGGTTGCCGTGGGCCATGAAGACCCGGATGCCGAGCGCATCGAGCCGGCGACAGCCGTCCCGCAGGGCAAGCTGAGCCTTGGCGCTGTAGTTTTCCTGATTGTAGATGTCGCCGGCCAGGACGAGGAAGTCCGGGCGCTTTTCTTCACAGAAGCGGAAAAGGCGCTCCAGGGCGGTGAAGGTGGCATCCTGCATGAGCCGGGAAAGATGGCCGCTCTGGGCGGCCTCCCGGGCAAGTCCCTGAAAGGGAGTATCCAGGTGCAGATCGGCCGCATGTATGTACCGCACGATGTCCATGCTTTGCCTCGTTGACGGTGAAGGGAAGAAAGAGGCAAAACTTTAGACTTTTTCCAGACGACTGACAAGCGGCCGGCGGCATCCGGGCAGGGGACGGGCGTCAGCGCTTCATTTCTTCGCGCTTTTGCAGACAGATCTGGCCGAGTTCCCGCAGGGTGGGGTCGTCTTTCACATAGCTCAGGCCCTTCTTGATGTAGCCGAGGGCCCGCACATATTCGCCGGCTTCCATGTGCGCCTTGGCCATGAGGCTGAACACGGCCTGCTCATTGCGGAAGTTCTTGAGCCCCTCCATGAATACGGCATCGGCCTCCGAGGCCTTGCCCTGGGCGAGCAGGGCGCGGCCCTCCTTGAGGCAGCGATCCAGTCCCAGCTTGCGTTGCAGGGTGGTTTCGTAATCTTCCTGCTTTTCCTGCCCCTGCACGGACTTGTAGAGTTTGATGAGCAGGTTGCAGAGTTCGCGTTCATTGCCGGGCTGGTAGGAGATGGGCGCGGGATGTTCCCGGCGGAAGTCCTCATCCCTGGACAGGGCCGTGATGGTCTCCCGGAAATCGCCGCGCAGATCCATGGGCGGATTGGCGCCGGTCTCCTTGAAGGCGGTGACGATGAGATAAAGGGCGCGCGGCGTCTCGTTGCGTTTGAGGCAGGCGCGGGCCCGGCCGAGGTCTTCACGAATCTTGCGGACGTTCATAAGCTGGCTCCTGCCGGGGAGTATGCCCAATTCGCGTGCCGAGAGCAAGGGCATGTTGACGGCGGCCGCGCCCCGCTGTTAGGCTCAGAAAGCAGTATTCCGCCAGCGTACAGCCGTGTCTGACGTCTGCCGCTGGGGCGCGAGGGAGAAAGGGAGGCGGCATGGCGCGCATTTTGTACGGTATCCACGGCACGGGGCATGGGCACGCCATGCGGGGGCTGACCATCGCACGGCGGCTCGACGGGCATGAATTCCTCTTTGTCGCCAATGATGATGCCCCGCGCGTTCTGGAGCCGGAGTTCCCCGTCCGCCGCATCCCCAATCTGGGGACGGTGTTCCGCAACTATCAGGTGGATCTGGCGGCCACCATCCGCCGCGCCGTCCCCCTGCTGCTGCATCGCCGGCGTCATGTGGACGCCGTGCTGCGCATCATGGACGAATTCCGGCCTGACGTCTGCATGACCGATCTGGAATATTTCGTGCCGCGGGCGGCGGAGCGGGCCGGGCTGCCCTGTCTGACGCTGGACCACCAGCACGTCATCACCTGCTGCCGGCACGATCTGCCGCCGGACATGTGGTGGGATGCCTTTTTGCAGGGCTTGACGCCGCGTTATCTCTTCCGTCCCACGGGGGACAATCTCATCGTCTCCTTTTATCAGCCGCCGGTGCTGCCGCGCTACCGGGCGCGGGTGGTTCCGCCCATCCTGCGCGACCGGGTGCTGCGGCTTGCGCCGCGTGATGACGGCCATGTGCTGGTCTACCAGAGCAATTCCACCCACCGCGCGCTCATCGACTTTTTGCGGCAGTCCACCACGCGCACCTGTTACGTCTACGGCTATGACCGCACGGAAGGGCGGGAAGGCAACGTCATCTTCATGCAGAAAAGCGAAGAGGGTTTTTTGCGTCTGCTGGAAGGCTGTTCCTACGTCATCCAGGGAGGCGGACACACGCTTATGACCGAGGCGCTGCATCTGGGCAAGCCCATTTTGACCCTGCCGCTCAAGGCTATGGTGGAGCAGCGGTTCAATGCGCTCTATATCGAACGGCTGGGCTACGGCATGCAGGCCGACATGTTGCGCCTCTCGCCGGAGCTGCTGCGGCGGTTCGAAGCGGACCTGCCCCGCTTCCGGGAGAACATCGCCCGCGGGCGCTTCTGCGGCAATGAACTGGTGTTCGGTCTGGTGGACGCCTTCATCCGCACGGGGCGTCTGCCCCTGAGCGGAGCGCCCGTCGTCAGCGAAGAAGGCGGCGCAGGGGGGAGGGAACATGACTGAAACTGGCGGATGCCGTATCTTCACCTGCCGCATAGAGGTCGCGGAGCGGGATATGGACATGCAGCGGCGGGTGAGCAACGTGCGCTATGTGGAGTGGATGCAGGATCTCGCCGTGGCCCATTCCGCCGCGCAGGGCTGGAGCATGGAGCGTTATGCCGCCGCCGGACAGGGCTGGGTGGTGCATCGCCATACCATCACCTACAAGCGGCCGGCCGTGGCCGGGGATGTGCTGCTGGCGGCCACCTGGGTGTCCGAATACGCCTCGCGCCAGTGCCTGCGGCGCTACGCATTCCTGCGGCGGGCGGACGGGGCCGTGCTGGCCGAGGCGGAAACGGCCTGGATGTATGTCGATATGAGCACGGGCCGGGCCATCCGCGTTCCCGACGATCTGCGGCATGATTTTGCCGTGGTGACGGACGAGGAAGAGGTCCGGGCCTTCCTGCGGGCGGCTGTGGCCGCCTAGGTGTTGTTAACACGATTCGCTACTTGTTTGGGGGAAGGGGAACCCCTCCGCCTGCGCGGGAGGTGTTCCCCTTCCCCCAAGCCCCCATCCCTTCCCCAGCGCGCTTTTACCGGGGAAGAGTCAGGGATACGAGGCGGCCCCGCCTCCAAAGGCAAGTGGAGCGTGTACGGCTTATTTATTTTATCTATTGCAATTAGTTATAAAATTTGTATTAGCAGGTCCTACGGTATTGCGTCAGCATGCCGCAGCAGGCAGGGCGTAGAGGACGGTCTCCCAGCCGTTCATGAAGTGGTGTTCCAGATAGAAGCGGTAGCCCAGATCGCATTCCACCAGAAAGCGCGGGATGCGGAAGAAGTCTTCCGGGCTGTGATAGAGGCAGACGGCCAGCCGGGGACGAAAGCGGCGCAGGGTGCGTTCCGCGCCCTTGAGGGTGGCGAGTTCCGCGCCTTCCACATCCATTTTGATGAAATCCACTCGCGGCCAGTCCAGGCGATCCGCTTCGGCATCGATGCTCGTCAGCGGGATGTCCGCCCGTTGCAGGCGGGGATTGCTGTGCTCAAGATGGCTGCCCGGCCCGCAGAGGGAAAAGGCGACCGTCCCTCCCGCCGTTTCGCCGGTGGCCGCGGGCAACAGCGTCATACGCCGGGCAAGGCGGGGATTCAGATCCCTGTTGTGCCGAAAGAGCTGTCCGATGCCCGGATGCGGCTCAAAGGAGAGCACTTTGCCATCTTCGCCCGCGCAGGCGGCGAAAAACAGGGCCGTATCGCCGTAGCAGGCCCCGCAGTCGATGACATGATCCCCCGGCCGTACGGCCACGCTGACCGGACCTGCGGCATAGCGGTAGGGCGGGAAGGCGGCAAGCTGGTACAGGAACTCGCTCGTACCGTAAAAATCGACCGCTTCGCCGGCCATGCGCGCCCGGTAGCGCTCCAGGCGGCAGCCCACGCCGAAGGCGTCGCGGGCAAGGGCCTCGCGTATGGCGGGATCCTCCTCCGCCACGCGGCAGCGCTCGTGCAGGGCCTGCCGGCGTGCCGTCGCGCCCGGCGTATGGTAGGGGAAGCGGACGAAACGGTGTCCCAGCAGGGCGTACAGGGCGACCAGCAGCAGCGTGTCCCGTGAGTGCCGGTCGGCCAGCAGGCCATACAGCGTGCCCTTGGTCAGCACCTGCCGGGCGATCTCCCGCGCATGGGCCGCCATGAAGGCGGTGGGGTCGATATGCGGATAGCGGGCGAACCAGTCCTTGTCCTCCCGCATGTTTTCCTCACAGGGATGGACATAATAGGCGTAGCTGTTGTCCACATAGTGGTATCTGCGGGAGGACAGGCGCTGCTGTATGCCTTCTTCCAGGCGTTTCTGAAAGGCGGTCGTCATGGCGAACCTCGTAAAGGGACGATGGGACGGCAGGGGGGAGCTGCCCAAGAGCCTGCTGCTATAAGTTTTATGACGGATCCAGGAGGATAAGCTTTGTAAGACCATCCGCTCCGCATGTTTGAAGAGTGCATGCCATACCATGCGCTCTGCCTCCTCCCAGATAGAGCATTTTCAGTTTGAAGCGCTTCGCGTTTCAAACCATACGGCCTCTGGCGTTTCGCGGAAAAAACGCGTTTTTTTTCGCGTGGTTTCGGCTGGGCAGTGCTGTGCCGCCGCCTCGCATTTTGCCTTTTTCAAAGGCAAAAGCTCTTAAAGCGCGCTGGGGAAGAGATGGGGGGCTTGGGGGGAAGGGGACCCCTTCCGCGCGCGGCGAGGGGTTCTCCTTCCCCCCAACAAGAAGCAGATAGTGTGAGCAGTCCTCAGCTCAGATCCACGTCATGCGTCCCCATGTCTTCGTCAATGCCATAGTGGGCACGGAATTTGTCCTCCGCTTCCGAGTCGCCGATGAGGTAGAGGGCGTCCCGGAGTGCAAAGATGTGGGTCGGCGGCGGGTTGACGTGCATGGAGCCGTCAGCGCCGCGAATGGCCAGCACGCTGCATTGCGTCTTGTTGCGGATGCCGCAGTCCTTCAGGCTTTTTCCGGCCAGTGCGCCGCGTATGGTGTAGCGGAAGATGGACAGGCGCTCGTTGATCATAAGCAGCTTGTCCGGCGAGAGCATGTTGAAGATGCTGCTGCTGACCAGCGAGGCCAGCGAAAGCACCTGATCCGCGCCGGCGCTGTGCAGGCCGGAGACGTTGCGGTCCAGCGAGGCGCGGCAGAGGATCTGGGCATCCGGGCGCAGGCGGCGACAGTAGATGCTCAGATAGATGTTGGCGTCGTCATCGTGCGTGGTGATGATGATGGAGGGCGTGGTGCGTATGCCCGCCTTTTCCAGCACGGCCAGATCCGAGGCGTCCCCGCGGATATGGGGCGTTTCGCCGGAATTGATGTGCGCCTGACGATCCACGATGACCGCCGGGATGCGCCGCCGCGCCAGATGGGCCGCCACGGAAAGTCCCACACGGCCGCCGCCGAGGATGACGGCCGGCGGCTGCACGGCATTCTCGCGGGGCGTGCTGATGAGCTTGTCCAGCGCGCGTATCTGCGCTTCCGTCCCGGCCACCACGAGCACGCAGCTCTCGGTGAAGACCGTGGACAGTTGCGGCAATTGGAACACACCCCGATCCCAGATCCCTACCACGTTGACGCCGGTATTTTCGCGCAGGCCGCATTCCAGCAGGGTCTTACCCGAAAGATGGCTGCGCATGACAGGCGCTTCGGCCACCACCAGATTGCCGAAGCGGCCCATGATGCTCACCCGCTGGGCCGTATTGAGCACCCGGCGGGCCAGCGCCTTGCCGAGCACGCTGTGGAACTGGAAGACCCGCGTGCACCCGGCCAGCCGCAGGATGTCGCTGGCGTCGGGATTTTCCACGCCGGCGGCGATGGGCACGCGCGGTGCAGCTTCACGCGCGGAAAAGACGATGTTGGTGCAGCGGATGTCCGTATCCAGTACAACCAGCATGGCGGCGGCGTCCGCCCGCAGCTTGGCGTAGGTCTTGACGTCGTCGTGGTCGCCGGCCACCACCTCATAGCCTTGTTCCAGCAGCTCGAGGCCGCTTTGGGGATCATGGCACAGCAGGACGTTACGCACGCCGTAGCGGGTGAGATCGTCGGCAAGGTTGAGCGTGATGGGACCGCTGCCCGCGATGATGACGTGCCCGTGCGTGGCGGGGGGGAGCTGTCGGGGGACCATGTCCTTTTTCTGGCTTTCCAGCCAGGGCATGTAGAAATGCTGGATGAAGGTGAACGGCAGCATGATGAGGAAGAAGATCACCCCGGACATGAGCACGATGATGGAGAAGACGCGGCCGAGGTCCGAAGTGAAGGTGATGTCCCCGAAACCCAGCGTGGACATGACGGTAAGCGTCCAGTAGACGCCGGTGATCCAGGAATGGTATTGCCCCTCGTACTCCATGATGAGGTGAAAGAGCACGCTGTACACGGCGATCATAAGGAAGAGCGTCAGGCTGAAGCGCCGCAATATGGTGATATTGTGGCGCGCCCCGCGTTCGTGCAGGAAGGACATGAGCTGGGAGGGGAGATATTTCATGTTTGTCCTCTGCGGCCGGCGTGGACGCTGATCTGATGGCGCGAAGGGAACAGGGGGCATGCCGCCGGGCACGACCGGACAGGAGGCGGAACGGCGAATCTGTCGTCGCACCGACCCCTCCGGCACGCGCGAACCGTGCCGGGAAATGCGTCAGGCGTCCGCCTCGGCCAGGCGTCCGTCCCGCAGCTGATAGCGCTGGCCGCAGGCAGGGCAGCGCAGATCCTTCGGCAGTTTTTCGCCGCAGGCGCATACCCAGCCGTGCTGGCGGGCCGGATTGCCGTAGATCAGGGCAAAATCGGGCACGTCACGGGTGACGACGGCTCCTGCCCCCACGAGGGCGAACCGTCCTATGGTGATGCCGCAGACGACGGTGGCATTGGCGCCGATGCTGGCCCCCCGCCGGACAAGCGTCGGGCGGGCTTCATCCATGCGGCGGATATGGGCGCGCGGGTTGAAGACATTGGTAAAGACCATGCTCGGGCCGCAAAAGACGTCATCTTCCAGCGTCACGCCCTTGTAGACGCTGACGTTGTTCTGGATCTTGCAGCCCCTGCCGATGCGAACGTCCGGGCCGATGACGACGTTCTGGCCTATATTGCAGTTTTCTCCCACCACAGAGCCGGACAGAACATGGGTGAAATGCCAGATTTTTGTGCCGTCGCCGAGGCTGACCGCATCGTCGATGCAGGCCGTTTCGTGCACGAAGGCGCCGGAGCCGCTCATGCCAGAGCCTCGCGGAGGGCTGAGGCGACGGTGCGGACCTCTTCTTCCGTCAGATAGGGGTGGAAGGGCAGGGCAAGGATGTTGCGTGAGGCCTGGAGCGCCGCCGGCAGATCTTCCGGCGCGTAGCCCAGCCGGGCAAAGACGGCAAGGCAGTGCTGGGGCTTGGGGTAATAGATGTTGGTGGGGATGTCCTGCGCCTTGAGACGCTCCATGACGGCGGGGCGCCTGCCGTCGGGCAGCAGCACGCAGAACTGGGCCCAGGCGCTGCGGTTGCCCTCCGCCACATGGGGAGGCGTCAGCCCCTCGATGCCGGAAAGATGCCGGGCATAGCATGCGGCCACCTTCTGCCGCGCGTCCAGCTCCTCGGGGAATATCTCCAGCTTGGCCAGCAGGATGGCGGCCTGAAGGGTATCCAGGCGTCCGTTCAGGCCAAGACGCACATTGTCGTATTTGTCGCTGCCCTTGCCGTGTACCCGGATGGAGCGCAGCAGGGCGGCCAGATCGTCGTCATCGGTGAAGACGGCGCCGCCGTCGCCGTAACAGCCCAGCGGCTTGGCGGGAAAGAAGCTCGTGGCGGCCGCATGGCAGCCCACAGCGCCATGACGTCGCCCGTGATGCGTGCCGCCGAAGCTCTGGGCCGCGTCTTCCAGTACCAGCAGATCGTGGGCCCGGGCCACTTCCAGCAGCTCCGCATACGGCGGGGCCTGCCCGAACAGATCGACGGGGATGACCGCCCGAGGGGTCAGCTTGCTTGCGCGCGCCGCCTCGGGAAGCGGATAGAGGCTCGCATCCTGCCGAAGGACGGCTTCCACGGCACGGGCCAGCAGGTCGGGCCGCATATTGAAGGTCTGGGGATCAATGTCCACAAAAATGGGCGTTGCGCCCAGGAAGGCGGGCTCTTCCGCCGTGGAGAAGAAGGTGAAGGGCGGTACGAAGACGGCGTCGCCCGGGCCGATGTCCCAGGCCATGAGCGGCATGAGCAGGGCATCCGTGCCGGAGGCGCAGGTGATGCAGTGCCGCGCGCCGGTAAAGGCGCAGAGGGCGGCCTCCAGCTCGGCCACTTCCGGGCCCATGATGTATTTCCCGTGATCCAGCACGGCCGTCATGCGGGCCTCGATACGGGAGCGGATGCGTGTCTGTTGCGCGGCAAGGTCGATGAACTGCATGGATTTTCCTCTCCGTAGGTGCTTACAGCCGCCAGAGGTCGAAGCCGGCTTCGCGCAGGGCATGCTTGTCCCAGAAGCCCTTGATGTCCATGAGGCTGACGGGAGCGTCGCCGAACATGCCCGTGATGACATCGGGCGTCAGGGTGCGGAAACGTTCGTGCGCTACAGCCAGGATGAGCGCGTCGAGCCGGGTCAGGGCCGAAAGGGGCAGCAGTTCCTGTCCGTACTCGAGCAGGGCCTCGGCGGGGTCGGCTTCCGGGTCATGCACAAGGGGGGTGATGCCGTACTCCTTCAGTTCCGTCACGATGTCCACCACGCGCGTGTTGCGGATATCCGGCACATTTTCCTTGAAGGTGAAGCCCAGGATGCCTACGCGTGCGCCCTTGACGCGCCTGTCGGCCTCGATGAGCCGCTTGACGCAGGTCTCGGCCACGAATTTGCCCATGCCGTCATTGATGCGCCGGCCGGCAAGGATGACTTCGGGATGGCAGCCGATCTCCTCCGCCTTGTAGGTGAGGTAGTAGGGATCGACGCCGATGCAGTGGCCCCCGACGAGCCCGGGGCGGAAGGGCAGGAAGTTCCATTTACTGCCCGCGGCTTCCAGCACTTCCAGCGTATCGATGTCCAGCTTGTTGAAGATGATGGCCAGCTCGTTCATAAGCGCGATGTTGATGTCGCGCTGGGTATTCTCGATGACCTTGGCGGCTTCGGCGACCTTGATGGACGAGGCGCGGTGGATGCCCGCGCTCACCACGCTGCCGTATATCTGCGCCAGCAGATCGGCCGTGGCCGCATCCGAGCCGGAAACGATCTTGCGGATGGTCTCCAGCCGGTGCACCTTGTCGCCGGGATTGATGCGCTCCGGCGAGTAGCCGAGGGTGAAATCCTGCGGGAAGCGCAGGCCGGATTCCGCCTCAAGGATGGGGCGGCATTCCTCTTCGGTCACGCCGGGATAGACCGTGGATTCGTAGCAGACAACACAGCCTCGCGCCATGTGGCGGCCCACAGTGCGGCTGGCCGCGCGCACCGGCGTCAGATCCGGCCGGCGGTGGTCGTCCACCGGGGTGGGGACGGCGACGATGATGACCGCTGCCCGGCGCAACTGTTCCGGGTCATCGGTAAAAAGGGCCTTGCAGCCGGCAAGCTCCTCGCCGTCCACTTCCCGGGTGGCGTCATGGCCCCGGCGCAGGGCGTCCACACGGGAGCTGTTGACGTCAAAGCCGATGACGTCGAAATGCCGGGCCAGCGCCACGGCAAGGGGCAGGCCCACATAGCCGAGCCCCACAACGGCGACAGCGGACGTCCCCTGCCGCAGTGCATCGAGAGAAACCATGCCCTCTCCTCTTTCCCATTCGTTACGTCTGCCGGCACGTGATCGTGGCCGGCCCTTCAGCCGTGCTGCGGGCGCGCAGCCCGACGCCGCATCGCCTGCCGTCGGATCGCGGCATCAGTGCGCCCTTGCGCGCCGCTCGTGCCGCCGGGGCAGCGCCACAGCGAAAATGCCTAGTATTCCAGCGGCAGCGAGACCGTCTTGTTGTCGCGGGCGCTGCAATACGCGGCAATGAGGATCTCAAGGGACTTGAGCCCCTCGCGTCCGTCCGTTTCCGGTTCCGCTTCGCCGCGCAGCACATCGATGACATTCTTGTAATAGAGCGGGTGGCCGAAACCGTAGACGGAAGTCGTGGCATAGCTCGATTCCGCCACCGTGGCATCGTAGTCGCGCGGTTCGTCGAACTTCCAGATCTGGATCTCGTTGACGGCCACGCCGCCGACGCGGGCCGTGCCCTTTTCGCCGAGGATGGTGATGGAGCCTTCCAGGTTCTTGTCATAGGTGAGCATGGTGACGGCCATGGAGCCCAGTGCGCCGTTGCGCCAGCGCACATTGAGCACGCCCGAATCTTCCACCTCGATATGCCGCGCCAGCGTGCCGGTCATGGCCTGCACGTCGGCCACGGGCCCGATGAGCCATTCCAGCAGATCCACATAGTGACTGGCCTGATTCATGAAGGCCCCGCCGTCCATTTCCCATGTGCCGCGCCATTTGGCCGAGTCGTAATAGGATTGCGGACGCGTCCAGAAGACATTCAGATGCACCATATAGATGCGGCCGAAGCGCTGCTCGTCGATGGCGCGCTTGAGCATCTGGAGCGTGGCGTTACGCCGGTTCTGCTTGACCACGAAGAGACGGCGTCTGGCTTCGTCGCAGGCCTGGATCATGGCCAGGCCGTCTTTCCAGCGGGTGGCCATGGGCTTTTCCGTCATGACATGCCGTCCGGCACGGGCGGCTTCGATGACCATTTGCGGATGCAGCCCGCTCGGCGTGCAGATGGTCACAAGATCGCAGTCGCAGGCATCCAGCAGCTCGGTAAGCGAAGCAAAGCCGGGGACGCCATACTGCTCCATATGAGCGCGCAGGACAGCGGGATCGCTGTCGCAGACGGCGGCCAGCTCCATGTTTTCCTGGTGCTTTTCAATGGAGCCAAAATGATTTTTGGAGATACGGCCGCAACCGATGATGGCGTTTCTGATCTTTCTGCCGGTTATGGTAGGAAACATGTTCGGACTCCCGCATAAGGTGTCGGAAACGATAGCCTGTTCTCCGGGAGCGGTCAAGGCGCGGCTCCAGCGGGACGTGGAGGTGTCGGCAGCCTTTTTTCTTGTGGTCTGACCGTGCCGGAGATAGACTGGCGTATATTGATGCTCGTCATCCCCGAACCCTTACGGCGCGTGTTTTCACGCCAAGGAGGTCACATGTTTGAATCCGCCGCGCTTGGGCGAAAATGCGCAGACAAGGAATACGAAGTCGCCATGCAGCAGTTGCGCCTGCGCCTGTTCGAGGCGCAGCGCCAGTGCCTGGCCCGCAGGATCCCCGTGCTCATCACCATTGCCGGACTCAACGGGGCAGGGCGGGGGGCCGTGGCCAACCTGCTTTCGGAGTGGATGGACGGCAAGCACCTGCACCACCATGCCTTCTGGTTCGAAACGGACGAGGAGCGCGAGCGTCCCCCCTTCTGGCGCTACTGGCGTCAGCTGCCGGCGGCAGGCGAGGTGGGCGTCTTCCTGGGCGGCTGGTACGGGCCAGCCGTGCGCCTGCGGGCCTGCCGCGACATCACGGAGGAGGCCTTCACGAGCCGTCTGCACCGGCTGCGCGGGCTGGAGAACAGTCTGGCCGCGTCGGGCATGGCCATCATCAAGCTCTGGCTGCATCTGGACAAGAAGACCTTTACGCAGCGTCTCAAGCACCGGCTTGCCCATCAGGAAGTCTTCCACTTCACGCCGTATGACAAAAAGACCTCGGGCAACTACGACGGTCTGGTGGAGGGCATCTCCACCGCCATCCGGCTGACGGATCGCCCGGAAGCGCCCTGGACCATCGTGGATGCCGCCGACGCCAACTACCGCAATCTCTCCGTGGCGCAGGCCATCATTGCCGGCATGGAGCGCGCCATGCGCGCGCAGGACGCCAAGGCCGGACGCGTGGCCCTGGAAAGGGAGCAGGACAAGGACGGCGGCAGCGTACAGGAAGGGCTGGTCTCCAGCCTGGAGGCCATCGATCTCAGTCTGTCCCGGGAGCCGGAGCACTACCGCAAGGAATTGAAAAAGCTCCAGGAAGAGATTTTTGCCCTGACCTATCATGCCTACCGGCGCGGCATTTCCAGCACCCTGATCTTCGAGGGCTGGGACGCGGCCGGCAAGGGCGGGGCCATACGGCGCGTCATCAGCGGCGCGGATGTACGCATCACCCAGGTCATCCCCATCAGCGCCCCCTCGGACGAGGAGCTGGCGCACCATTATCTCTGGCGATTCTGGCGGCACATACCGCGCGCGGGCTTCATCACCATCTATGACCGCTCCTGGTACGGCCGTGTCCTCGTGGAACGGGTGGAAAACCTCACCCCGCGGGAAGACTGGAGCCGGGCCTATGCCGAGATCAACCATTTCGAGGAGCAGCTCACCGAAGACGGCAACATCCTGCTGAAATTCTGGCTGCACATCTCCCCTGACGAACAGCTGCGCCGCTTTGAGGAACGGCAGCAGACACCGTGGAAGCAGTACAAGATAACGGATGAGGACTGGCGCAACCGGGAAAAGCGCGATGCCTACAGTGTGGCGGCCGACGAGATGTTTTTGCGGACGAGCACGGCCTATGCGCCGTGGCACATCATCCCGGCCGAAAACAAGAAATATGCGCGTCTGGCCGTCCTGCGCTGCTACCGGGACGCCCTGAGAGCCGCGCTGGTCAGGAAGCCGGCACAGCGCAAGGACGAACGGGCGCACAATGCCGACCGTCCCGATGACGGCAGGCCGAAGCGCAAGAAGAAATAGCGTGGCGCCGGCTTGAGACGCTGTGCGGAGGGCGGAAAGGCAGGGCTTTCCCGCCCCTCCTGTGTTTCCGCCGTCAGGCAGGCAACAAGAAAGCCGCCTTGCGGCGGCTTTCTTGTTGACGTGTGCTGGCGGACGGGATCAGGCTTTCGTGGTCGCGGCGGCAGCCGCCTTGGCACGGTTGGTTTCGCGGATATCCCGGATGCGGGCGCGGGTCGCCCTGGTGACGGAGATCTGCCACCAGGTATGGAAGCCGAAGCCGAGCATGACGATCTCGGTGAAGAAGAAGAACAGCCACTGCAGATGGCGGTCGGCCGGTTCGGGGGCGCTTTCCTGGGCCAGCCAGTATTCGGCCAGCTCAGTCTTTTCTTCAGGGGTGATGCTGTCCATCCCCTTCTTGAGGATGCTGAACAGGATGGGCCAGTCCTTGCGCACGGCAATGGCGTGGCCGTAGCTGGACTCCACGCTGCCAACCTTCTCCATCTGCATGATGCCGGCCGTGTGGATCTTTTCCTTCAGGTTGAACTCATAATCAATGATGGCGTCGGCATCGCCGTTGACCACGGCCTTGAGCGCGTCCACAGTGGTGGCGCAGGGCACCACTTCCACTTCGGGATGGTGTTCCAGGAGGAAGTCATGCCAGGAGTAGGCGGCCACCACAGCCACCTTCTTGCCGTGCAGATCGGCCACGGTGATGTTGTGCAGGCCGGAGGTGCGGGGCGCCCTGATGACGCCGGGTTCGTTGATGTAGGGCTCGGTAAAGAGCATATACTCGCTGCGGCGCGCCGTCTGGGCGGCGGCCATGTACATGTCCACTTCGCGGGCCTGCGCGCTGTGCTCGGTGGCGGCCCAGTCATTGAGGCGCAGCGGCAGGAACTGGATGCCGGTCAGGTGGCTCAGAAGCTTCATGTAGTCGCCGCCAAGGCCGGAATACTGACCGCGGCCGTCAAAGGTTTCAATGGGGTAGAAGTAGGGGTCCACACCTACGGTGACCTTGCCGTGGTTGGTGATCCAGGCCTGTTCTTCGGGGGTGAGCTTGCTGATGATGGGTTTCTTGTCCTGGATCAGCTCGTCCACGATGTGCGTCTTCTGCTGGAACACGCTGGGGAAGAAGGTTTCCAGGCCGATGTACACCTGAACGACGGTCAGGAGCAGGGCAAGGAGAATGGAAAGCAATAAACGCATGGTGATACTCCGCTATGGCTTCGACACCTTCGGGGTCGAAGATGACTGGCTTGTTCGGGACGTCCGCGGCCCGACAGAGGGCGGCGCATGACATGATGAACGGTCGTACACTGCCGGCGGGAGGGGCGGCGCCGGCGTGCGTGTCGCTCCGGCAGCCGCCACCCCGGCACCAAAACCGCTAAACGATGTCCTCGTCGTCTTCCATGGTGTCGAACAGCACTTCCTGATCGGCTTTGCCGAACAGCAGGTAGCGCATGGTCGAGTGCGGAATGGAAAGCAGTTCCTGCTGCTTGCCCAGGAAGAAAATGGCCCCGAGGGCGACCCAGGCAAAGAGCATGGCCCAGTTGGGCACGTTGATGGCTACGGGAGAGCTGGGGATCATGAGCAGGCCGATGCAGATAAGCGATGTAATGGCGCCCAGAGTGCAGACGGGCTTACCCCAGGAGGATTCGCGCAGCTCAGGGTGCGCAAGCAGATACTTGCGTGCCGTCAGGCAGGCGAAAAGGTAGGCAAGCGCCGTGCCGATGGACGATGTGGCCACGATCCAGTCAAGAGCCGGTCTCCCGAACCACGGCACAATCAAGGTCAGCGCCGTAATGAAGACGACGCTCTTCCAGGCGGTATTGTATTTGGGATGCACTTCGGAGAAGAAGCCGGGCAGGAATTTGCTGCGGCCCATGCTGAACAGCAGGCGCGTGGTGGCCATGAAGAAGCCGTTCATGCCTGTCAGAATGGCCGCCAACACGGGAACGGCAAGGGCTACCCCGCCCCAGCGGCCGAAGATTTGATTGGCGACCCAGCCCGTGGCCCAGTCATGGTTGGCGGCCAGCAGTTCCTTGTAGGGGATGAGGCCGGCGACGCACAGCGTGACGAGGGCGTAGATGACGGCGCCGCAGATGATGGAAAGCAGCATGAGATCACGGGCTTTGCCGGGAGAGAAGGAGAACTCCTCCGCCATCTGCGGGATGGTGTCAAAGCCCACATATAGCCATGGCGTCAAAGCCAGCACCATCATGATGCAGGCAATGGCCGAGCGGTTTTCCGCAAAGAGGGGCTGAAGGTTGTCGAGGCTCGCGGTCTCGGCGGTGGCCGTGCCGATGGTGAGTACCAGCACGCCGATGGTCAGGGCAAAGGCCAGGAAGACCTGAACGGCACTGGCCGCATCAACTCCACGGAAGTTCATATATCCGAAAACGAGCAGGATGACCGTAATGTAGCCCACTTCGCTGAGGTAGATATCCCAGTCCAGAACGGTATAGAGATGGCCGAACTGGATGCTTTCCCCTAGCAGGAAGCGTACCAGCAGAATGATGGCCGTGGCGTTGGCGGCAATGACACAGACATAGCTGAGCACCAGCGCCCAGCCGCAGATGAAGGCTCCCTTGGAGCCGAATCCCGCGTAGGCGTACACAAAAGCCCCGCCCGCCACCGGATAGGGCTTGATGAGAAAACTGTAGCCCAGCGCCACGATGCACTGAAAGAATGCGCCGATAAAAAAAGCGATGATGGTACCCAGCGGGCCGGCATTGGGCAGAAAGGTGATGCCGGGCAGCATGAAACACCCCCAGCCCACGATGGCGCCCAGGGCGAGCGCCAGCACTTCGGTGGGGCCGAGAGTTTTGGCAAGAGCCTCGCGTGCTTCCTCCATCAGCTCATGCTTTTCTGGTAAATCCCCCATGTGATCCTCCAAAATATGATTTGTCCAAAAAAGAACATTGGACACACTAAAGGCAGAAGCCTCGCCCGTCAAGGGCAGGCAACCGACTATACGCAGCGGCCGGCCTTTTGGCTAACCGTACTTGAGTACCATTGTGCCGCAACACACGAGCAGGACGGCCAGGATGCGGCTGGGCGTAAGCTTTTCGCCCAAAAAGATGACGGCCATGAGCATGCCGAAAATGACGGATGTCTCGCGCAGGGCCGCCACCATGGCGATGGGCGCCTTGGTCATGGCCCAGATGGCTATGCCGTAGGAACCCAGGCCGCACAGCCCGCCGAAGATGCCTATCCCCCCGCGCTGCCGGAGATAGGGCAAATATTCACGACCATGCCGCAGGAAGACGTAGATATGCAGCGGGAAGATGTTGAGGAAGAATATCCAGCAGGCGTAGGCCACGCCGTAGCCGTCGCCGCCGGCCGACGCGCCGAAACCGTCCGCCAGCGTATAGCCGGCGATGACGAAGGAGGTGCGCAGGGAGATGAGGATGCCCCGCAGGTTGGCGTGCCGTTTCAGATTGTCCAGGGAAAGCGCCAAGATGCCGAGGCAGAGGATGGCGACCCCGCTCCAGCTCGTCAGGCTGAGTCCCTGACCGAGGCAGAGCATGACGATGGAAGTGATGAGGGGGGCGCAGCCGCGCATGATGGTGTAGCCGATCGAAAGATCGACTTCCTTGTAGGCGGCGGAGATGCAGATGTAATAGGTGAGGTGACAGCAGCAGGAAAGGGCCAGGAACGGCCAGCAGGCGGCAGGAAGCGGTGGGAGGAACGGCAGGATGAAGAGCGTGCCGAGACCTCCTCCCAGAGCGTTGAGGGCTGACTCGAAGAGCTTGTTGTCCCCTCCTTTGACGATGATGTTCCACGTCGCGTGCAGAAGGGCGGCTCCAAGAACCAGCAGCAAGATATGGCTTGGCAAAACGAACCTCCCCATTTGCCGACAGTATGCAGAGTCGATGGCGCATCCTGCCATGAGGGAGGAAAAAAGGCAACAACCTTGCGGGTTTTTGAGCGGGATTGCCGGTCGGGAGACTCCTGAACCGCGGCGGGGATCTGTCTAAAATGGATATATTTCAAATTATTGCCGTCTATCATCCACCCGCCGTATCGCAAGATCGTTTTCTTTTTCACATATGTTGGACAAAAAAACTCCGGCGACATCGTCGCCGGAGGCTGGATCAGGAGAGCGGGCGGAGCGTCAGCGCCGCTTCACCGCCGGAACTAGATTTTTTCCAGCGTGTAGCTGCGGCTGCCGAGCCCTATCTCTTCGCCATAGCTGAGCTGCAGGGGGCCGCGGGTGTTGGGCCAGCGCGCCGTGAACTTGTCGTCGCCGGGCGCGACCTTGAGGGTGGGATCAAGACAGGGGGCCTGATTGACCAGATCGAAGCAGGCCTGATCCAGGGCCACGGGGTCGGTGGAAGCCAGCAGGCCGATGTCCGGCACGAGCGGCATGTCGCTCCAGCCCACGCAGTCGCAGTCCGGGGTGACGTTCATGACGAAGTTGATGTAGCAGACGTTCTTCTTGCCCTTGACGACGCCGTAAGCGTATTCGGTCATGCGTTCCACAAAGGGGGTCATTTCCGTCGCCCAGTCGATACTGATGGCCTTGGTGGGACAGACGGTGATGCATTCAAAGCAGCCGATGCAGCGGCTGGTGTCCACGCTGCTTTTCTTGTCCTTCAGGCTCAGGGCCTTTTGCGGGCAGTTCTTCACGCACTTCCCGCAGCCGATACAGGTGGCGGCGTCCACGGACACATGAGTGCCGTGCTGGTCGCGCTTGCCGCGCACCGAAGCGCCGCCCATGGCCAGGTTCTTGATGGCCCCGCCGAAGCCCGCCATCTCATGCCCCTTGAAGTGCGAGAGCACCACCATGCTCGGAGCGCGGCGGATTTCCGTGGCGATGTGCACATCCTTGAAGTGTTTGCAGTTGATGCACACGGGCACGTCGTTCTCGCCGTAAAGGCCATCGGCGATGACCACGGGCGCCTGTACCACCGAGGGGGCGAAGCCGTGGCTGTAGGCGGTCTGCAGGTGGTCGACGGCATTGTGCCGCGTGCCGGAATACAGTGTGGTGGTGTCCGTCAGGAAGGGTTTGCCGCCCGCACCGCGCACCTTGTCCACCACCTGACGCACCAGGGCAGGGTTCAGGTGGGTGTCGTTGCCGTATTCGCCGAAGTGCAGCTTGATGGCGGTGAGATCATTCTTGCGGACGACCCGTTTGAGTCCCACCGCGTCGCACAGCCGGGCCAGCTTGGCGATCTTGCTGTCCTCGTGCGAGCGGGTGTGCATGTCCGTGTAGTAGACAGTTGCAGGCATGATATCCTCCTTGGTTAGACAGGCCGGCGGGACGGTTCCCGGAGCGGGACATGCCCAGCCGGCAAGATGCGTGTATCGTGTCGTCGCGGCGGTGGCAAGAGTGGGGGGACGGAGACGGCCCCTACCAGCCGCGGATGCGCTCCCAGCGGGCCGTGATCCGCCCCTGTCGCAGCACATGATACGCGTCGTACTGCGCGGCGGTGGCGCAGGCATGGTTGGGCAGGATGCGCAGGCGGCTTCCCGGGGGGAATCGCTCATGCAGGGCCGGAACGGGGACGGCCTCCCCGGGGCGGAAGCTGATGATGCCGTGTTCCTGATTGCATTCGCTGACCCGCAGGCCCGGCAGGGTCGTGCCGCCCAGAGTGCAGGGCAGACCAAAACCCCAG
Source organism: uncultured Desulfovibrio sp. (assembly GCF_944324935.1). Taxonomy (GTDB): domain Bacteria; phylum Desulfobacterota; class Desulfovibrionia; order Desulfovibrionales; family Desulfovibrionaceae; genus Desulfovibrio. Next base: position 33,929 of record NZ_CALUYG010000003.1, on the reverse strand, counting down.
CGGGCGAAGCATTCGTCCAGACCGCGGTCCTGGGCAAGGGCCATCCAGCCGGCGTCCGTCACCAGCGCCCCGTCCTGACGGCGGTGGCCGATGACCGTGGCAAGGACGCTGAGCGCCACCTCGTCCGTCGTGCAGACGCCAAGGCCGCACATGGTCAGATCCATGAAGGGATAGACGCCGGCGCGTACCTCGGTGACGCCCTGGGGGTATTCGCCCAGCAGGGCCGTGGGTGTGGAACCGACGCTGCGTACGGGGCACTCCAGGCCTGCCGCGCGCAGCCTTTCGGCGGCGGTCAGCACGGCTTCTCCTTCCTGGCGGGCCAGCGCGGCGATATGGGCCGTATCCGCGCGGGCATAGGCGGCGCCGGCATGGGTCATCACGCCCCGCAGCGTCAGAAAGGGTGAGGCCTGCACCGCCGCGGCCACGGCAAGAAGTTCGTCGCCCGCCGGGTCAAGGCCGCTGCGGTGTCCGTCGCAATCCAGCTCCAGCAGGACGGGGAGCGGCGTGTCCGTGCCGGCAAACAGGCGTTTGGCCGCCGCATCCAGCAGGCCGGCCGTCACAGGATCGTCCAGCACGACGGAAAGATCCGCTCCCTGCCGGCGCAGGGCAAGCACCCGTTCCAGCTTGTCGGGCACGATCCCCACGGCATAGCAGATGTCGGTCACGCCCCGGGCCGCGAAATATTCCGCCTCAGCCAGCGTGGAGACCGCGGCCGGGCCGGAAGGCGTCCGAAGAAGGCGCTGTGCCGCGGCCATGCTCTTGCAGGTTTTGAGATGCGGTCGGGCGGACAGCCCCTGCCGCGCCAGATGGCGATTGAAGCGGGCGATATTGCCCGCCATGCGTGCTTCGTCAAGCAGAAGGCAGGGGGTGGTCAGGGCCGGATCATCCGGCAGACAGCCGTCGGGCAGGCAAGGGGACAGGGTCATGGCAGTTCCTCGGCGGAGCGTGGGGCGGCAGCTTCCGCAACCAGCGCCGTCAGCCGCCGGGCGGTTTCCTGGGGCGCATCCGCATCGCAGGTCAGCCGTCCCAGCAGGCGGCCGCCGCGCTGCGCCTGCTGATGCGCGTAGCATTTGTCGTAATAGTGGAGCACACGGCCGGCGGCTTCGTCAAGTCGTCCCGCGCGCACCAGCTCGCAGCAACGCGCACTCGCCTCGCTGCCCAGACGGCGGTGCAGTTTCTGCAGGCCCGCGCAGAGCGCATCGGCGATGGCCGGAGGCGGCGGGGATCCTGGGGCGGCGCTGCCGTAGATGGCCGTCAGGCGGCGGATGCGCAGGGGCAGGGGCAGTTCCACCACAAGCAGCGGCGCGCTGTCGATATGGCGGAAAAACTCGTCGCACAGCGTAACGTGGCCGATGCGGCGGCTTTCGTCTTCCAGCCAGACGGGGCGTCGGGGATCGAGCGCGCGCCATTGCTCGAACAGGCTGTTTTCAAAAGCTTCATTGCCGGGCTGGGGATCGCTCAGGCCCACGGCCCCGAAGGCGGAGCCCCGATGACGGGCCAGACCTTCCAGATCGATGATCTGCTCTCCCCTGGCCGCGAGCGCGTGCAGGATGTCCGTCTTGCCGCAGCCGGTCATACCGCCCAGCACAAGGACAGGGCGGGGACTGGCCAGCACCTTGCGCACATGAGCGCGAAAAGCGCGGTAGCCGCCGTGCAGCAGATGTACCGTGAAGCCGCAGCTTTCCAGCAGCCAGCCCACGCTGCGGCTGCGCAGGCCGCCCCGCCAGCAGTGGAGCAGCACATGGCGGCGGGCCGACGCCGGTCCCGCCTGCTCAGGAGCGGCGCTCCCGTGCGGAGGGGCGTCGTCCGGCGGGGCGGAGCGGCTCCGCAGCAGATCCGCTGCCTCCGGCGTCAGCGGCCGCGGGGGGCAGAGACGCCGGGCCGTCTCCACCATATCGGCCAGCTTGCCGCCCACCAGCCGCAGAGCAAGCAGGGAGGCTGCCTCCTGCCCCTCACGGGCATAGGCCGTGCCCACCCGTGCACGTTCCTCATCGGAAAAGAGCGGAAGGTTCTGCGCGCCCGCCATATGGGCCGTCTGGAATTCAGCAGGGGAGCGGACGTCCAGCAGGGGCAGGCCGGCATCGCGCAGACGCAGGAAATTTTCGACAGGGTGCAGCACTGGCATGACGGTCTTCCCGGGACAGAGCGCGGGAAAAGGCTCCCGTGCGGACGGGGTGCAGACAGGGACGCATTGTCTGCACCGCGAATATGCGGGAGAGTTTTCCCGTAAGGCGTCGGTTTCGGCGTCCCGCAGCGGGGCGGCATGGCTCCCCGTCGTTGCGGCGGGCGGCGGGCCGTCGCATCCCCTTGCCCTGCGGCCATGCTACGCCAAAAAGGGCCGTGTGTAAAGATGCGGACACACTGGCCCTTGACAGGCAAAAGAAGGGAAAGCTAAAATAAAAAGAATTTATGTATAACTATTTTACGACGTTGAGGAGGCCGATATGGCTGTGCATGTGGTCGATCATCCGCTGGTGCGGCACAAGCTCGGGCTGCTGCGCCGGGAATCCACGGGAACCGGCGAATTCCGCACTATCGCCAATGAGCTGGCCAGGCTGTTGAGCTATGAGGCCACCAAGTCCTTCACGACCGAAAAACTGACGGTACAGGGCTGGGCCGGGCCGGTGGAGGTCGAGGCCATCTCCGGCAAGAAGGTGACGGTCGTGCCCATCCTGCGGGCGGGACTCGGCCTCATGGACGGCGTGCTGGACATGGTGCCGGGAGCGAAGATCAGCGTGGTGGGCCTGTACCGCAACGAGGAGACGCTGGAGCCGGTGGAGTACTATGTCAAGCTGGCGGGCAATCTGGAACACCGCTATGCCATCATCCTCGACCCCATGCTGGCCACGGGCGGCTCGCTCATCGCCACCATCGACCTGCTGAAGAAGCGGGGCTGCCGTCAGATGTGCAGCATCAACCTCGTCTGCGCCCCGGAAGGCATCGCCCGCCTGCAGCAGGCGCATCCCGACGTGGACATCTATACCGCCGCCGTGGACAGTCACCTGAATGAGCACGGCTACATCATCCCCGGGCTGGGCGACGCGGGCGATCGCATCTTCGGCACGAAATAGCAACGGGAGACGTGATGCACGCCACGACCGCCCATGACGATCCCTGCCGCTATGTCTTTCGCCTGCGGGAAGCGCTGCTCGGCGCACAGATGCTCTTTGTGGCCTTCGGCGCGCTGGTGCTGGTGCCGCTGCTGACCGGTCTGGACAGCAATGTGGCCTTCTTCACCGCGGGTGTCGGCACGCTGATCTTTCAGCTGGTGACGCGCGGCAAGGTTCCCATTTTCCTGGCCTCCTCCTTTGCCTTCATCGCGCCCATCATGTATGGCGTGAAAACCTGGGGCGTCCCGCAGACGATGGGGGCGCTCATCTTTTCCGGTCTGCTCTATGTGGCCCTGAGCACGCTCATCCGCTTTCGGGGCACGGCCGTCATCCTGCGCATCCTGCCGCCCATAGTGACCGGCCCGGTCATCATGGTCATCGGGCTCGTGCTGGCGCCGGTGGCCGTCAAGATGGCGCTGGGGCTCTCCGGTGACGGCACACAGCAGCTCATTCCCCGGAGCACGGCGCTGGCGCTGTCCATGTCGGCCCTGCTGACGACGGTGGTGGTGTCTCTGCTGGGGCGCGGCCTGCTGCGGCTGGTCCCCATTCTCTGCGGCATCGCCGTGGGGCTGCTGGTGGCGCTCGGCCTCGGGGTCGGCAACTGGGAGGCCGTGCATGTCGCACCGTGGTTCGGCCTGCCTGACTTCGTGCTGCCGCAATTCTCCTGGGAGCCCATGCTCTTCATCATCCCCATTACCGTGGCGCCGGCCATCGAGCATTTCGGCGACATCATCGCCATCAGCTCGGTAACGGGCAAGGACTTCCTGCGGGATCCGGGCATCAAGAACACCATGCTGGGCGACGGGCTGGCCACTATGGCCGCCTGCGCGCTGGGGGGACCGCCCAATACCACATATTCCGAAGTGACCGGGGCCGTGACGCTGACGCGGGCCTTCAATCCCGCCGTTATGACCTGGGCGGCCATCTGCTCCATCCTGCTGTCCTTCGTGGCCAAGGTGGGCGCGTTCCTGAACTGCATCCCCGCGCCGGTCATGGGAGGGATTATGATCCTGCTGTTCGGGGCCATCATGGTGGTGGGCCTGAACACGCTGGTGCGGGCGGGGCATGACCTGCTCCAGCCCCGCAACATGGTCATCGTGGCCCTGATCATCATTTTCGGCGTGGGGGGCATGCAGTTCGATTTCGGCTCCTTCACGCTGGCGGGCATCGGCCTTGCGGCGGTCACCGGCGTTCTGCTCAATCTGGTGCTGCCGCGCGACAACCCGCGCGACTGAGCCGGACGGACGGTCCCTCATCTGCCGTCCACAGGGACGGACACGCACGCGAGACGCCAACGGCGGCAGCCCGAAAAAGGCTGCCGCCGTTTTATCGCTCAGGGAAGGCGGGCAACGCTCCCGGGCGGTCTGCCGCCAGAGAGCGCGACCCATAGGGCATGCTGAGCCCGGCAAAATATATCACACCTCCCCCACATGCGGAAAGCGTGCCCAGGTCCCAGGCTCAGGACTCATTACGTTTTTTTGCGGGAGAAGAAACCCCTTTGCCCTGCTGGCGATGTCCGCAAGGCCCCGCGTCGCCTGACGGGCACGTCCCTGCGGGACGCCTTTCGGTTACCGTCTGCGCGTACCGTCTGCGCGGGGGACCCGCCTTTTCGCAGCGGAGCGGGAAAAGGCTCCTCGGCATCCTTCCCCCAAACCATCCCTTCCTCAGCGCGCTTTTCCCGGGGAAACGTCGGAGACACGAGACGCCCCGCCCTCAACGAAAAGCGGAGCGTGTACGGGTCGTTTATTTTATCTATCGAAATTATTTGTAATATCTATGCCAATACGCCCTAGCGGGGCGGTTGCCCCTGAGGATCGTCCGTCTCAGTCTCCGCACCGGCATCCTTTTTCGCGGATGGCGTTTCCAGAGGCCCTTCGGACGCTGCGGCCACGACATGCGGCAGGACGAGCCCCGTAAAGACGCAGTCCTTGCGGACGGCCTCACGCGCCCGTGCGGCAAAGGCCGCATACGGCAGGGTGGAGTCGCCGTTTTTGCCCAGCCGGACGGTGAAGGCGGCAAGGCTTTCCTCATCTTCAAAGGGCGTGCTGCTGTGCAGGGTCTCCAGCGCGTGGGCAAAGAACTTGATGCGCACGACCCGCGTTTCGCCCTGCTGCCAGAGCTCGAAGGCCAGCGTCGCGGCGGGGGGGATGATGTCGGCGGGATAGCCCGAGGCCTGCCAGTGCACGTCCAGCAGGGCGGCCACATTGGCGATGTTCACGTCCGAGCCCACGAAGACGACGATGGGCGATCGATTGGCCCGGCTGTCCGGCAACTGTCCTTGCAGGGCGGCCAGCAGTTCGTGGAGCAGGGTGCTGCCCTGCGCGCCCGCCACGGAAGGCGTGCGCTGGACGGCATTGAAAACGGCGCTGTGCAGGCTCAGGATCTGCCGCATGGTGGCGGTGTCCGCCTGGCCCCAGGCGGCTGATTCGCTGGGCCACTGGCTGAATTCCTGCAAAAAGACGTCCGTCAGGCTGGAGGCGATGCCGAGTCCTCCCTGGATGAAGGCCCGTGTACCCTGCCGGGCAATGGCGACGGAGGAGGGGATGGAGGAAAGACGACAGCCGGGCGGCAGGGCATAGCGCGTGCATAATTCCGCATCCGCCGGGCCGACAAGGCTGTCCAGCAAGGAGATCTCCCGGGCGTATTCGGCATTGAGACCGGGCAGGCCGTCGTCCATGTTGTTCAGAACGTCCTTGGCCGTGGCGGCCAGATGGAAGACGCACATGCCGTTCTGTACCGGATGGAAGAGCGGGTCGGGCGCGAGATCGCCGATGGCATAGCCGCTGTCGCCATGCGGGAGGATGCCGCGCAGCAGGGCTGTGGCCGTGGCCCGGGCGGGCTGGCAGGTGTCGGCGCGCACATAGACGGCGGCCGGCGAGGCGTTGGCCGGCAGTACGCCCAGTGCCAGGTAGCGGTTACGCAGCTCGCTCCAGAGCTCGCTGACGAGATCCGCCCCCCGCCGGGTCAGCTCGCCACGGCTGGCCGGCCATTTGGGCCAGGCGCGTTCCGTCCAGGAGTCCAGCATGGCCTCGCTTTGCAGGGGAGCACTCACCCCGGAGCGCGTCAGGGCCACCACCTTGAGCAGACGAGGGGCGGGCGGTTCGGCCGCCATTGCCGTTGTTGTCAGGCAGAGCAGGCAGCAGCACAAAACAGGCAGCAGGATGCTGACAGGGGAAGATTTCCGCATGTGCACATCTCCTTGCCGCAAACTATAGCGGTAAAGGAGCTGGTGGGCAATGGGACGCGCATACATCCCGCGCGTCGGGCGGTACGCATGGCGGGGCGCTGCGCCCGCATGGACAAGGGGCCTTTCCCGTGCTAGGTTCAGCGTTCATTGAATTTACGCGCGGCAAGGCGGCCTGTTGCGGGCCGGAGTCGCCGGAAAACGAACTGCGTGGCGGATCGCCGGGCGGTTTTTCGCATTTTCCGCGCGGCGGCCGCAGGATCGCTGGTCGCTGTCGGGAGCGTGGCGTCGGCGATCCCCCGCGAGCCTGCCTGCCAGCGGGGATCGGCCATGCGCCGAAAGGATGGACAAGAGCGGCCCCGCAGGGGCGGAGATTGCATGAGCAGACTGACCAATCGTCATTTTTTGAAGGAAACGGATTTTACCCCCGAAGACTTCCTCTATCTGCTGGATCTGGCGGCAGCCCTGAAGAAGGCCAAGAAGGAACGGCGGGAACCGCGTTTTCTGGAAGGGAAGAACATCGTCCTTCTGTTTGAAAAGGACTCCACGCGCACGCGCTGCTCCTTCGAGGTGGGCGCGCATGACCAGGGCGCTTCTACAACCTATCTTGGCCCCTCGGGCTCCCAGATGGGCAAAAAGGAATCCATGGCCGATACGGCCCGCGTGCTCTCCGGTTTTTATGACGGCATCGAATACCGCGGCTTCGGTCAGGACATCGTGGAGCGGCTGGCTTCCTATGCCTCCGTGCCGGTCTGGAACGGCCTGACCAATGAATGGCATCCCACCCAGATGCTGGCCGACATGCTGACCATGCGCGAGTGCTGCACCAAGCCCCTGCGGGAGCAGACGCTGGCCTATCTTGGCGACGCCCGTTACAATATGGGCAATTCGCTCATGGTCTGCTGCGCCATGCTGGGGCTGGACTTCCGCTCCGTGGCCCCGCGCCCCCTCTGGACGTCGGATGAGGTCTACCAGACGGCCTGCGCCATCGCCGAAAAGACCGGCGCGCGCATCACCCGTACCGAAAGCGTGGAAGAGGGCGTACACGGCTGCGATTTCCTCTATTCCGACGTCTGGGTGTCCATGGGCGAGCCGGATGAAGTCTGGCAGGAGCGTATTAATCTGCTGACGCCCTACAGCGTCGATGCCGAGGTCATGCGCAAGACCGGCAATCCGCAGTGCGGCTTCCTGCACTGCCTGCCCAGCTTCCATAACCGGGAAACCACCATCGGCGAAAAGATCTACCAGCGATTCGGCCTCGAATACATGGAAGTCAGTGACGAAGTGTTCGAAGGGCCCAACAGCTACGTCTTTCAGGAAGCGGAAAACCGCATGCACACCATCAAGGCCGTCATGGTCGCCACGCTGGCCGACGTGCCGGACGCCTTCATTTACGGCTGATCCGGCGGTCTGTCGCATGTTTTGCAGGGGAGTCGCCGCCGGACAGGCGGCGGCTCCCCATTTCTCTTCAACGCTCTCTCTCCATAAGGAAAGGAGTTCGTCATGCTGTTGTCGGCATCCCGCCTGCTGTCATGCCTCTGCTGCTGTCTGCTGCTTCTTTGCGCCGCCCCGCCGGTCAGGGCAAACGCTCAGGACGAGGCCGCTGAGACCGCGGAGCTGCGCGTGCTGGAACAAGAGCATCAGGCCCGCATCGGCCTTGTGGCCGTGGATGTGGACAGCGGGCGGAGGCTGGCATGGCGCGGTGATGAGCGATTCACCTTCTGCAGTACCTTCAAGGTGCTGCTGGCCGCCTGCATACTGGATCGCTCCGTCAGCGATCCGAACCTGCTGACGGAGCGCCTGCACTGGTCCCCGCAGAAAGAAGTGGACTGGTCGCCCATCACCGGCGGGCACGGCAGCGACGGCATGACCATCGCCGACCTGTGCGCCGCTTCCCTCGGCTTCAGCGACAATACCGCCACCAATCTTCTGCTGGATTGCCTCGGCGGGCCGCGCAGCGTGACGGATTACGTCAGAAAGCTGGGCGACGTCACCTTTCGTTTGGACAGGATGGAGCCGGAACTCAATCTGTCGGCTCCCGGCGATGAACGGGATACGACCACGGCGCTTGCCTATGCCCGGACGCTCCAGTCCTTGCTGACGGGGCAGGCCCTGCCTCCCGCGCAACGCCGGCAGCTGCTGGCCTGGATGGCCGCCTGCACGACCGGCACGGGGCGCATACGCGCCGGTCTCCCGGCAGACTGGCGGCTGGCCCACAAGACCGGCTCCAGCGGCGGCCTCGTCCATGACGTGGGCCTCGCGGAATCCCCCGACGGCCGGCGGATCCTCCTGGTCATCCTTACCCATTCGCCAGATGGCGCGGACATGGCCCGCAAGGAAGCCCTCATCGCCTCTGCCGCCCGCTGCGCCCTGCGCGCGCTGGGAGTGCGTTAGAGCGTTTCACCTTTTTCAAAGCTAAAACGCTCTAACTTTCAATTTACGATCTGTCGAAAAGGGGAGACGTGGACCGTCTCCCCTTGTGCATCATGTACTCAGCAGATCCGTGGCAGTTGCGCGCCCTCGAGCATGCCAAGCAGGCGCTGCCCGCCGATAAGGGTACGCAGGACGACCTGTCCGGCGCGCTCGGCGCCGACGGTGCCTATGCGGGCGGCTTCCTGGCCGTAAGGCGTGGCGCGCATGGCCGCAAGCACGGTATCGGCCAGGGTTTCGGGCACGATGCAGAGGCATTTGCCCTCATTGGCCAGGTAGAGCGGATCAAGGCCGAGGAAGGAGCAGCCGCTGCGCACCGCCTCATGGACAGGGATGGCCTGCTCGTCCAGTTCGATGCTGACGCCGGACTGTTCGGCGATCTCGTTGAGGGTGGTGGCCAGTCCGCCGCGCGTGGGATCGCGCAGCACATGGATCTCGCCGGGCATACCCGCCGCCTCGGCAGCGGTGAAGACGGCGCGGACAAGGCCGTTGAGCGGCGCGGAGTCGGAGCGTACGTCGGTCAGGAAGGAAAGGCCCTCCCGGCTGCCCATGATGGTCAGGCCATGATCGCCCACCGCGCCGCTCACCAGCACCGCATCGCCCGGACGGGCCCGATGGCCGGAGGGCTCCGGCTGCACGAGCAGATGGCCGATGCCCGTGGTGTTGATGAACAGCTTGTCGCAGGCCCCGCGTTGCACCACCTTGGTATCCCCGGTGACGATCTGCACCCCGGCCTCCCGCGCGGCGGCGGCCATGTCGGCGGCCACCTTGTCCAGCGTGGCGAGGGGGAGGCCCTCCTCGATGATGAAGGCGCAGCTCAGATAATGGACATCGCCGCCCAGCATGCTCACGTCATTGACCGTGCCATGCACGGCAAGCGTGCCGATGCTGCCGCCGGGGAAAAAGAGCGGGGTGACGGTGTAGGAGTCCGTGCTCATGGCCAGCGGTTTGTTGTGGGAGGACGAAACGGGCAGCAGGGCGGCGTCGTCCATGCGGTCCAGGAGAGGGTTGGCGAAATGGCGCAGGAAGCACTGGCTGATGAGGCGTTGCGAGGCGCGACCGCCGCTTCCGGCATCCAGCAGTATGCAGTCATCCATAAGTAGTTCTCGGCAAGGTTAAAGGCTGAGGTGCGTATCCATCTGGTCCGTTACACACGGTTCCCCTTCCCGATAAAAGCGCGCTGGGGAAGGGATGGGGGGCCCTTCCCCTCGAAAAAACAAGCCGCGAAGAGTATCAGCAATCCTCATTCCGGGCATACTTGAAATAGGCCGCGCAACTGCCCTCGGTGGAGACCATGCACGGACCGACAGGGGTTGCCGGCGTGCAGGCCTTGCCGAAAAGGGGGCATTGCGGCGGTGTGAGACGCCCCTTGAGGACCTGACCGCAGCGGCAGCCTGGCAGGGGCGGCACGTCGGGAAGGCGCAGATCCAGGCGGCGCATGGCGTCAAAGCGGGCAAATCCTTCGCGCAGGGCCAGGCCGCTTTGCGGAATGCGGCCTATGCCGCGCCACAGGGCGTCGGCGGGCTGGAAACACTGGTCCAGAAGGGCGCGGGCGCGGGGGTTGCCGCCATCGTCCACGGCGCGGGCATAGGCATTGACCACCTCGGCCCGTCCGTCCCGCCGCTGTTCGGCCATGAGGCAGAGGGCCAGCAGGATGTCCGCCGGTTCAAAGCCGCCCACCACGGCGGGCACATGATATTCCCCGGCAAGGAAGGCGTAGGGGGCCAGTCCGAGGATGGTGGAGACGTGCCCCGGCAGCAGAAAGGCTTCGATGGGCTGCTCCTGCTGCTGGGGATCGTCCAGCAGGGCGCGCAGGGCGGGGGGCACAAGCTTGTGCAGGGAAAGCACGCAGAAGTTGTCCAGCCCCCGTTGCTGCGCGGTAAGGATGGTGGCGGCCACCGTGGGCGCGGTGGTCTCGAAGCCGATCCCCAGAAAGACCACCATGTCTCCGGGGTGTTCGGCGGCCAGCGTCAGCGCATCCAGTGGCGAATAGACGATCTCGACGCGCGCGCCCTGCGCCTTGGCGTGCTTGAGGCTTTTGCCGCCGGGGCCCGGCACGCGCAGCAGGTCGCCGAAAGTGGCCAGGATGACGCCGTCACGCCCGGCCAGATCGAGAAAGGCGGCCACTTCCGCATCATGGGTGACGCAGACGGGGCAGCCCGGCCCCGAAAGGTGGCGCACCTGCTCCGGGAGCAGCGAGCGCAGGCCGCTTTGAAAAATGGAAACGGTGTGCGTGCCGCAAACTTCCATGAAGCGCAGGCTGCGGCCGTCGAGCGCCGTCCGCAGGCGATCCAGCAGGCTGTGGCAGAGATGCGGGTTCCGCAAGGCGGCCGTCAGGCGGGAGGAGGTGTCGAAAGCTGGATTCGGGGATGTGGGCTGTTCCGCCATAGCGATAGGTCCTCAGGGAAAAGCAGGGTTGCTGGGCCTTCAGTGAAGGACGGAGCGTATGGCCGTCCGTACTCGTCTGTTTTGGGGGATGGCTTGCCGCAGGGAAGCGCAGAGCGTCGGGCAAGGCGCGTTCCTCCTGATAAAAGCGCGCTGGGGAAGGGATGGTGGCTAGGGGGAAGGGAAACCCCTCTCGCGCCGGCGGAGGGGTTTCCCCTTCCCCCTGAACAAACAACGAATAGTGGTAACAGGCCCTACGGCATGAGGGGGGCCAGCTGTAGCCCGGTCTCCACCGGCAGGCCGCACATGAGGTTGGCGTTGGCGATGGCCTGCCCGGATGCGCCGCGACAGAGGTTGTCGATGGCGGAAACGATGATGAGCCGCGAGGTGCGCGGATCGACCACAAGGCCGATGTCGCAGAACATGGTCCCCCTGACGTTGCGGGTCTCCGGCAGGCTGCCCTTGGGCAGGATGCGTACCCAGCGGCTGCCGGCCCAGGTGCGGACGTAGGCGGCATGCACCTCGTCCAGGGTGATGCCCGGCTGTTTGAGCTTGGTGTAGATGGTGGACAGGATGCCGCGATTCATGGGGACAAGGTGCGGATTGAAGGAAAGGGTCACCGGCTTGCCCGCCAGAAGGGAGAGTTCCTGTTCGATCTCCGGCGTATGACGATGTTTGCCGAGGCCGTAGGCCCGGAAGGTATCCGCCACTTCGCAGAACAGGGAGGTCACGACGCCTTTGCGGCCGGCGCCTGTCGTGCCGGACTTGGCGTCGATGACGATGTCCTCGGCCTCGATGAAATCATTTTTGAAGGCGGCATAAAGGCCCAGGACGGCCGACGTGGGATAACAGCCCGGATTGGCGACCAGATAGGTCTTGGCGGCCTCGGCGGCGTACAGTTCCGGCAGGCCGTAGACGGCCTGGGGGAGGAACTCCCTGCGGGTATGGGGCACATACCACTGTTCGTACACGTCCACGTCCCTCAGGCGAAAATCGGCGGAGAGATCCACCACCTTGGTGCCTTCATTGACGAGGTCGGCGGCCATCTCCATGGCCTTGCCGTGCGGGACGGCCAGAAAGACCACATTGCATTCGCGCGCCATGCGGCGTGGTTCGTACTCGCTGATGACGACTTCCGCGCCGGAAAGGTGCTCCAGGAAGGGATAGAATTCGCCAAGGCGGCGTCCGGCCTCGGCCCGTGAACAGGCCATGTTCAGGCGCATGCAGGGGTGCATGGCCAGCAGGCGGGCCAGTTCCATCCCGGTATAGCCGGTGATGCCCACAAGACCGGCGCGAATCATGTCAGGCATGGGGGTCGCTCCTTTGTTGCTATGAGGTTGGGGGGCGGGGGGCACGGTGCGGGGGCTCCCCGATAGTCATACACAGGCGCGCATGGTCGCCGGCGAGGGCGGGCGGAGGGAGGCCGCTCAGGCCGTCGGCGTGCCGTCGCCGGTCGAACCGCACTTCATCACATATTTCATGCGCAGTTCATAGAGCAGACTTTCCAGCAGCCGGCGTTCCTGTTCATCCAGGCCCTGCGTGGTTTTGCGGTGCAGCATCTCCAGCATGTCGATGCTGTGCCGGGCCAGCCGGGGATGCACGACCTGCGTGCCTGTCTCCGGGTTGGGGACCTCGCCGAGCTGCACCAGCGCGGCGGAGGCAAGCGACATGACAAAGGTGGAGAAGGTGACCTCCGGCAGAGTGTCCCGGGCGGGACCGTCGTTGTTCTGGCTCATGCGGAACATCCTTTGGGGACGGGCAGGCGCGGGCCCGCCCGGCATTGCGTGACGGAATGGCTGGCGCGGCCCGCTTTCGTGCGGACGCGACCGCCGCTAGTTGTGACGCCTGACGACCGGCGTGCCGGGTGGGAGCGCAAGGGCGGCTTCATAGGCGGCAAGCCCCTGCTCCAGGTAGTCCCGCGCACCGCTGTAGCCGCCCACGGCAAAGATGCAGCGATCCAGCGCAAAGAGACCGGCCGCCACGTCGGCCCAGTCCACCCAGCCCATATGGCCGATGCGTACGATGCGTCCCTTGAGCTGATCCTGTCCGCCGGCCATGATGATGCCGTATTTTTCCTGAGCCAGGCGCAGCACTTCCACGCCATCGATGCCCGCCGGCAGGCAGACGCTGGTGATGCCCCAGGCGAAATGGGACGGGGCGAAGAGCTCCAGGCCCATAACGGCAAGGGCGGTACGGGTGAGCATGGTCAGGGCCCATTGCTTGCGGTAGATCGCCTCCAGCCCGTCCTTGAGCAGCATGTCCAGGCTGACGTCCAGCCCCACAAGCAGGTTGACCGGCGAGGTGAACAGCGTCTGGCCCTTGGCCAGGTTGTCGCGCTCCTTGGGCAGGTTGAAATAGAAGCAGCCGGAGGGGATGGCCTCGGCCTTTCGCCATGCCCGGGCGGAAAGAGCCAGCAGCGCCAGGCCGGGCGGCAGCATGAGGCCTTTCTGGGAACCGGTCAGCAGGCAGTCGATGCCCCAGTCGTCCATAGGGCAGGGGGAAAGGCCCACGGCGGAGATGCCGTCCGCCACCAGCAGGACGTCACGCGTGCGCGTGATGGCCGCCACATCGCGCACGGGGTGCAGGACGCCGGTGGACGTTTCGGAAAGCTGCATGAGCACGCCGCTGATGCCGGGGTCGGCCTCCAGCGCCTTTTCCACGGCGGCAGGCTCCACCGCGCGGCCCCACGGCACATCCAGCAGGACGCATTCCAGCCCGCGGGCGGCGGCGATCTGCTGCCAGCGCTCGCCGAATTTGCCGCCGTTGACGACGAGCACCTTGTCCCCGGGCGCAAAGAGACTGTGCACGGCGGCCGTCATGGCGCCTGTGCCGGAGCAGGAGAGAGGGAGCACGGGCTGTTCCGTACCGAAGAGCGTCCGCAATTTGCCCTGGACCCGCAGCATGATGTCCTTGAAGGCGGCCTTGCGGTGATGGATCATGTCTTGCGCCAGCGCAAGGCGAACCTGCTCCGGCAACGGCGTGGGGCCGGGAGTGAGAAGACGGGGTTTGTTCAGCATGGCGTTTCCTTCACGGGCCCGGCAGTACGCCGGGCGTTGATGGCAAGGCGCGACCGCCTCAGTCGGCGCGCTGGGCAATGAAGCATTTGAGATACGCCGTTTCCGGCATGGCGACATGGATGGGATGATCCGGCCCCTGACCGCCGGCAAGGAGCAGCCGCAGGGCGGTCTTCCGGCGTGCGGCGGCCAGGCCCAGACAGCGGCGCAGCTCGTCGGCCGGCAAGTGGTGCGAACAGGAGCAACTGGCGATGACCCCGCCCGGAGCCAGCAGTCGCAGGGCAAGCGCATTGATCTTGCGGTAGGCGGCCAGCCCCTGCGCCATATCCTTGCGGCGCTTGATGAAGGCGGGCGGATCAAGGCAGATGAGGGAAAAGCGCCTGCCGCTGTCGTGCAGCTCGCGCAGCAGCTCAAAGGCATCGCCGCACAGGGTATGGATGGCCGCGTCGTCGGCCAGACGGGGCGCATTGCGGGCGGCATTGAGGCCGGCCAGCTCCACGGCCTGCGGCGACGCGTCAAGAAAGGTCACGGAACGGGCCCCTCGCGCGGCCGCCGTGGCGCCGAAGCCGCCGGCATAGCAGAAGATGTCCAGCACGTCCGCGCCCGCGGCGTAACGCGCGGCCTCCTGCCGGTTGGCGCGCTGATCGTAAAACCAGCCGGTCTTCTGTCCGTCCAGCAGGGGCGCGGTGAAGGTGCAGCCGTTTTCGGGCAGCTCCAGCCGCCGGGGGACGGGGCCGTCCAGCACGTTTTCGCGGGCGAGCCCTTCCAGCGAGCGGGAGGCCAGGTCATTGTCCCAGAGCAGGGAGGCCGGATGGATCAGCTCTTCCAGACAGGCGGCGACGGCCTCCCGCCGTGCCTCCATGCCGGCCGTGCCCAGTTGCAGGGTCAGATGATCGCCGAAACGGTCGATGACCAGCCCGGGCAGCAGATCCCCTTCCCCGTGGCAGAGGCGGTAGAAGGGGTGGTCAAAAAGGCGCTCGCGCAGTTCCAGCGCCGCCCGCAGGCGCTGCCGCAGCAGATCGGCGTCAAGTTCCGTATCCGGGGCACGGCTGTAGAGGCGGGCGCAGATGAGCGAATGCGGGTTGACATAGGCGCTGCCGATGACGCCGCCGCGGGCATCCCGCACGGTGGCGGATTCTCCGGGCGTGAAGGCGGAAAGAGGGCTCTTCCCGCTGTCCACCTCATTGCCGAACACCCAGAGGTGTCCTGCCCGCAGGCGGCGATCCTCACCCTTGTTGAGCCAGAGGGTCTGCATCGGTCAGTTTCCCGCCTTTGCCTGCTGGGCCGCGACAAGGTCGGCCAGCGAATTCTTGCCCGGTGTGGCATCAAGGCGCAGACGCGGCGCAAGTTGCAGCAGCCACAGGGGATCGTCGCCCTGGATGGGGATCCAGTCGTCGCCGGTGATGCTCAGTCTCAGCTCACCGGGCGTGGCGATGAAGGTCCTGAGGGCGGGCAGGGCTTCTCTGCCGTTGGGGAGGTTTTCGGCGACCACCTGAGCCAGGGTCTCCATGCCCATCTGGGCGACGGCCGGGTCGGGGGCGATGTTGAGAGCGATGATGGCCATGAGCCCCTTGTCCGTCAGCCGGCTATCCAGATGGCGCAGGGTCGTCCAGGGGCCAAGCACGCTCTTGCCCTGCGCTTCATGCTGATACGCCAGCTCGCAGAGGGAGTCCGCCACGATCTTGCCCGAATGCCGGGATTCCCCGTTGGTGAGAGTCTGCGTGCTGGACATGCTGAGGCGGATATCCTTCAGGCCGGGAAGCGCGAAGGGGAGGGGCATGGCCTGGAGCATCGATTCGGGGATGAGAAAATTGCGTATGGTGCTGACCAGGGTCTGGGTGTCTCCCTCCAGCGCCCAGGTGGTGTCCAGCAGCTCCAGAGAGACGGATATGCCGCCCAGTCCGCAGTCCGCATCTTTGAGCAGCATGTGGGAAAAGAAGGGCTTGTCCGGGGCATGGCTGGCCAGGAAGGCTTCAAAAAGTCGGGGATCCTCCACGGCAAGCAGGAATTCCTTCGCCAGCGCGCTGTCAGGAAGGACAAGATCCCGCATGGCGTAGTCGACAAGACGTATGCTGGCAGAACCTTCGCCGCCGTTCCCCTCCAGCCGCATCTTGCGGAAGGCGAGCTGCTTCAGGCGGCGGGGGCCTTCGGCGCGGACGATGTCGAGTCCTCCCAGCACGAACGTATCGGTGGGTTGCCGCATTTCCGCATCCGTGACGGCAAGCGAGGTAAAGGGGATGTCCTCAATGAAGGTATCCCACACCTGCGCCATATCCTTCAGGGAGCCAAGCTTTTCCATCGCCTGAGGCACAAGATCGGTCATCGTCAGCGTGCCCAGTTGCAGAGCAAGGCTGTCTTCCTGCCGCAGGGCGCATTTTTCCAGGTAGATGCTGCCTATGCCGCCCTGCATGTCCCATTTTTCCAGCCTGCCCTTGCCCAGCGTCATCTCATATGTCGGCTGGTGCGGCTGCCGGAAGGTGAAAGCGACGTTTTCCAGCACGAGGGAACGGGTGACGCCCTGGCGCAGCGCATTGTCCGGCGTTTCCGTGCCGTCCCGCAGTTTCTTGAACTGTGCTACGGGGATGGCCAGCCCTTCCCCCTCCATGCGGGCGACGCTCAGGCGGCAGTCCCCGGCGTCAGGCGATGAGCTGTCATGGGAGACGTTCGTCCCCTGCCAGGCATCCAGCATGGTCAGATAGCCCTGGGCGGGCAGCAGGAAGTCCAGCTGCGGGATGGAGTGCAGGAGGGCGCGCAGATTGATGTCGCCCCGGATCTCCCGGGCCAGATAGGGGACACCGGTTCCCGTCGAGGAGAAGTCGGCCTTGACGTCATGCAGCACCAGACGGCGGGACAGGGAGTCGTATTCCCATGAACTGATGCTGAGCTGTTTTTCTGCCTGCGCCTGTTGAAGGGTGGCTTCGATTTGGCTGCGGATGACGGTATCGGCCGCATAAAGCAGACCACCGGCAACGACAAGCAGGATGAGGAGGAAGATCAGAGAGCGTTTCATGGTTCCGCCTTGTTGTGGAAAGATCGTTCAGATTGTTTTTTGTTCTTATCTCTGTTTTTTCTTCAGTCTGTCAATCTGTGCGCGCAGCGTCTCCGCTCCCGGCTCCACGGTGATGATGAGGGGGGGCTCCTCTCCCGCGGCCGGCGGAGTGAAGGGGTCCCAGAGGACGCCGTCCGGCAGGCGGACGTCCAGCGTGCCGGGCTGCCGCCAGAGGCGAAGCAGGGCCTCGCGCAGGGGGTGCGGCAGGGGCGCGGGCAGGTACGCTTCCAGCGGGCGCAGGGGATCGCGCAGGGCGTCGGGCCGGTTGAGGCCCACCAGGGCAAGCAGTCCCTTGTCGGCATAGCGGACGTTCAGCTGGCGCACGCCTGCGTTTCCCGCGGGGATGACAGCCGAAAGACTGCCGTCGGCCAGGCTGCTCCGCCAGGTGAGGCGTTCTTCCGTACCGTCATCGGTCACATGGCTTTGTGCGTCCATTTCCCACTGCCAGACGGCACCCGCGGGCAGCGCGAGACCCAGCGCGCCGGCAAGGGCGTCGGCGTAGAGCCGGCCCCCTTCGAGGCGGCGGTGCGAGTCTCTGCCGTCCAGGTCCACATCTTTTTCCCAGGAGAGCCGTTCAATGGCGAACAGCGGGGCATCCGCCAGCCGGCAGCGCACATCCGCAAGGCTCCAGCCGTTGTCGCCGCGGGAGCCGGCAGGCTGGTTCCGGGCGGCGACCGAGGCGGGCGTCAGGCTGTGCGTCAGACTTGCCAGCATGTCGGGGGCGGCCAGCATGTCGGCGAGCGGGAGGGCGGCATGGCGCAGCACTCGGCATTCCACCATGTAGGGGGCGCTGTCCAGCGTGATCTCCCGTCCGTTCAGGCGGAGCAGCTTGCCGTCGGCAAGGGCGTCGGCGCTCAGTTCCCGTATGCTCAGGCGCAGGGGGGCAAGCAGGGAGGGCGCATCGTAATCGCAGAAGTCCGCCGAGTAGCGGGAAAAGCTCACGCCCTTGCGGAAGGACGCCAGCGTGGCGGTCCCCCGATCCAGCGCCCAGAGCAGGGAAGAGGAGATCTCCAGATGGGCGATATGCTGGCGCTGGGCGCTCCAGGCGCCGTCGGCTGTCTGCAGGCGCGCGCCCCGAAGGTTCACGTCATCCAGCACGAGCGGCCCGCGATCTTCGCCGGGGGGGACGTTATGGCCATGCTCCAGCGTCTGCAATATGGCGTGGAGATGTTCGGTATCCAGACTGACGGAAAGTTCGCTGACCTGCAGGCGCAGTCCGTCGCCCGGCTGGCGGATGTCCAGATCCCGCAGGCTGATACGCCCGGCCAGCAGGGAGGCTTCCACCTGTCCCGCAACGCTTGCCGGCCGGCCCTGACGGGAAAAAAGGTGAGGCAGGCCGTCCAGTACGGCCCGCTCCATGCGCTGTTCCGCCTGATGCAGAAAGCCGTAGGCCGCCAGGCAGAGCAGCGCCGTCAGGACAAGCAGGGCAAGAAGGAGTTTTTTCATGGCGGGGAGGAAAGGGGCGGCCCGGGCCGCCCCTCCGTCTGTCAGTCGATGCGATGATGGCAGCCGAGGCTGTGCGGATTGCGCATGGCGGCCTGTGTGATGACGTAGGCCGTCTGCGAGCCGTGGAACAGATCGACCAGCCGGCGGGAGATGCGCGTGGTCTTGTAGAAGTCGTGGATATGGCGCACAAGGTCGCGCATATCCTCAAAGGCGCGGCGCAGGCGCGGTTCCGAGCGGGAGATCCCCACATAGTTCCACATGGTGCTGCGGATGTTGAACCAGTCCTGCGCCACCAGCGCGGGGTCGTCGCGCTGTTCGTCGCCCTCGTGCTGCCAGTCGGGGATGGCGTCGGCAAGGCCCTTGGGGATGACGCCGTGCTTGCGGCCGACCTGTTTGGCCAGATCGCGTCCGCAGGCCACCCCCCAGACCACGCCTTCCAGCAGGGAGGTGCTGGCAAGGCGGTTGGCCCCGTGCAGCCCCGTGCAGGCGCATTCGCCGATGGCATAGAGGTTGGGCATGGAGGTGCGTCCGCAGCCGTCGGAAAGGACGCCGCCGCAGAAGTAGTGGGCGGCGGGGACCACGGGGATGGGTTCCTTGCGGATGTCGATGCCCACCTCCAGACACTGGTTGAACACCGTGGGGAAGCGAGTGGGCAGATCCTGCTTGACGCCGCTCACGTCGAGGAAGAGGCAGGGGGAGCCGCTGTGCAGCATCTCTTCCATCATGGCCTGAGCCACGATGTCGCGCGGGGCAAGGTCGCCGCGCTTGTCATGGCGCAGCATGAAGGGCTGGCCCTTTTCGTCCAGCAGGCGCGCGCCTTCGCCGCGCATGGCCTCGGTGATGAGGGGGCGGCGGTTGCTGCGTTCCTCGTAAAGGGCGGTGGGGTGGAACTGCATGAATTCCAGATTGGCCAGCGCCACGCCGGCGCGTGCGGCCATGGAGATGCCCGCGCCCACACAGTCCGGGGCATTGGTGGAGTGCAGGAACACTTGTCCCACGCCGCCGGTGGCGAGCACCGTCCAGTCGGCCAGGATGGTTTCCGGCTCGCCGCTCTCCTCATTGAGCACATAGGCGCCGAGGCAGCGGTTGGTGATGCTGTAGCGGTACTGGGTGATGCGATCGTGATGGCGGCTGGTCAGCAGGTCGATGGCGGCGCGCCGGAAAAGGCGGGTGATGCGCGGATGGGCCGCCACCTGCGCCGTCAGGCCGTCCATGATGGCCTTGCCGGAATAATCGGCCTTGTGCAGGATGCGCGGCGCGCTGTGCCCTCCCTCGCGCGTCAGATTGAAACTGCCGTCCGGGTTGCGGTCGAACTGCACCCGGGCGCGTTCGAGGAGCATCTCGTCCACGCAGACGGGCCCCTGCCGGCAGAGCTGCCGCACGGCCGAGCGGGAATTGTAGCGATGGCCCGCCACCATGATGTCATGTTCCAGGGCGTGCGCTTCGGCATCCGTATCATCGGTGGCGGCTCGGTAGATGATGCCGCCTTGCGCCAGTTCGGAATTGCCCTGGCCGAGGTTCTCCCCGGCGCTGATGAGCAGGACCTCATGGCCGGCATCGGCCAGAGTGAGCGCGACCGTGCAGCCGGCGACGCCGGACCCGATGATCAGGATCGGCACATGACAACGGGAATGACTCATGATCGTCCCTCAATGCCCGCAGGCGGTTACAAGCTCGTGCCGGAGCGGCGTTTCGGCCGCTCCGGCGGGGAAGGGGGCAATGCCCCGCAAAGATGACGCCTTGTCCACAACGCCGTCAGGAGGCGGCGCAGATGTCCAGCATGCGGGTCAGGGTCTCACGGGCCGGCGGGCAGAGAGACGGATCCACTTCCAGGGCCTCGGCCGTGCCGGCCTCGATGGCCTGGAGCGTGGAAAGGAGGTTGTCTTCGGTCACTTTGCCCATGTCGGGGCAGATGGCCGGCCCCAGCGGCAGGACGGTGCAGCTCCCGGCGTGCCGCTGGCCCAGGCGGTCCACGAGATTGGTCTCCGTGCCGACGATGAGCGTGCTGCCGGGTTTTTCCGCGGCAAGGCGGGCGGCCTCGTCGATGAGGAAGGAGGTGGAGCCTGCCCCGTCGCACAGGTCGATGACTTCCGGCCGGCATTCGGGATGGGCCATGACCAGGCAGCCGGGATGGGCCGCCCGGGCGGCGGCGATCTGCTCCACGGTCAGATGGTCGTGGATGGGGCAGCAGCCCGGCCAGAGCAGCAGCGGCGTCTTCCAGAGACGATGGGCGGGGTCTTGTTCCGCCGGGGAGAGGCCGTCGGCCCCCAGTTCCAGCTGATGCCAGTCGTCCGGGCCGAGGCCGAGCTGTTTGCCGACATTGCGGCCCAGGTGGCGGTCCGGCAGGAAGAGGACGCCCCGTCCCTGATCCAGCGCCCAGCGCATGATGGTACGCGCATTGGCGGACGTGCAGACCGCGCCGCCGAATTCGCCCACCACGGCCTTGAGAGCCAGCGTGGTATTGACGTAGGCCACCGGGATGACCCGGCGGCCGCCGTCGTGCAGCTGGCGCAGGACGGCGCGGGCGCTCTCGGCCGGCGACATGAGGGACATGGCGCAGTCGGCGTCGGGCGCGGGCAGATGGACCTTTTGCCCGGGCTTGGCCAGCAGCACGGCGGATTCGCCCATGAAGTAAACGCCGCAGAAGATGATATGGTCGGCCGTGATGTCCGGCACGCGGCGGGCCAGTTCCAGCGAGTCGCCGGTGATGTCGCAATGGCGCACGACGGCGTCATTCTGGTAGTGGTGGCCCATGATGCAGACTCGGGAACCAAGCCGGGACTTGAGGGCGGTGATGGCGGCAGCGGTATCGTGCATGCGGGTTTCCTTAAGGAAGGGCGGGCCCGGAGGCCCGGCCCTGTTGCAGGGTCATGCTGAAATCCGCCGCAACGGCGGAATGGGTCAGGCGTCCCACGGAGATGAAGTCCGGGGCGCGACGGGAACAACGGGCCAGTTCGCCGATGTTTTCCAGGGTCACGCCGCCGCTGACTTCCGTCTCGATGTACGGCGGCACGAGGGCCAGCGCCTCGCCCAGCAGCGGGGGGCGCATGTTGTCCATCATAATGCGGTCGGCCCGGGCGGCCACGGCTTCACGCACATGGTCGAGCGTGCGGCATTCCACTTCGATGGGCGGACAGGGGGAGTAGACGGAGCGCAGTTTCTCCACCGCGCGTTCGATGGAGCCGGCGGCGTCGATGTGATTGTCCTTGAGCATGAGCATTTCCGTCAGGTCCCGGCGGTGATTGCAGCCGCCGCCCGCGAGAACGGCATACTTTTCAGGCCAGCGCAGGCAGGGCGTCGTCTTGCGGGTGTCCAGCAGGCGGACGCCCGTGCCTTCCAGCTCACGGACGTAACGCGCGGTCAGGTTGGCGATGCCCGAAAGATGCGTGACGAAATTGAGGATGACGCGCTCGGCCTTGAGCAGGACCACGGCCGGCCCTTCCATGACGGCCACTTCCGTCATGGCCGGGACGCGCTCTCCTTCCCCGGCCAGCAGCGTATAGCGGACAGTGTCGGCCCGCATGGCGGCAAAGACGTCCGCCATGACGGGCAGGCCCGCCACAAGGGTGTCCTCCTTGGCCCGGATGACGGCCCGCATGGGATCAGTGGGAGAAAAGAGCCCCTCGGCCGTCAGGTCGGGGCCGTCCTCTTCCAGCGCAAGTTCCACGGCGCGACGTAAAAAAACTTCTCCGCGACCGGAGAAAAAAGTAGCCCAAGGCGTCAACATTTGCTTGTCCCTGTCATAGGTGCGTGCTAAGTCATGCCCGACGGTCGCGCGACGGCTTCACCCCATGTCCCGGCAAGCCGGCCGTGGTGGTCTGGCCGTCCGCAGCGTATGGCGACCGATGATGCTTCCTTGATAAAGTTCCTGTCCGCCTGCGTCAAGGCCGGGCGGGAATTGGGACGTTTTTCACAACATCAGGCGACAAAGGGGGGCGGTATGCACGATCATAAGGACTGGCAGGCAGCCGGCAGCCGTCCCGCTCCTTTCCGGCCCGGGACCGGCGCGCCGCAGCAGGGCGACGACGCGGCCCCGAAGGCCGCGACGCCTGACCAGCGGACCGGGACATCCGCGGCGGATCCGGCGACAGCCTCCTTTTCCGCCGTGCCGCCGCCACTGGCCGCGACGCCGGAGCAACAGACCGAACCGGCCGATGAGCCGCATCGCTACGCCATGCCGGACTTCTGTCTGGACGACGGCGACGAGATCGACGCCGAATTCGTCCATCCCGCCGATCTTGCCGATCATCTGGAAAATCTGACGCTGGAAAAGCAGGTCTGCGCCCTGCGCCATATGGCCAAGGAGGATGCCGCCGAGGCGCTGGCCGAGCTGGACGGCAGCGTGGCCGTGGACGTGCTCGAAAACCTTGATGCCGACGTGGCGGCCCAGATCATCGCCGAAATGGAGCCGGACGACGCCGCCGACGTGCTGGACGAGCTGGACGAGGATCATCGCGACGTCCTGCTCGGCAAGCTGGACAAGGAAGATTCCGAAGAGTTGCGCAACCTGCTCAACTTTGACCCGGATTCCGCCGCCGGCGTCATGAACATCGAGCTCATCCTGCTTGAGGAGCACATGACCGTGGATGAGGCCATCGCCCACATCCGCAGCGAGATGGAAGACAAGGAAAGTCCCTACTACGGCTATGTGGTGGACGCTTCGGACATCCTGCTCGGCGTGCTTTCCCTGCGGGACATCATGCTGGCCCGGCCCGGGACCGTGGTGGGCGACGCCGTGCGCGGGCAGAGCGTGGTCAGCGTCCCCTACGACATGGACAAGGGCGAAGTGGCCAGCCTGCTGTCGCACTACAACTTTCTGGCCATGCCCGTTGTGGACCACGAGGGACACATCATGGGCGTCGTCACCTACGACGACATCATGGACATCATGCACGAGGAGGCCAGCGCCGACATGCAGGGCATGGTGGGCGCGGACCCCGGGGAAAGCGTCGACACCCCGTGGCTGCAAAGCGTGGTCAGGCGCCTGCCCTGGCTCGTGGTGAACATGGTCAATTCGGCCTTATCCGCTTCCGTGGTCTACATGTTCGAGGGGAGCATCGCCCAGATGGCCGCGCTGGCCGTGCTCATGCCCATGGTGGCCAATCAGGCCGGCAATACCGGCCAGCAGGCCCTGGCCGTCATGATCCGGCAACTGGCGACGGACCGCTTCGAGCAGAAAAAAGCCTGGCTGGCCGTGCTGCGCGAGGCCAAGATCGGCCTGTTCACCGGCGTCATCATGGCCCTGCTGGCCTTTGTGGGGGCCTGGATATTCACCAGCGTGCCGCAAGTGGGCATGGTCATGGCCGGAGCGCTGTTTTGCGACATGATGCTCGGGGCCGTGGCCGGGGGCTCCATCCCCCTTATCTTCCGGGCTATGGGACGCGACCCGGCGCAGGCCTCCAGCATCTTCCTCACCACCATCACCGACGGCGCGGGCTTTTTCCTCTTTCTGGGACTGGCGACGCTCTTCCTTTTTCCTTAGCGTTTTTCCTGCGAAAAAGATGGTCAGGGAAAATGAAAAAAACCATGCAAGACGGCATGGGTACTTCACACCTGGACAATATCGGCCATCTTTATGTTTAACTGGCGGAAATTATTGAAAAATTATTCACCTTATATTTTAAGGAATATTCATGATTTCATAACAAAACGCATGTCGAAAATTCTCTAAATCTGCTCTATGTATTTTTGGGGACTGAACACCGCGAGAATAAATGACGGAGAAATGTGGACACTTTTTGCGGAGTATACTATTTCTTCATTTCTCTTTGTAAGAAATTTTATTGAAGAAGATTTCTGCATGTTCTGTTTATAGCTTTTTCGCTGCAATATGGAAAAAAATATTTTTTTTGATTTTTCAGGAAGAAAGTGAAAATCTTCAAGGTTGCTATCCAAAACTCGAGTAAAAGTATTATTACGCATGATAGTATTCCATTTTCCTGAAAAAACGATATAATCAGTTGCTAAATTGTACTCCATATATATGTTTTCCGTCATACTTTTGAATGCGGCATCACGTAACACATAGTATCTGAGCTTGGCGTGGTTTCTTTTCTCTTTTGTAATGACTTGCATCGTGCAAAGGAACGTGGCTTTTCCGTCGTTGGTTCCCATGTATGCGGCATGAACACCAAGCCAGACCGTGCTGCCATCCATATGTATAACGCGATACTGGATATCAAAACTTTCTTTCTGTTCAGCATGGGTTTTGAATGCTTCAAAAACGGGAACCAGGTCATCGGGGTGGAGAATATTGCGCGGATTTCCGCTTAATTCTTCTTCCATGTACTGTTCGCGCGTGCTGCCCGTTAATGCGTAAAAAGCATTATTGGCATTATTGGCATCACGGGTGATCCCCTCACCGAAAGAAATCTCAACTATGGCAACGGGAATCATATCGAGTACTTTTTTTACATCCTCCGAAAATATAATGGGTTTCATAAATTAATCCTCCTTCCATATATTGTCGTGCTGCAATTTTCCCGATTTTTCCCGACTGGAGAGGCTGACAGCGTAATACCGCGTGGCGGGTGTTCCATGCACCACTGCACACCAAAGAGTGCTACTTGCCCATGGCGTTCATAAAATCCTTGTTGGACTTGGTGCCCCGCATCTTGTCCAGCAGGAATTCCATGCTGTCGATGGGGGACATGGGCGCAAGGATCTTGCGCAGGATCCAGACCCGGTTGAGCACGTCTTCCGGCAGGAGCAGGTCCTCCTTGCGCGTGCCGGTGCGGTTGATGTCGATGGCCGGGAAGACGCGCTTTTCGGCCAGATGACGGTCGAGATAGATCTCCATGTTGCCGGTGCCCTTGAACTCTTCGAAGATCACTTCGTCCATGCGGGAGCCGGTGTCGATGAGGGCCGTGGCGATGATGGTCAGGCTGCCGCCTTCTTCGATATTGCGGGCCGCGCCGAAAAAGCGCTTGGGGCGCTGCAGGGCATTGGCGTCCAGACCGCCGGAGAGTACGCGGCCCGAAGAGGGAGTGACCGTATTGAAGGCGCGCCCGAGACGGGTGATGGAGTCGAGGAGGATGACCACGTCCCGCTTGCGCTCCACCAGGCGTTTCGCCTTTTCCAGCACCATTTCGCAGACCTGCACATGACGTTGCGGCGGTTCGTCGAAGGTGGAGCTCACGACTTCGGCCTTTTTGACCGTGCGTTCCATGTCGGTGACTTCCTCGGGGCGTTCGTCGATGAGCAGGACGATGAGGTAGACATCAGGATTGTTGGCGTTGATGGCATTGGCCAGCGATTGCAGCAGGACTGTCTTGCCGGTACGGGGCGGGGCGACGATGAGGCCGCGCTGTCCGCAGCCGATGGGGGCCATGAGGTCGATGACCCGGTTGGAGAGGTTCTTGTCCCCATTTTCCATGACGAGCTGACGGTCGGGATAAATGGGGGTGAGGTTGTCGAAGAGGACGAGATTTTTGGCGTTTTCCGGTGATTCAAAACCGATCTCAGTGACTTTCAGCAGGGCGAAGTAGCGCTCCCCTTCCTTGGGCGGGCGTATCTGCCCGGAGACCACATCCCCCTTGCGCAGGGAAAACCGCCGTATCTGCGAAGGGGAGACGTAAATATCGTCCGGGCCCGGCATGTAGCTGCATAAGGGGGAGCGCAGAAAACCGAAGCCGTCGGGCAGTATCTCCAGCACGCCGTCCCCGAAGATAGCCCCGTTCTGTGAGGCGCAGCTTTGCAGCAGGGCAAAGATGAGCTCCTGTTTGCGCATGGAGCTGGCATTCTCGATCTCGTATTTTTCCGCCAGTTCCATGAGATCCTGCATGCTGCGGGTTTTGAGATCGGTAAGACTCAGGGTGCTGTCGGACAGGAGTTCCGGCTCGGCCTTTTTTTTGCGAACGGGCTTACGAGGTTTTTTTTCCATGAGATTATGACAGGGAATACGGCACGATGGGTGTCGTCTGATGTGACAGAGGGGATCGCAGGGGATAAAACAAAAAAGATGTGTGCCTTGCGATTAGCGTAAGTCAGGAAAAAAGGCAAGGGAAAAAACAGGTTTTTTACGCGGGCGTCGGACAAGACGCCGTTGCGGCGGCGGTGCGGCTGACGGAAGGGGGGATCAGCAGGTGGCGGCTTCCGGCACTGAGGACGCCGGCGCATAGCGTTGGAGGAGGTCATCACGCAGGGCATGTTCATCCAGCTTGAGCACTTCACCGATCTCGCCGGTGACAAGGCTCATGGCCTGCTCCTGGAGGCGGCGTTCCCCGAAGGAAAGGTCCTTCTGCCGGCTGATGAGCAAAAGTTCCCGCAGCACTTCGGCCACCACGCCAAGGTCGGGGCTCTTGAGACGTTCGGAATATTCGCGGAAGCGGCGGTTCCAGTTCTGGCCCGTATGGATGTTTTTTTGCGTTTCGGACTGGAGGGATCCCCAGATGCGGCGAGCCTCCTCGGCGGCGATGAGCGGGCGCAGCCCCACATTGGTCGCATTGGCCACCGGGACCATGAGCGTGATGTTGTTGGCGCGGATACGCACGATATACAGCTCGCACGCGACGCCGCCTATTTGCTGATTATTGACGCGTTCTATCTCTCCTACCCCTTGCGCGGGATAAACGACGAGCTCACCGGCGGTAAACATAGGCATCCACTTCCGGTTGATATGTGGGAGGACAAAAAGGGAAAGGTCGGGAAGAGATTTCCCGACTGTTAAAAAATCATAGCGCCACAAGAAAGTGATGTCCAGCAAAAATTTTTTTTTGCTGTCATGCGGCATGGTCGCCGGCAAGTGTGGGGACGTCTGGCGGCATGGGGCTCCCGGGCAGGCGGGAGCGCACGTTCGCAAGAAAGCCCCCGGCACGATGTGCGGCGGGGGCTTTCCTGCGGCGGGGAAGAGGCGCGGCCTATTTTCGCATACCGCCGGCGTAGAGGCGGCGGCCGTGCCGCAATTGCAGTTCGGCGACGATGAGCTGCTCATATTCCGGGGCCAGCGGCAGCTCGGCCTTGATCTGCTGGGAAAGCAGGCCTGCAAGTTGCTGGGTCTCTTCCCAGATCTCCAGCAGTTCGTCGTCTTCCAGCGTTTTCACCTTGTCGGCGAACGGGGCATCATCTTCAAAGGGCTGACAGGAACCCATGCCTATGTCCTAGTGTTGCGGGGTCAGGAAGGCCTGCACTGACGGCAGGGCAAAAAGGGCCTCAGCCATGACTGCGCAGCCTTCCGGCGCGGCGTGGGTACCGTCGCGGAGGCTTTGCATGTAGACGGCCGACTCGCTCAGCGTGGCAAAGACGTCGGCCCAGCCGAATCCCTGTTCGGCGCACAGGGCGGCATAGGCGCGATTGAGGTCGGCGATGCGGGCCGTCACGCCGGGATCGGCCACCGGGGGCACGCTGATGAGCAGGACCGGCGCAAGGGCGGCCGCTTCACGCAGCATGGCCAGCATGGTGGCGCAGACGTCGGCGACGGGCTTGCCGTCGGCGGGCACCATATCCACCACGCCGGCGCAGAAGGCGATATGCGGCGAAATGCCGGGGAGCTGACGGGCGTCCCACTCCCGCTTCCAGCGGGCTTTCACGTCAGCGACCGTATGGCGGCGTGCGCCGAGGTTATAGAAGGTTGCCGGCGGCAGGGCATAGAGGCCCGCCGCGCCGCCCATGCGGGCAAGCCGGCCGACCCAGCCGCCCCGCATGGCGTCGTCATTGACGCCGAGGGTCAGCGAGTCGCCGTAAAAGAACCATGTTTCCGTCACATTGCGGGACATTTCCGTTATCCTCCTTGGATCCGTTTCCCTGAGGGGGACGCCGCACGGCGTCTGCCGTCACAGGTTCCCGGCGGATTTCCCCCGGCGGGGATCGGCGGCGAAGTGCTGTTCCGTCTTGCAAAGATGCATGACCGGGCGCAGGCTGCCGGCCTCGCCGAGCGGGGCCAGGACCTCCAGACAGAAGACTGCCGGAGAGAGATACAGCGTAGTCCAATCCAGAGTGAATGTCACGGCATCGCCGTCCTGCGCCCACGGGCCGAGCAGGGGGCGGATGTCCGCCGTGCGCGGGCCTTTCCTGGTCTCGCGGGTCAGCGGATGTTCAGGCTCGCCGGCGAAGCGGGCAAAGACCTCGGCAAGGGTCGCGCCGTCCACGCCGTCCACGCTCAGGCGGAAGGTCTCGCGCACGGACTGCTCCGTACGCCGGCTGCCGTCCACGCTTTCCACATGCAGGATGTCCATGCCGGGGGGCAGGACATCCCGCAGCCGCCGGGCCACTTCCGCCGCGGCGAGCGGTTCGCGCAGGGTGATGGCGAACCATTCGGCGCGGCTCTCCACGCCCACAGGCAGGGCACGCCCGAAACTCATAAGCGGCAGCGGATGGAAACCCTGCGAGAAGCTCATGGGCAGGCGGGCGCGGCGCAGGGCGCGTTCCAGCAGGGATTGCAGTTCAAGCTGACTCAGGTAGGCGCAGCCGTCGGTCTTGCTGTGCCAGACGCGAAACTGCGCGGCCTTGACGGTGAGCTCCGGCGCTATCCGCGGCGGTTTCTTTTCCCGTTCCCGGCAGATGATGCGTCCTTCGGCGTCCCGGTGCGGCTGGTGGGCGCTCTGATCCCGCTGGCTGAAGATGAGGCGGTTGCGGTGCAGGGGGCCGCCATCCGTGGGTATGCCGGCATGGGGCAGGCGTGAGGGTCGGGCCGGGGTGTCGCAGGCTCCGCAGGCACGGCAGGCGCCGTAGCGGCAGTCGTCGGTCACTTTTGCGGCCTGGGCCCGCTCCCATTCGCGGCGCAGGAAGTCGGGCGAGATGCCGGCTTCCAGATGATCCCAGGGCAGGGGCGCGTCCTGGGGGCGGGCGGCGATGTACGCGGCGGGATCGAGTCCGTTCTCCGCCAGCGCTTCATACCACGGCGCGAGGGAAAACTCTTCCACCCAGCTCGTAAAGATGGCCCCCTTGCGGTAGGCGGCCTCCACCACCGGGGCCAGTTCGCGCCCGGCGCGGGAGAGGATGCCTTCCAGATGGCTCATGGACGGTTCATGCCAGCGCAGCTTGAGGAACTTCTGGCCCTTGAAGGCCTCGCGCACCAGGCGGACGCGGCGTTCCATCTCCTCCATGCCGATCTGTTCCACCCACTGGAAGGGGGTGAAGGGCTTGGGCACGAAGGGGGAGAGGGCCGCCGTGACCTGAAGGCGCGGATTGCCGCGTCCGGCGGCGTCGCGTACCTTGCGGCAGAGGTCGGCGATGGCCAGCAGGTCGTCGTCGGTCTCCGTGGGCAGGCCGATCATAAAATAGAGTTTGACTTGCCGCCAGCCGTATTCCAGCAGTTTTTGCACATGGAGGAGGAGCTGTTCCTCGCTGACGCCCTTGTTGATGACGTCGCGCAGGCGCTGGCTGCCCGCCTCCGGGGCTAGGGTGCAGCCTGTGCGGCGGATGTCGGCCATGCGGCGCATGATGTCGTCATCGATGGAGCCGACCCTGAGCGACGGCAGGGAAAGGCTGACCTGTTCATGGACGCAGCGGTCAAGCACCCGGTTGGAGAGCGTCTTCAGGGCGGAGAAATCCCCGGTGGACAGGGAGAGGAAGGAGATCTCGTCGTAACCCGTCTTGTTCAGGCAGTCTTCCAGCAGGCGGGCGATGTTGTCCAGCGAGCGTTCCCGCACCGGGCGGTACACCATGCCCGCATGGCAGAAGCGGCAGCCGCGCGTACAGCCGCGGGCTATCTCCAGCGAGAGGCGGTTGTGCACCGCGCCCACGGGCACTACCTGTTCCACGGGGTAGGGCGCGCTGTCGAGGTCGGCCACGATACGGCGGGCGGGGCGGGCATGATCGGCAAAGCGGGGGTGCAGGCTGCCGTCCGCCCGCGGCGTGAAGAAGGACGGCACATAGACGCCGGGGATGTGGCGCGCTTCCTCGAGGTAGCGCGCGCGGCCCCAGCCCGCGGCCTTGGCCTTTTCCAGCAGGTCGAGCACGTCCACGAGGGTCTCTTCGCCGTCGCCCAGCACGCAGAAATCCAGAAAGGGGACCAGCGGCTCGGCGCTGAGCAGCGCGCCGCCCCCCGCGAAGATCAGCGGACAGGCGGACAGGTCGTCGGGTCTGTCCGCATGGTGCAGGGGGATGTCGCCCAGATCCAGCATGTACAGCACATTGGTGTAGCAAAGCTCATTGGTGATGGAGAAGGAGACACAGTCCGCCCTGCCGATGGGCAGCCCGGATTCCAGCGTGCAGAGCGGGGCCGCGTGACGGCGCAGGATATCGCCGCTTTCCCGGTCCGGGGCCATGACGCGCTCGGCCCACCAGTTTTCGCGGGCATTGACGATGCCGTACAGAATCTTTTGCCCCAGATAGGACATGCCGACGTCATAGGTATCGGGAAAGGCCAGCGCGACCCGCAGGCTGACCGATTCGGGCGATTTGCGGCAAGCGCCTTCTTCGATGCCGACATGGCGGCTGGGGCGGGGCAGGAGCGGAAGCAGTTGTCGCATGGGATTTCCGGGCTGAAAGAGGCATGAAAAAAGGGCGGTTGCCACCGCCCCGGATCAGCAAACGGGAGAGCTCTCCCTTTCTGCGCCCTTCCGGCGGACCGGCGCGGGAACGGCGCGGACGTGAGTTACGGCGTCACCAGACCGCCGGAGGTGGGGGCGGGGCCGCCGCCGAACTTGAGCTTGCCGAGACCGCCGGCCACCGTGAGGTTGGTGCTGGCTTCAATGTACTTGTCCTGCATTTCCTTGGGGGTATCGACATAGCGGTACAGGAAATGCTTGCCCTCGATGGTCCCTTCGAAGTTGGGTTCAAAGGGGTAGCCGTAGGGGAGGATCATCATCTGCATGCCCTGTTGCGTGGGGATGCTCTGGATGATGGCGGTCTCATTGAGGCAGTCCTTGTCGGCATCATATTTGCCGATGACCAGTTCGCCGGTGACAAGCTTCATCAGTCGGATATCGTAGGCCATGAGTTTCTCCTCGAAGACGGCGGAAGCATCCGCCAGAGAGTGCACGCCGGGTACGGCCGTCAGGCGGGACATGCGGGGCAGGCAAAAAGCCCCTCATGACGCGGAGGCGCGCCGCCCGGAAAAACGCGATGCCGGCAGCGGGAGGGAAGCTCTTCCGCTGTCGTGGCTGTCAAGCAAATAGACGTTGCGCGGGCATGTGTCAAGGCTTTTTGTTGCCAGCGGCAAGGGCTTGAGCTACCGTCTGCCCATGAAAAAAAATTCGGTGCACATGCTGGATGAGGTCGTGGCCGGGCGTCTGGAAAGGGCGCTGGGCTATCGCTTTGCGAACCGTTCCCTGCTGGCGCTGGCCCTGACGCACAGCTCCTGGGCAAACGAGGGAGGATCGCTGCGCCAGCACAATGAACGTCTGGAATTTCTGGGAGATGCCGTGCTTGAACTGGCCGTTTCCAAGGAGCTCTTTGAGCGATTCACGCGGCTGCGCGAGGGGGAATTGACGCGTCTGCGTTCGCAGCTTGTGAGCACGCCGAGCCTTGCCCGGCTGGCGAGGAGTCTGGATCTGGGGCGAGCGCTTTTCATGGGGCGCGGAGAAGAACGGCAGGGGGGGAGAGATCGTGATACCGTACTGAGTGACGCCTTTGAGGCTGTGCTCGCCGCCGTTTATGAGGACGGCGGCTTCGCGGCGGCCCATGCGTGCGTCCGCAAGTTGTTTTCTCCACTCTGGCCGAAGCGGGAAGACGCTTCCCCCCGGCACAAGGATTTCAAGACGCTCCTTCAGGAGATCATGCAACAGCGTTACAGGGATCGTCCCCTCTATCGCCTGCTGGCCAGCCACGGACCGGAACACGCCAAGGTGTTCGAGGTGGTGGTGAGCCTGCCGGACGGCAGGGAATATGCCGCCTGCGGCACGAGTTGCAAAAAGGCTGAACAGGAGGCCGCGCGTCTGGCGCTGGAGGCGGAGCAAGTCCCGCCGCAGGCGACGGCCCGGTAATATCGACCATCTTGTCACGTCGCCTGCCATGCACGGCATGGAACGTGGGCGACCGACGGCCCGCGACACACCCTTTTCCGTTCCGGTCCGGGGGGACATTCCCCCCGGACCTCCCGTCTTTGGTCTGCCACAGCCTATGTAAAGATGGCTTAGCCGCCGATGAGCTGCAGAGCCATCTGAGGCAGCGAGTTGGCCTGGCCGAGCATGGCCACGGCGCTCTGCGTAAGGATCTGCTGGCGCGTGAATTCGGTCATTTCCGTAGCGACGTCCACGTCGCGGATGCGCGATTCGGCGGCCTGCAGGTTTTCAGCCTGGATGTTCAGGTTGGAAATGGTGTTTTCAAGGCGATTCTGCATGGCGCCAAGGTGCGCGCGAATCTTGTCCTTGGAAATGATGGCCTGGTTCAGGGCGTTCAGGGCCTTCTGGGCGGCTTCCTGGGTGGACACGGTGCCGCCGTCGCGCAGCTGCTTTTCGCCGTTCACGATCTGGTAGGCCTGGTTGCCGATACCGAGAGCGGAGGCGGTGGAATCGCCGATCACGACGTAGTAGTAGTCTTCCGCCGAGTCATTGGAGGTGCCGAAGTGGACCTTCAGGGCGCCGATGCTGGTCATGCCGGAGCCGTCGTGGATCTTGCCGTCGGCCCGATCCAGAGCGGACAGGGTGCCGTCGAGCAGCTTGATGCCGTTGAAGTCCGTGGAGTTGGCGATGCGGGTGATTTCCGAAGCCATCTGCTGATATTCGGATTCGATCATGAGGCGCTGGGTGGAGTCATAGGTACCGGTAGCGGCCTGTTCCGCCAGTTCCTTCATGCGGATGATCTTTTCGTCGATGATGCCCAGGGAGCCGTCGGCAACCTGAATCAGGGAAATAGCATCGTTTGCATTGCGTGAGCCCTGTTGCAGGGTTGCAATATCGGCACGCTGGAGTTCGCTGACAGCCAGACCGGCGGCATCGTCAGCCGCGCTGTTGATGCGGAGACCGGAAGAAAGACGCTGCGTCGAGGTAGACAGATTGCCGTAATGGGCATTCAGGTTCCTCGCAACGTTCATAGCCATCATGTTGTGATTAACGACCAAAGACATGGGACACCTCCTGCGGTGGTTATTAGTTAAGCTGTGCCCACTTTAATGCAGTTCGCGTGCCAAAATATAAAAACTGTTTTATTTCAGCATGTTGAAAGTTGTCATTTGCCGGTGGAAATTTTTTCCTTGCCCAAATCCCCGATTTTTCAGCGGCAAAACGGCAAAAGCTGCCCAAGGCGGCGGACGCAAGGCGGCTGGTCGCGTGGCGCGATCAGGACGGGACGGCCCGGCGACGGGCCGGGGGGCAGGGGGGATGAATGTTTTTTGTCGTGACCCCGCTTCGGCTTGCCGTTTTTTGCCCGGCATCCGGGCCGGGTCGCCTCCCGGCGGGGGGCAGGGGGTGAGAGGGGCTGGCCCCTCTACA